>JASHOV010000612.1 GCA_030038495.1 Streptosporangiaceae bacterium
TCGCGCGGGCCGAGCTGAACGGGACCGGCATCCAGCACGACAACGACGGCCACCTTCACCTGCGTCGGCTCGACTCCGAGAACACCCTTGTTGTCGAGGCCGAGTTCGGTTACGCCATGGTCGGCGGCATCGGGCTGATCCGCGGATACGGACCCGACGGCTCGATGTACGCATGCAGCAGGGCCTATCCCGGCGGCGCGCCGCATATGTTCTGCTGCTTCGATAAGCCTGACGCGCGGGCGCCCGTCTCGCTGTCCGTCCGCGCACCGAGCGGATGGACGTGCATCGCCAACGGCCCGCTGGCCGGGAGATCACCCGGCGGAACGTCGGCGTACTGGACGTTCGCGCCCACGAGGCCGATCGCGCCCTTCCTGTTCAGTCTGTGCGCGGGGCTTTCTGCAGGACCCGTGTTTGGCTGCGCGCGTACCGACGGATCACGCCTGGCGGTCTCGACGTACGCCCTGCCGTCTGCCGCCGGGCGGCTGGCCGAGGTGCTGAGCGGTGAGTTCTTTCAGCAGCCGCTGAGCTTCTACGAGCGGTCGCTTGGCATAACGCTCCCCGACCGTAAGTGGGACATCGCGTTTGTGCCGGAGTTCACGGCGCTGGCATTTGGTGCGCCCGGACTGCTGACCGTGCGCGATTCGGTGCTGAGCCAGCATGAGGACCTGGAGATCTACCTGGCGACCGTGTTTGCTCACGAACTCGGGCATGCCTGGTTCGGTGGAGAGGTGGAGTTTCAGCCGGCCACCGACGAATGGCTCGAAGAGGCCGTCGTGACCTACGTCAGCCGCTCGGCCCTGCAGGCGCGCTATCCGGGCGTCGACCCTTGGAATGCCCGCACGTCACACAGGCTGCCTGACGATGCCTATGCCCAGAGCGCCGCACCTCTCCGGCAACTGGAGACGATGATCGGCAGGCAGGCGGTTCTGGACGGGCTGGGCCTTCTGGTACGTGACAGTGCCCGCGGGGTGGTCGGCAGGACCGATCTCGTCCGCAGCTTGTCGGCGGCCGGCGGCGGGGATCTGAGCCACTGGGCCGCGGCCGAGTTGCAGCCCGGGCCGCATCGCGGGGCCTGACCCGAGCCGGCCGCGGCCGCGGAGCCGGACCGTCGGCGTCGCCGGTTTGACCGGCTCCCGGCCGGGCGCGTACGGTGTATGGGTCCGGCAAGTCCGGCGAAGCTTAAGCGCGGCCTGAATAAGGGCATGATGCGTCCCGTCCCTCGCTGTCTTGAGCACACTGACCTGAGCACCAAGACCTGCCGTCATCTGGAGTCCCAGTGAGCAAGCGTACGTTCCAGCCGAACAACCGCCGTCGGGCGAAGACGCATGGCTTCCGGCTGCGCATGCGGACTCGTGCTGGCCGCGCGATCCTGGCCTCCAGGCGCCGGAAGGGCCGCGCGCGCGTCAGCGTCTGAGGACGCGACCGCCAGCGCACAGACATGCTCCCCGCAGCGGCGCGAATGCGGCGGCGGGCTGACTTCGACGCCGCGAGCAGGCGCGGAAGCAGGGTCGGCCGGCCACTGCTTTCCGGGAGCCTGCTGGTGGAGCCGGGCTCGGACCGGCAGGCCCTGGTGGGATTTGTGGTCAGCCGTGCGGTTGGGCCCGCTGTGGTGAGGAACCGGGTACGCCGTCGGCTACGGCACCTGGCTCGCGGGTACCTGTGCATGCTGCCGGGAGGTAGCCTGCTTGTATTGCGCGCCGGCCCGCGCGCGTCTACGGCCTGCCAGGCGGATCTTGCCGCCGACCTCGACCTGGTAATCGGAGCTTTGCTTCGGCGGCAGGGGAAGGCGAGCGGATGACCGTGAGCACGGACCGTACCGCGGCGCCGGATCGGGCGGTGCACCCAGGCGAGACGGGGCGACCGGGAGGGACAGTATTCCCGGACGACCAGGGAATGCCAGGGCAGACGGTGGTACCCGCCGGGCCCGTGGTGGCCGGCGCTGTGGTGGCCGGCGCTGTGGTGGCTGGGAATGGCGTGCAGGCTGGTGCGACTGCATCGCCGGTGGGGAATGGGCCGGCCGGTAGCGGTGGTCGGCAGGTCTCATCGGCGGCGCGCGTGCTGCTGGTGTTGCTGGCGGGCTACCGGAAGTTCGTCAGCCCGCTGCTGGGTCCGCGATGCCGGTTCTATCCGTCGTGCAGCGCGTACGCGGTGGAGGCCGTGCAACTGCACGGTGCGGTACGAGGCTCGTGGCTGGCGGCGCGGCGACTGGCCCGCTGCCACCCGTTCCACTCCGGGGGACTTGACTTCGTCCCGGGCTCACCGCAGGCCCGCGGATCTGGCGCGGCGGGAAGCGCGGCGGAGCCGCCGGACGTTGCTGATTGTGAACATGTGGCAGGACTAAAGGGCGAGGAGCTAACCAGGTGAACCCACTGGACGCGCTATATGACGCAGTCGGCTGGGTGCTGACGCACATTTACTACGTGCTGAAGCCGGCCTTCGGCGCCTCGAGCGGCTGGACGTGGGCGCTCACCATCGTGATCCTGGTCGTGCTCATGCGGCTGCTCATGGTGCCGCTGTTCATCCGGCAGATGCATACAACCCGGGCGATGTCGGCACTCCAGCCGCAGATGGCAGCGCTGCGCAAGAAGTACAAAAACGACAAGCAGACGCTGAATCAGGAAACGATGAAGCTGTACCAGGAGGCGGGTGTCAACCCGCTGATGGGCTGCCTCCCGTTCGTGCTTCAGCTGCCGCTGTTCTTCTCGCTGTTCAGCGTCCTGCGCGCGATCGCCGACTGGAAGCCGCACACCAAGCCCAGTGATGGCCTGCCGTACGCGGTCGTGGCCGCGGGCCACAGCGCGAAGATCCTGGGCGCGCACCTGTACGACAAGGTGCTGTTCACCGACGGGGTGAATGTGCCGCTGCATGCCAAGCTCGTCATCCTGGCGGCGGTCGTGGTCAGCATGTCGACCACCTATCTGACGATCCGGCAGAGCATGAAGCGCGGCATGATGCCGGCCGCCACGCCCGATAACCCGATGGCGAACACGCAGAAGTACATGGCATACATCATGCCGCTGTTCGCGCTGACGGGTCTCTACTGGCCGTTCGGGCTGGTGCTGTACTGGTGCACGACGAACATCTGGACGCTGGGCCAGCAGTACATCCTCGGCCAGCGCTACCCCTACACGCCGCCCGCCGCGGACGGCGCGGACACGGCCGCGGCTGGCGCGGGCAGGGGGACCGGGCGCACGGCGACGGCCAGCGCCCTGACGGCCGGGTCGTCGCGGGCGCAGCGGGCGAACGGTCGGCCGACGACCGCGGGAAAGGCGACGGGGACGCGCGGCGGTGCGGCCAGCAACGGTGCCACGGCCGGCGGCGGCAGCAGCAGCATGCTGCGCCGGCTGGGTAAGCGTTCGGAACCTGAGCCACCACCGGCCGAGCCCGAGGTTAAGCTCGTGAGGCATCAGACGCAGCGGCAGACGCGCAGTAAGCGGAGCGGCGGGAAACGCTGAGCGCCAGCAGCTTTGAAGGTCGGATCCACGAGCAAACGGCACGAGAGGGAGGGCCTGGCATGAGCCAGCAGGAAGATGTGGTGGCGCATGAGACCGGGCCCGCGGCCGAGGACGCCCTGACCGAATCAGAGGACCTGGCCGGCGGCGGCCACGAGCCGGGTGACGCGGCCGGTGCAGTGGCCAGTGAGGCTGACGGTGCGGCCGACGCAGGCACGGACGCGGAGGCGGGCGAGGGCGGTGAGCCGTCGGTGGCCGAACTGGAGCTGGAGGGAGAGATCGCGGCCGACTACATAGAGGGCCTGCTGGACGTCGCGGATCTGGATGGCGACATCGACATGGACGTCGAGGGCGACCGGGCGGTCGTTTCTGTGGTCGGCGCGACACTCGAGGAGCTTGTCGGCAGGCGCGGCGAGGTGCTGGAGGCCCTGCAGGAGCTGACCCGGCTGGCTGTGCACCAGCAGACGGGGAGCCGTACGCGGATGATGCTGGACGTCGGAGGTTACCGGCAGCGGCGGCGGGCGGAGCTTGCGGCCGCCGGGCAGGACGCCGCCGAGGAGGTGCGGCGCACCGGCGAGCCGAAGCGGCTCTGGGCGATGAACCCGTTCGAGCGCAAGGTCGTGCATGACGCTGTGGCGGCCGCGGGCCTGCGCAGCGAGTCGGAGGGCGAGGAACCAGACCGGCGCGTAGTCGTGCTGCCGGCCTGAGGCACCTCGGCGCGGGAGATCCAGCATGATGGCCGATGGCTCGGGCGGCAGCGAAATGAGCCCGGACGGAGACGGGACGGGACGGAGCACTTCCGGTGCGCCGGCCGGCGCGGAAGCGCTCTTCGGTGCGGCCCTGCCGAAGGCGGTCCAGTATGCGGAGCTGCTGGCAGGCCCGGGTGTGGAGCGCGGAATCCTGGGGCCGGCGGAGTCGAACCGGATCTGGGACAGGCACCTGCTGAACTGTGCTGCAGTCGCACGGCTAGTGCCATCGCGGGCGTGGATCGTCGATGTGGGCTCGGGCGCCGGACTGCCGGGAATCGTGCTGGCGCTGCTGCTCCCGTCGGCACGCGTGACCCTGGTGGAGTCATTGGCCCGGAGAGTGACGTTCCTGGAGGAGTGCGTCGCGGACCTGGGTCTGGCCAATGCCGAGGTCGTTCGGGGCCGGGCCGAGGATCTTGCGGGCCGGATGGCGGCGGACGTGGTGACAGCACGCGCCGTGGCTCCGCTGGAGAAGCTGGCCGGTCCGTGCCTCGGGCTGCTGCGGCCGGGCGGTCGGCTGCTGGCCATGAAGGGGGCGTCGGCGGAGGCTGAGCTTGCGCGGGCACGACCCGCGCTCGGGCGCCTTGGCGTGACCGAAGCGCGGGTTACGGCAGTGTCTGGCGCGGACGGTGCCGCGGCTGCGACAGTGGTGGTGTTGTCGGCGCCGGCCGATATGCACGCCTCGGCGCGGACGGCGCGGACGGGTCGTCGTCCGGCGGGCCGGGGGGCTGGCCGACCGGGCGGGCAGCGCGGCGCGGGACCGGCATCCGGGCGGATGGCGCGGCCGAATAGCAGGCGCGGCGGAGGGTAGCGGTCCCGCGGAGAGCGGCTCTGTGGCCCCCGGCAGAAGGAGTGGCTCATGGGCGAGGACTCCGCTCCTGGTCTGGGCTGGCCGGGGCGAGCGGGTCGGCCGGGATCGGCCGTGGATGCGGACGGCTTTGGGCTGGGCTGGCCGGACACGGCGGGGCGGGGAGGCGCCGGTGGGCCGGCTGGGCCGGCGAGCCGGGTGCGCCAGGTTCTCGCGGGAGTTTCACGTGAAACAGGGCTGCGCACCGGTGCCGTGCGCTCTCGAACTGCGGGCGGAGCGACAGCGGGCGGTGAGCGCGGCGGCGCGAGCCCCGGCCGGCGGGACGGCGCTGGCGCCGCGAGCGCTGGCGCCAGGGAAGAGGGAACCCCGGCGCAACCCAGTTCGGGCTCGGGCGGGATGCGCGCGATCGTCGGCGCGGATAACGTAGGCGGGGCTGGCGATGGGTCAGGCGAGAGTGAGGTTCAGGTGGCTATTCCATCACTGCCGGACGCTGTGGCGGACACGCCGATAGCGAGGGCGGCGCAGGCGGCGGTGGTGGCGCGCTCGGGCGCGGTGCAGTGGCCGCGGCCCGCCTCGTGCCGTACCATCACGATCGCGAACCAGAAGGGCGGCGTGGGCAAGACGACCACCGCCGTGAACATGGCGGCGAGCCTGGCGATGCACGGCGCGCGAGTGCTGGTGGTGGACCTGGACCCGCAGGGGAACGCGTCGACCGCCCTCGACATCGACCATCATTCCGGCCTCTCGTCGGTCTACAACGTACTGGTCGACGGCATGCCGCTCAGTTCGGTGGTGCGACAGGTCGCGGGCTATCCGCAGCTGTACTGCGTTCCGGCTGCGATCGACCTGGCGGGGGCGGAGATCGAGCTCGTGCCGCTGGTGGCCCGCGAGTCCCGGCTGGCGCGCGCGCTGGCAGCCTACGATGCGTCGGGCCTTGACTACATCTTCATCGACTGCCCCCCGTCGCTGGGCCTGCTGACGGTCAACGCGCTGGTGGCGGCGCCCGAGGTGCTGATCCCGATTCAGTGCGAGTATTACGCGCTCGAGGGCCTGGAGCAGCTGCTCAGGACGGTGGACCTGGTGCGGAGCCACCTGAATCCGACCCTGGCGGTCACCACGATCCTGCTCACGATGTACGACGGCAGGACGCGGCTGGCATCCCAGGTCGCGGACGAGGTGCGGGAGCATTTCGGCCCGGTCGTGCTCGGGTCGGTGATCCCGAGGAGCGTCCGCGTTTCCGAGGCACCGAGCTACGGCCAGTCGGTCATGACCTACGATCCGGGGTCGACCGGCGCGCTGGCCTACCTGGAGGCCGCACGGGAGCTAGCGGTCCGCAGCGCGGCCCCGGCCGCTGGCTGAGCCGGGAAATACCCCGGGCACTGACGCGAGGGAGAGGGACGATGCCGCAACCGAAGCGTGGCCTGGGCAAGGGTCTGGGAGCGCTGATCCCGACGGGCCCGCCGTCGGCCACTCTCGGCGGCAGCTACACGCCCGCGCCCGCGGCCTATCAGCCGCAGGACGAAACCACCGCCATCACCGGGGCCTATCTGGAGGAAGTGCCGGTCGAGGCGATAACTCCCAACCCTCGGCAGCCGCGACAGGTCTTCGACCAGGACACCCTGGCGGAGCTCGCGGCGTCCATCACCGCTGTCGGGCTGCTGCAGCCGGTGGTGGTCAGGAGGGTCGCGCCGGGCCGGTACGAGCTCATCATGGGCGAGCGCCGGTGGCGCGCGAGCCAGCTGGCCGGCGCCGACATCATCCCGGCGATTGTGCGCGAGACGTCCGATGACGACCTGCTCAGGAACGCGCTGATCGAGAACCTGCATCGCGAGCAGCTCAACCCGCTGGAGGAGGCCGCCGCCTACCAGCAGCTCCTCGACGACTTCGCCGCGACCCATGAGGAACTGGCGCGGCGGGTAGGCCGGTCCCGACCGCACATCTCCAACACGATCCGGCTGCTGAATCTCCCGCCGGCCGTCCAGAAGCGGGTTGCGGCCGGCGTCCTGAGCGCCGGGCACGCGCGGGCGCTGCTGGGTGTGGATGACCCGGTCGCGCAGGAGCAACTGGCGCACCGGATCGTCGCGGAAGGCCTGTCCGTACGGGCCGTCGAGGAGATCGTCGCGCTCGGCGTGCGCCCGACCAGGAGCCCGCGAGCGCCCGGCGCGAAGGCGCCGGTGGCGCCGGGACTGAAGGACCTGGCCGACCGGCTGTCCGACATCTTCGACACCAGGGTGAAGGTCGAGCTCGGCCAGCGGAAGGGCAAGATTGTCGTCGAGTTCGCCTCGCTCGACGATCTCGAGCGGATAGTGCGGAGCATGTCCCCGGGCCTGGGCGCAGGCGGGCGCGATGAGCAGGAAAGGCTGGGCCGGCCCTGAACCCCGAACGCAAGAGCTTCGGCAGTGACAATCATGCGGGCGTGCACCCTGCGATCATGGCCGCAGTCGCCGCCGCCAACGTGGGCGACGCTGTCGCCTACGGTGCGGACGAGCTGACCCGGCGGGCACTGGACGGGATCCGCGCCGCTTCGGGCGCAGCGGCTGCCCTGCTGGTCTTCAACGGCACGGCCGCCAACGTCCTTGGCATCAGCCTCCTGCTGCGCCCGTACGAGGGCGTCGTCTGCGCTGATTCGTCGCACCTGAACACGGATGAGTGCGGAGCCGCCGAGCGGGTACTCGGCTGCAAGCTGCTGCCGGTGCCGGCGGCGGACGGCAAGCTGACTCCCGAGGCGGTCGCGACCCGGCTCGCTGGACGCGGCGACGAGCATCACGTGCAGGCGCGCGTCGTTCAGCTGGCGCAGCTCACCGAGGTCGGGACCTGCTACTCGCTGGCAGAGCTCAAGGCCATCAGGGAATACTGCCGGGAACACGACCTGCTGGTCTACCTCGACGGTGCTCGGATCGCCAACGCGGCCGCGCACCTGGGCTGCACGCTGGCAGATCTGGCTGCCTGCGCCGACATCCTGAGTTTCGGCGGCACCAAGAACGGGGCCCTGGGGGTCGAGGCGGTGCTGGTCATGACCGAGGATCTGGCTGCCCCGGCCGCGTACCTGCGCAAGCAGCAGATGCAGCTCAGCTCCAAGATGCGGTTCCTGGCCGCCCAGATGGACGCCCTGCTTACCGACGACCTGTGGCTGCGCAATGCCCGGCACGCCAACGCGATGGCCGCGAGGCTCGCGACCGGGGTCGCGGGAGTGCCCGGCGTCCGGCTGGCCTACCCGGCGGACGGGAACGGAGTGTTCGCCGAGCTTTCCGCTGACCGCGCCCGCGCCCTGCAGGCCGACTGGACCTTTCACGTGTGGTCGGCCGGCGGCGACGGCCGGTGCGTGGTCCGCTGGATGACGGCGTTCGACACCACCGCGGCCGACGTCGATGCCCTCGTCGCCGCAGTGGCGGCAGCCTCATGATTCACGTGAAACCCGGGCTCCGGCCACCCGAAGACGATGTTCTGCCAGGACTGCGGCGACCTCACGTGGGTACGATGGCCTGAGGCCGGGTAGACGCGGCTGCTACCGCGCCCGCGTCCCGGTCACAAGCCATCCTGGCTGCCGAATCGCAGGGGACCGAACCGTGTCGCGCCGTCTTGCCAGCATCACCCTCGATAATCTCGATGACGTGCCGCCGCGATGCCGAAAGTGCGTCTTCTGGGAGCTTGATCCGGTCAGTCAGGCCAGGGCGCTGGAGGTTGGAGATCCCGCGCTGGAGAAGGAAGCCTGGATTTCCTCCGTCCTCCTCGAATGGGGCAGCTGCGGCAAGATCGTCTATGTTGACGGCGTGCCGGCCGGATACATGACGTACGCGCCCCCGAGTTACTCGCCACGCTGCGTCACGTTCCCGACCAGCCCGGTCAGCGCGGATGCCGTGCTCCTGATGACCGCCCACGTGATGTCGGAGTTCGCCGGCGGCGGGCTCGGCCGGATGCTGGTCCAGGGTCTCGCGAAGGACCTGACCCGGCGCGGCATCCGCGCCATCGAGGCCTTCGGTGACGTGAAGTGGACAGAGCCGTCCTGCGTCGTTCCCGCCGACTACCTGCTGGCGGTCGGGTTCAAGACCGTCCGGCCGCACGCGCGGTATCCGCGGCTGCGCCTGGAGCTCAAGACGGCCCTGTCGTGGCGCGAGGACGTCGAGGTCGCCCTGGAACGGCTGCTGGGCTCGATGTCACCCGAGCGCGCCCTCCGGCTCGCCTGAGCCTCTCTGGCGGGCTCACAGCGCGGCGGGACCAGGCCCACGTAAAAGCTAGATCGCAGCGGTGCTCGACCACCTCGTCAAACAGATGCTGAACAACTCCTATTGATCAAGTACGGCATCGGTATAGATATGTCGAGCTAGGAAGTTAGTGGTTAGTGGCTGTCTGTCGCCGTCGGCAGGCCGACAAAACTCCAGTCTGGACTAGGTTACACTGGACATAAATAGGTTACCCTGGACTACGTGTCCTACATCGAGATCCTGATCCTGCGCAATCTGTCCGGCAGCCCGGCGCACGGTTACGAGCTGCGCAAGCGCGTGGAGGCCGTCACCGGCGTCGTGCTGAACAACAACTCGCTCTACCCGGCGCTGCGGCGGTTCGAGGAGGCAGGGGCGGTCACGCGGACCGCCCACGAGCAGCAGGGGCGCCCGGCCAAGCAGGTCTATGAGCTGACCGACGTTGGCCGCGACCTGCTGCATGACCTGCTCGCCGACATGCCGCCCGACGCGGCACAGGATGATGTCGAGTTCATGACCCGCCTCGGCCAGTTCGCGTTCCTCAGCGAGCCGGAGCGGCTCGCAGTACTCGAGGCCAGGGACGCCGCCCTGACCGAGCGGCTGGGACGGCTCGCGAGGCTACGGGAGCGGTCCGGCACCGAGCTGTGGAGCACACTGGTGACCTCCGAACTGACAGAGCGTGCCCTGCAGGAGCGCCAGTGGCTCGGTAGCCTGCGGGACATTGCGGCCGGCCTGCGGTGAGCGGCTCCGCTGCGGCCGCTGCGGCCGTGACTTCGACGGCGCCGGCCCGCCGCCTCAGCCCCGTGGTCCAGTACGCGCTGCTGGCCGGGCCGCTGCTGTCCATGATCGATTCCAGCATCGTCAACGTCGCGGTGGCGCCGATCGCCAGACAACTCCACGCCGGTCTGCCGGCCGTGCAATGGGCGGTCAGCGGCTACCTTCTCGCGCTGGGAACGGGGCTGGCAGCGACCGCATACCTTTCCCGGCGGTTCGGCACGCTTCCGGTCTATGGCTGCAGTGTAATCGCGTTCACGCTCGCCTCCGCGGCCTGCGCGGCGGCCCCGGACGTACAGGTCCTGGTGGCCACCAGGATCATCCAGGGACTCGTGGCGGCGCCCCTGGTCCCGTTGGCCATGAGCATGCTGTTCGGGAATAGCGAGGCCACCAAGTCCATGCCGGCCACGGCGGGCATGCTGCTGTTCCTCGGGCCCGCGCTCGGTCCGAGCGTCGGCGGGGCACTCATCGGGGCAGTGGGATGGCGCAGCATCTTCCTCATCAACGTGCCGATGGGGGTCGCGGCGGCCGTGGCCGTCCTCCGTATCCCCGCGGGCATGGCGCCGACTCCGGAAGGTCGCGCGAGTCTGGACCGGACCGGCCTGGTCCTGCTCGCGGCCGGCCTTGCCGCGCTGCTTCTGGGCATCAGCCAGGGCGGAGCGGATGGCTGGACGGCAACGGCGGCCTGGCTGCCCATCGCTGCGGGCGTCGTGCTGCTGGCCGGGTACGCCCGATGGTCGGCGCGGGCCCGGCAGCCGGCGCTGGATCTGTCCCTGGCCAGAACCGGGCGTGGCGCACTCGCGCTGACGCTGTGCGCGGCCGCCTCGGTAGTCACGTTTGCCGCCGTCTTCCTGCTACCGGTATTCATGCAGGACGTACAGGGTCACAGCGCGCTCGCCGCGGGCGTGGCCATGCTTCCGCAGGGCCTCATCACAGGCCTGTCCACCACCCTGGGGCAGCGGGTCCTGCGACTGGTCACCGTGCGTACGACCGTACTGACCGGGTTCGCCGTACTGACCGCGGCGAGCCTGGGCCTGCTGGCCATCGGCACGCGGACGCCGCTCGCTATCACGTCACTGCTGTTGTCCGCCAGGTCAGTCTCGATCGGCCTGGTAATCTCGCCGCTGCTCGCCGTGCTGACCGAGCCGCTGCGGCCGGCCGAGCTGAACGACGCGACGACGCTATTCAGCATCTGGCAGCGAATCGCCGGATCGCTCGGCATCGGCCTCATCGCGGCGGTCTACGCTCAGCAATCAGCCGTGCACGGACCAGTCGCGGCACTGCACGAGGTGGGGATAATGATCGCGGGCATCGCCGCTATCGGCCTGCTGGCGGCTCCGCTGCTGCCCGCACAACGGAATATCACCGTCTACGACCGCTAGCCCGCCGACCCGGACCGCCGGACGGCCCCGGCGGCCGAGGTGGCACGGTGGTCCAGGTGGCACCGGGCTCAGATGAACTCGGCCAGGTCGCGCAGCAGCATTGCCTTCGGCCGCGCGCCGACAATCTCCTTGACCTTCTCGCCGTCCTTGAACACGGTCAGCGTCGGGATGTTCATGATGCCGTACCGCTGCGCGGTGGCCGGGTTGTCGTCCACGTTCAGCTTGACGACATCGATCTTGTCGGCGTACTCACTGGCGATCTCCTCGAGCACGGGTGCGACCTGGCGGCACGGCCCGCACCACTCGGCCCAGTAGTCAACGATGACTGGCTTGCTGGCCTGCAGTACCTCGGCCTCGAAGGTCGCGTCGGTTACTGCCTTGGTTGCGCCCACGTCCAGGACTTCCCTTCGTTTCGTTGTGATCCGCGCCGCCATCGGCGACGGCAGCTTGCGAGCCAGTGCCTCAGGCCTCCTGGTCGGCGAGCCAGCGCTCGGCATCGAGCGCGGCCGCACATCCGGTGCCGGCCGCGGTGACCGCCTGCCGGTAGGTCCTGTCGACGACGTCACCGGCGGCGAAGACGCCGTCGATGGCGGTGCGCGTCGACGGGCTGTCGACCAGCAGGTAGCCGTCGGAGTCGGTCTCCAGCTGACCCGCGAACAGCTCGCTGCGCGGGTCATGCCCGATAGCGACGAACATGCCACCGACCGGGAGCGTGCTTTCCTCGCCGGTCTTGAGGTTCCGCAGCCGCAGACCCGTGACCCGGTCGTCACCGAGGACCTCGACGACCTCACTGTCCCAGACGAACCTGATCTTGGGGTTAGCGACGGCCCGGTCCTGCATGATCTTCGATGCGCGCAGCGTGTCCCGCCGGTGCACGATGGTCACGGTCTTGGCGAACCTGGTAAGGAACGTCGCCTCCTCCATCGCGGAGTCGCCGCCGCCAATCACCGCGATGTCCATCTCACGGAAGAAGAAGCCGTCGCAGGTAGCGCACCAGGACACGCCGTGGCCGGATAGTCCCTTCTCGCCGGGCACGCCCAGCTCGCGGTAGGCCGAGCCGGACGCAATGATCACCGACCTGGCCAGGTAGGCGTCCTCGCCCACGCGCACGACCTTGGGATTCGCCTTCAGGTCAACCTCGGTCACGTCGTCGGCGACCAGTTCCGCGCCGAACCGCTCCGCCTGCTTGCGGAGCTGATCCATCAGGTCCGGCCCGAGAATCCCATCGGGGAATCCGGGGAAGTTCTCCACGTCCGTAGTGTTCATCAGCGCGCCGCCGGAGGTGACCGAGCCCTCGAACACAAGCGGATTCAGCCGCGCGCGGGCGGCATACAGGGCCGCGGTATAACCCGCCGGGCCCGATCCGATGATGATGATGTCCCGAACGTCGGTCACTTATGTCCTGCCCCTCTCACCTGGCACCGGCATCAACCACCAGGTTGGCCCGGAGATTCCCGCCCCGTCCGGGATGCTAGCGGCGACCGCGGGAGCGCGCGCCAGGACGCGCGGATCCCCGGGCGAAGAGACCAGGATGACCGTACCCGGCACGTTCGCACCCGGCTACGGGCGGGGGAGGTCCTGCTGCCCCAGGATGTCGGCGTTGGCCGCCGAGCAGGCCTGGCCGGCGGCATAGATGACCCCTGGTCCATCGGGCGGGGTGCCGACGATGATGATTATGGCGGGCTTGCCCTCGTACCTGGCGACATCCACGAGCAGCACGTTGTGCCCGGCAGCAACCTTCCTGACACATACGCGGAGCTGGTCGGCGCCGATGGGGCTTGATGCCGTGGGTGCGGCGTAGGGGCTCGTCATCGCCTCATTGGAGGCCTTGAGGTTGCTTTCGCGGACGTTGGCCAGCACCGTGCGGGCCTGGGCGATCAGCGATGCGGCCGTGAAGTTCGTATTGGTCTGGACCGAGTGGATCGAATCCTGGTGGCCGGCATGCCGGAAAGTGACTGCCGGCCCGAAGCGAACTGCAGGGCTGGCCACGCCCGCGGCCCCGCTGGCCACGCCCGCGGCCCCGCTGAAGCCCGCGTTGGCATGCAGTGCCGACGGTGCCGACGGTGCCGTCGCCGACGACGTCGACGAGCCGGACGGGCCCAGGTTGCTGGCGATCTCGTAGCCGCCGCCCGCGATGACCACGGCCGCGCCGACGGCCGCCAGCGAGGCTGCCAGCGGCGAGTTGAACACCGGGATACGCCAGCCCCGGCGTGCCTGCTGCTGGTCGCGGGATGGCAGGTCCCTGCGGCTGGCCTCGCCCGACAGCGGCACGCTGCTGACCCTGGCCTCAGACTCAGAGGCGATGGCCATCTCAATGCGGCCCGATAGTTGGTCGGGCATAGGACCAAATTTCGCGCTTGTACGCGTAAGAACGCTCGTGACCTGTCGCAGTTGCACGATCTTCCCGTTGCAGCGCGTGCATCCGCCGCCCAGGTGAGAGGAGATCTTTACGGCCGTGCGGCGTTTGAGCACGCCCTCGGCATACTCGGCCAGCGTCTCGGTCGCAGGATGCCTGGTCATCGCGTTTCCTCGCCCCCCTCCTGTGCAGGTAGGACGTGCGGGCCGGAAGATCGGTTCCCCTCTTCCTGGCCCTCCGGGCGCAGATGCGCCAGCCGCGGCAGGAGTTTCGCCCGGCCACGGGCGGCGCGGCTTTTTACGGTTCCCTCCGACACGCCGAGCACCTCGGCGGCATCGGCCACCGAGTACCCGAGCATGTCCACCAGCACGAGCGCGGCTTGCTGGTCGGGAACCAGATGCCGCAGTGCGGCCAGCACGTCAAGCTGGGTGTCCGTCGTGCCCGACGGGTCGGAAACCGGCGACCTGCCCGTGGCGAGGCTGTCCAAAAACTCCTCGTCGTCGCCGCCGACCGCGGGTCGCGCCGACCGCCTGCGCATCCGGTCAAGCGCGGCGTTTACCACGATGCGATGCAGCCAGGTTGTGACCGCCGAGTCACCGCGGAAGCTGCTGGCCCGGCGGAAGGCCGAGATCATAGCATCCTGCAGGGCGTCGGCGGCCTCCTCCGGATCGCCCAGGGTTCTGATTGCCACGGCCCAGAGCCGGTCCTTGTGCCTGCGGAAGAGTTGCCCGAACGCCTCCGGGTCGCCGTCGATGTGCATGCGGAGCAGATCGGCGTCGGACAGTTCATCGGTCCGCTCGCGCGCGTCGGCCGGCTGGCGCGGCTCGGGCAGGAACCCGCTCCCCGCTGGCCTGCTGTCCGACTCCGTGGCAGGTCCCTCCCCCCCGGCGAAGGGCACCGCCGACCGGCCGGGCGGGGCGGTCAGTCAGTACCGCGGACGATGATAGTGAAAATCTGTGCCTGGTACCGGCCGTGGGTGTGCGCCTCGGGCGGCAGTTGCGTGAACCAGACCACAAGATACTGGCCGGTAACCGGCCTGGCGATGGCGAAATTCTCCAGTCCCGATACGTCGTTCGCGGCCGCTACGGTCGTCATCGACTCCTCGTTGGCCGCGCTCCTGGTGTCGGAGTCGCCGATCTTGAGCTGCACGTCGGCGCCGGGGACGCTACCGAACTGGATCTGCACAGCAGTGATCCGTACCGGCTTGCCCATGTTCAGGATCAGGCCGGTGCCCGTCTTGTAGCCACCGAACTCGGCACTTCCGTACCAGTCGGTGTTCCAGCCCGCCTTGCTGCCGTTCAGCAGGTTCACGGCGAGGCTGGAGTTCTCGTCGCTCGGATCCTCGGCGGGTGTCCGCAATGCGTCAAAACCTTGCGCCCCGGTCGGGACCAGCACCTGTGTCCGCGCTATGACCTGATGTGACGCGCCGCGTGAAGACGTTCCCGTCGGATGGCCGGAACCATGCTTGTGCAGTAGCTTCACCGCGGCCGCGCTCAGACCCACCACCACCACTACCGCCAGGACGGCCACGGCGGCTGCCCGGCCGCGCCGTCGCCGCGGGCCGCCGACACCGGTTACCCGGTCATGACCGGATGTCCGGCGCCCGTCCCAGCCGTTCTCGGCGGGCGGGGCGGACCTTACCGTCCGGGCCTGCGTACGGCCCGCGGGCGGTGCGTCCCGGCGCGAGCGAGTGGCCGGCGGCAGTGGCATCGGCGGAATCGCCGCGGCCAGGGCCTGAGCAAGTTCGCGGGCCGAGGTAAACGACTGGCTCTCGCGGTCGCCCAGGCCGAGCGCTCGCGCGGTGATCTCGTCGAGGGCGCCGGGCACACCAGCCCTGACCTGACGGGGGCGCCGAGGCTCACCGTCCGACATCGGCGCGGCCGGCAGGTACGGGTGATCGGGGCCCGGCCACAGGCCGGTCAGGACCGCGTAGAGCAGGCTGCCGAGGCCCCTGGTGTCGGTGAGTTCGGGGTCGTCGGCGCTGATCCCGGCTAGGGCCGCGTCGATGCCGAGGCCAGTGAGCTTGAGGTCGCCCGCTGCCGTCCACCTGACCGCCTCGGGTTGCAGGCACAGGTGCGCTATCCCGGCAGCATGAGCCCCGGCAATGGCCGCCGCGACCTCGGCGACAATCCGGACCCCGGCGGGCGCGTCGACGCTGCCGTCGGCCAGCAGATCAGTCAGTGTCTCGCCGACGGGCCATTCGAGCACGATGTAGGGGTGCTCCCAGCTGTCCTCCACGTCGAAGACCTGGGTGAGCCGGGTGTCGGTGAGGCGACTGGCCGCGCGGGCGGCCGTCACCACCTGCTGCAGCCGCGGGAATCCCGGCGCGAAGGTGATCACGCTGACCGGCCGCGCGAGGATCTCGTCGATGGCCTTCCAGGCAGCCCAGCCCCCAGACGCGGCGATCCGGTCCTCTAGGCGGTACCGGCCGCCGAGCCTTGTGCCCGGTTCTGAGGTGAACGTGCTCATATGTCACGATTCAAAGGCGCGCCGACCCTCGATCTCCTCTCGCCGACTGTAGATGCTCAAGACTCTCAGATAAGACAATGATGCTCGTCACCATGCTAGGGGGCGATCGGACCTGCCGGGAGCGATGTGGCAGGGGTGGGACGAAGCCGTTATCGGTGGTGCGACGCCCGCTGGGGCACCGCGGGCGGGGCCCCGACCGGTCATCGGCCCAACTTGGAGCGCAGGGTGGAGCCCACCGCGGTGAGTTCCGTGATGCGCAGGGCCTGGGCGAACAGGAGGTAGACCAGGAGCGCGCCCCCGCCGCCCAGCACGATCGTGATGATCGAGGCAGCCCTGGGACCGGACACCACGTTGTCCACGAGCAGGCTTACGAACAGGGCGAGCAGTGCCGCTGGCACGGTCGCCGCATACATCCGGCTCACGCTGCTGCCGATGGTTCGGCCGTCGAGGCCGCCAACGCGGCGGCTCAGGATCCGCCAGGCCAGAATGATTCCGAGCAGGTTCGCCAGCCCGAATCCCACACCGAGGGCCGCGACCAGATCGCGGTTCGGGACAAGGTGCTCGGCCACCAGGTTCGCGGTGATGTTGACCGACATCGTGGCCAGCCCGATGAGGGCGGGCGTCTTGCTGTCGTGCAGTGCGTAAAACACCCGCAGCTGCAGCTGGAAGATCGTGAACGGCAGCAGGCCGAGGCAGAACACCGAGAACACGATGCCCTCGATGCGAGCTTGAGGGATGTGTGTGCCGCCGTGGCCGAGGAAGAGAATCGCGATGGGCGGGCCGAGCACCGCGAGCACCAGGGAGCAGGGCACGACGAGCGCGGAGGAGAGCCTGATCCCGGCGGAAAAGTCGGTCCGGACCAGACCGAACCTCCGCTCGGTGGCGTGCGCGCTCATGCGCGGCAGCAGCGCGGTGATGACCGAGATGCCGACTACCGCGTACGGCAGCTGGAACAGCAGCCAGGCGTAGCTGTAGTAGGTGACCCCGGCACCGTCGGGCCCCACATTGCCGGCCAGCTTCGTGGTCACGAAGAAGGCGACCTGAGTGGCTCCGATGTAGCAGAACATCCAGCCGGCCATCCGGCCGATCTCGGATACCTCGTCCCGGCGGAAGTCGGCTCGCGGCCGCCAGCGGAAGCCCACTCTCCGCAGCGCGGGGACGAGGGCCGCGGTCTGCGCGACAATGCCGAGCGTCGTGCCCAGGCCGAGCAGCTCGACCTGAGTGACCGGGATCGGGGGCAGCGTGCGGTGCGGGCCCGCAATCGCGACGTACAGGCCGAGGACACCGATGACCACGAAGTTGTTGATGACCGGCGTCCACATGGGCGCGGCGAAACTGCCGCGGGTGTTAAGCACGGCCCCGATCAGCGAGCTGACCCCGTAGAAGAAGATCTGCGGGATGAAAAAGACCGCGAGGATCACCGCGAGGTGCTGAGTGGACGGGCTACTCGCGATTGAGGAGCCGCTGTACAGGTGCACGATCGGCCACGCGGCCAGCGTCGCGATCACCGTGATCCCGAGCAGCAGGGCCGTCACGAGCGTGAACATCCGCTGCTCGTAGGCCTCGCCGCGGTCGGGGTCGCGCTTCTTCGCGTTCACGATCAGCGGCACGATGACGCTGGTAAGGATGCCGCCCAGGGCCAGGTTGTAGACCACGTTGGGCAGCGTGTTGGACAGGTTGTACGCGGCCGCTACGCCCGCGGCGCCAAGCGCGGCGGACTGAGCGATCGTGCGCAGGAAGCCGGTAAGCCGGGAGGCCAGGGTGCCGACCGCCATGACGCCGCTGGAGCGCATGACCGACGCGGTCCCGGTCCCGGTCCTGCCCGCATCGGGCCGGACCACCTCTATCGGGCCGGTCTCGGGCGGCACCGGCCCGGCTGTCATGGGCAGCGCCAGAGTCGGGTTCGGCGGCCCGGCCTGACGTACCCGCAGGAAGCTGTAGTCCAGCGGCTGGTACTGGTCGGGTTCCTGGTACTGCTCGGGTTCCTGGTACCGCGATGGCCGGTCGTATCGTTCGGGCTCTGTGTACTGGCCCGGGGGCTCGTATTGCTCGGGCTCTATGTACTGGCCCGGTGGCTCGTATCGTTCGGGCGAGTCGTACCGGCCGGCCATCCCGTTCCCCTGCGGCGGGGCAGCATACGGCGGGCGCGGCGCGGAGTAATCCCCGCGGTCCGGGTAGCGCCGGTAGTCCTGCGGGTCGCGGTAGTCCTGGTATCCGGCCTGATCGGGATAGCTGAACCGCGCAAGCGGGCTGGCCGAGCCGGGGTAGTCGGCCGAGCCGGGGTAACCGGGGTCATCGGCACGGCCGTGCGGATCCTGGTAGGGCGCGTAGCCTGGGTCCGGATGGCTGTACCGGGCGAGCGGGCTTGAGCTGGGCGGATAGTCCTGATCGGGCCGTGGCGGCCGGGCGTGGCGGCCGGGCGGACGCTCAGCCGGCTGGCCATGATCTTCCGCGGCCCAGTCCCGGCCGGGTTCGCCGGGGTCGCCGCCGTTCCCGCCGCGGGACGGCTGGGATCCGAACCCAGGATCGTACGCGCTGGCTGGCTCGGGACGGCTGTCGTGGTCGGACAGATCGATATGCCAGCCCGTGTCGTCATACAGCGGGCCGGTATACCAATCCTGCTCCTGATTGCCATCCCAGCCGGGCTCCGCCGGCGGCGTGGTCACTCCGTCTCCTTCGTCACAGCCCGGACGTACCTGCCGTTCCTAGCTCACTGTGCTCAGGCACGACGGTATCGGTTCCCGCAGGCTCTTGCGTTGCCCGCTCGGCATCCTGCTCTAGCTGCCCCGGCGCGCCGGATCCATCCGGCGGGGACGGCTGACTGCGGCGGGCCGCGCGGATGGCGGACGCGATCACGAACAAGCCAAGTGCCGCCGCGAGGATGATCATGGCGAGATTGCCGAACTGGGTCGCCTGCACCGTCACTTCCATGCTGGCGGGCAGCGGCTTGCCCGACCGGCTGAGCAGCCGCAGCGTGATGGTGGTGGAGCCGACCTGACTCGCGTCGACGCGGAGCTTCACCGGCTGCTGCCCGTACGGGCCCACCGTGATGACACCCGGCGGCTGCTGGGTCAGCCGCAGGCTCCCGCCGTCGGGCGGCTGGGTGAAGCTCCAGGACAGCCGCACCGTGATCGGGTAGCCGAGGCTGCTGTCGATCCCGACCGACACGTCGCCTTTCAGCCCGCCAAGCGTGACCCGCGGGGTCACGACCAGCGAGACGCCGCGTTCCTGGGTATCGAGGAAACCGAGCAGCTGATTGCCCATCGCCAGCTGCCTGCTCCGGGATAGGCCGTGCGGGCCGTGCCAGGCCGACGACTCCAGCGCCGCCGCTGCCTCTTCGAAGCTCTGCGTCTCGGTGGTCTCGATGCCCGAGAGCTGGTCGATCTGGGTATCGATGGCGCTGAGCTGATCGATGACCGGGCGGCTGAATGCGCGCGGACCCGCGTCGTCCGGCAGGGTCAGCCTGCTGGTCGCGTGGGACTCCAGGCCGGCCAGCGTGGCCGGCCTGAGCCACGGCGCGCCGGACGTCTCGGCCAGCACCGCGGCGGCGAGTCCAGCGGGCGGCTGCCACCGCTGCGGCGGCGCGACCACGATCGGTGCCGCCCGATCCTGCTGGGCCAGCAGCGCCGTTACGGCCAGGAAATCCTGTGCGGTGGCGAACTCCGATCCCGGCGCGGTCGTCGCCGATCCGAGCAACCGGTTCAGTGTGTCGGAGTACAGCAGCACGTGGTCCAGGCCGCCCTCGCCGTTCTCGGTGAGGAACGAGGCACCGGACGCCGAGCTCACCGAGCTGGCGAGCAGCACCGACTGGATGTGATCGACGCCGGCCAGGTCCTCCACCGTTGGATACCCGGCCGTGCCGTCCGACGGCCAGTCCATGGCCGTGATCGACGGGCTAGCGGCCGCCGCCGTCTGGGTCGTCGGCAACCTCAGGTCACGGTCCAGGATGTCGCTGGCGATATCACCGCCGATAGTGAAGGCCCGGCTCACGTCGGGGTCCTGCCGCTGGGCGATCAGGCCAAGATCCACGTCCGCGTACGGCGTGGCGAACAGCTGCTCGCTTCTCGTCCCGGTCCGCAGCGTGGTGAGCCAGTCAGCCGCCGCCTTCGCGGCAGCTGGCGCGTTGGCGCAGTGGGACAGCGACCGCACGTCCGAGAGCAGGGCCGGATCGACCACCCAGGTGAGCTGATCCTGCTTGCCGTACTCGATGCCCGCCGCGAGCAGGCTGGCCAGCCTGCCGCCCGGCTCCAGGCTCCGGCCGAGCGCTGCCACCTGGGAGCCGGAACAGACGCGATGGCCAGGCAGCCCGATCAGCGGGGAGTCTATGAGCGGCCATGCCCACGCGATCTGCGTGCTGGCCGGGATCGAGCGTGCATCGGCGGTGTGCTTGGCCGGGACGTAGGGCAGCAGCGTGAAGTCGTAATTGAGCGCGGGCGCGGCCGAGCCCGGCACGTCCGCGTTCACCACCGCGGCCAGCGGATAGACACCGAAGGAGGTCATACCGGCCGCCTTCGCCCGGAACCGGATCGACCAGATCGCGGACCGGCCGGGATCGAGTGTCCCCGTGATCACCTGATGTCCTACGGGCTGGCTGCCGGGGAGCTCATACGGGTCGGCGAGATAGGACTCCAGCGTCGCTGCGCTGGCAAACGGCTGGCTCGAGGCTTCCAGCAACACCGACAGATCGGTGATCGGGCCCTTGGACTGATCGGTCACGGTCCCCGTGACGGTGATCGTGACCTTGGGGGTGGCCCACTGCGGGCTCATACCCGTGACGGTCACGCTGACCGGAGATCCCGACGCCTGGCCGGACCGGGCGGTGCTGGCGGTCTCGCCGGTGCTGGCTGTGGTAGCAGTGCTGGCGAGGGCGGCGGCTGGCAGTGTGAGGACGGCGGCAAGTGTCAGCCCGGCCGCGACGGCGGTGCAGGCCCTTCTCGACAAGGCGGTGCAGGCCCTTTTCAACCTTGCCTCACCCGTCCGATCCTGTCGTCCGGCCGTCTGCGCAGGTCCCCCCGGCTCGGGTGGGAAGGCGTGGCGGCCGCTGCCTGCCGAGAATGTTATTGCTGCCGGCTTAGTGCCCAGAGCCCATCGGAATACGGCACGCTCCTGGCCTGGCAGTATCCTGCGTGCGTCCCTCCGGCTGCCCCCGGCTTCCTTTAGGTTACGCGCAGGACCTAACCTCAATGCCCGTGCCAGATCCAGAACCGCTGAGCAAGAGCCAGCTGCAGGCTGCGGCGACACTGCTCGCCGACGTCTCGCCGCAGGCCACCGAGCTCGGTGCCCGCTTTGCCGCCGCCGGCCACGAGCTTGCCCTGGTCGGAGGCTCGGTCCGGGACGTCTTCCTTGACCGCAAACCCGGCGATCTGGATCTGACTACGGATGCGCCGCCCCAGCGGGTACTGGAGATCGTCGCGAGCTGGGCCGACCAGGTGTGGTCCATCGGCATCGAGTTCGGCACCGTCGGACTGCGCAAGGGCCGGACTACGTTCGAGATCACGACGTACCGCGACGAGCGGTACGACCCTACCTCCCGCAAGCCGGCTGTGGCCTACGGCACCTCGCTTACCGAGGACCTGGCCCGGCGGGACTTCACTGTCAACGCGATGGCGGCACGGCTGCCCGGCTACCGGCTGGTAGACCCCTTCGGCGGCCTCGCCGACCTTCGGCGGAAGGTGCTGCGCACGCCCGGCAGCCCGGCGGAGTCGTTTACCGACGATCCGCTCCGCATCCTGCGCGCCGCGCGGTTCGTCGCCCAGCTCGGCTTCAGCGTCGCCCCGGAGACCGCCGCCGCGATGCGGGATCTAGCCGGCCTGCTGACCCCGCCCAAGGTCTCCGCGGAACGGGTCTCCGCCGAGCTGTCCAAGCTGCTGCTGTCGCCGCTGCCCGGCGGCCCGGTGGCCGGGATCGCGCTGCTGGTCGACACCGGCGTGGCCGATCAGGTGCTGCCTGAGGTACCCAGGCTGCGCCTGGAGTCCGACGAGCACTACCGGCATAAGGACGTGTACCAGCACTCGCTGACCGTGCTTGACCAGGCGATCGCCCTTGAGCACCGGTATGGCCTGGACCAGGACCTGGTGCTGCGGCTGGCGGCGCTGCTGCATGACATCGGCAAGCCGCGGACCAGGTCGCGGCTGCCCGGCGGACGGGTCGCCTTCCACCATCACGAGGTGGTCGGCGCCAGGATGGCGAAGGAGCGGCTGACCGAGCTCAGGTACAGCAAGGACACCATCGCCGACGTGTCCCGGCTGATCGAGCTGCATCTGCGCTTCCACGGCTACGGTGACGGGGAATGGACCGATTCCGCCGTGCGCCGGTACGTGACCGACGCCGGGCCGCTGCTGAGCCGGCTGCACGCCCTGACCCGGGCCGATTGCACCACCAGAAATAAGGCCAAGGCGCTGCGACTGGAGCGCGCCTACGACGACCTCGAGGACCGAATCGCCGTCCTGGCCCGGCAGGAAGAGCTGGACAGGATCCGCCCCGACCTCAACGGCGTCGAGATCATGCAGATACTCGGGCTGCAGCCGGGGCCGCTCGTCGGCCAGGCCTCTCGGCACCTGCTCGCGCTGCGGATGGAGCACGGCCCGCTCGGGCGGGACCGGGCCATTCAGGAGCTGCTGGCCTGGGCGGCGTCGGCCGGGCTGGCCGTTCCCCCGCCTGACCCGGACAATCCGGCGGGCCAGGATCCGGACCCGGCCGAGTGACGGACGGCGAGCCAGAACGCTACGGCGACGACCGCGAATCCGGCCGCGACGACCGCCACGAGTGCGGGTGACTTGCCGGTGGTCGGCATAAACTGCGCGCTGATCAGCGCGCCGACGACGAACGTGATGTTGAACGTCATGTCGTAGAAGGAGAAGGCCCGGCCGCGGTAATCGTCGGCGAGCTGCTCCTGCAGGATCGTCGCGGAGCAGATCGCGATGCACTGCCCGGCCAGTCCGAGGAAGAACCCCATGACGAGGTAGGCGATCTGATCGAAGGTCGACCCCAGCCCGCCGACCAGGATCGCGCTGACAGCGAGCATCACGGCCATGAAGGCGGGCTTGGTCAGCCGCCTGGTGACCTGGGGCGTGACCAGCGCGGCGACGCCGTAGCCAATCGCCACGACCGCGACGAGCGTCCCGTAATGGCCCTCGGCAGTCGTGACCGTCGAATGGTAGAAGTAGTTCCGGTACAGCAGGATCGACATCAGGAACAGGACTCCGTAGAAGAGCCTGTTCCCGCCGGTGGCACCCAGCGCCGCCGCCGGCTCGCGGCGCCTGGCGATGTAACGAGCACCTGCCGCCAGGCCCTGCAGCACCACGCCGAGCTCGTTGAGCAGGCGGCCGGGCGGCGCCTGGCCCGGGTCACGCACCGGGCCGAGCAGGTTGCGCGGCATCGTCCGGGCGACCAGGCTGGAGCACACGTAGCAGCCGCCCGCGACCAGGAGAGTGATCGCGGCGCCGCGCTCGGTGTCGCCGGTCCCGACGTTCACCCCGAGGCCGACGAGCCCGCCCACGAACGACATGATGCCGCCCGCGGTCGGCGATACCGAGTTGGCCATCACCAGCTTGTCCGGGGGGACGGTATGCGGCAGCGCCGCGGACAGCGAGGACAGGAAGAACCGGTTCACGCCGAGGGCCAGCAGGACGGCCACGTACAGTGGCGCGCCCTGGTTGCCCGCGACCATGACCGCGGCGGTGAGGACCACGAACACGGTCCGCAGCAGCGCGGAGTACACCAGGATCTGGCGGCGTGACCAGCGGTCGATGAAAACCCCGGCGAACGGGCCTATCAGGGAGTACGGCGCGTACAGGACGGCGAAGGCGGCCGCGCCTTTGGCCGGGCTGGGGAACGTTGCGGCGTTGAAGAAGACGTAGGTGCCGAGGCCCGCGGTGAAGACGCCATCGCCGGTCTGCGAGATCAGCCGGGTGGACAGCAGGCGGCGGAAGTCCCGCTCGGCCCACACGACCTTCAGGTCACGCCAGAACGACCCGCGCCTCTGCGCGACGCCGGGCTGCGGCGGTCCGGCTGGTTGCCCGTCCTGAGCAGACACGGAGCAAGCCTAGCCGCGAGCGCAGCGACCCGGCTATATCGGGCATCGGTTCCGCACCCGGCGCCCGGCCCGCACCCGGCGCCAGGCTCGCTGACGGGGCGGTGGCTGGCTGGCCGCCGGGCTGCGAGTCCGGGGCCCCAGGCTGACGTCCCTGGCTAGGCACGGGGCAAGCCTATTGGTGCCCCGCCTCACCCGGCTATATCGGGCACCATTCCCCGGAGACGATCTTGGTTTGCGCGCGACTACGGTCGCGCTCGCGAGCGGCGGGTAGCCAGCAAACAGAACGCCGCTTTATTCGGTTTTGCCCGGATCCGGCGGTTGCTAGCGACCGCACCGGTGCGAAGCGTGCGTAATTAGTGCTGCTGGAGCAGCACTAAACGCGCACACGTTCGATTACTGTACCGCGATCGCGCGGAGACCCGACCACTGTGGCGACGGATCTAACATGACGTAAGCTCACGAGCCACGGCAAAACACCTTAGCCCCGGCAGCGCGATTGCCGGGGCTCAGGTTACGGTCTGTCTCGCCGAGCTTGGCGCTATCGCTCGAGCTCGCCGCGGATGAACTTCTCGACCGCGTCACGGGCCTCGTCGTCGCTGTACTGGACGGGCGGCGACTTCATGAAGTACGAGGACGGGGAAAGGACCGGGCCGCCGACGCCGCGATCCAGGGCAATCTTCGCGGCACGGACCGCGTCAATGATGATGCCCGCCGAGTTCGGCGAGTCCCAGACCTCAAGCTTGTACTCCAGGCTCAGCGGCGTGTCACCGAACGAGCGCCCCTCCAGCCGGACGTAGGCAAACTTGCGGTCGTCCAGCCACGGCACGTGGTCGGACGGGCCGATGTGCACGTCGGCCTTGGCCATCTCGTGCGGGATCTGCGAGGTCACGGACTGGGTCTTGGAGATCTTCTTGGACTGCAGGCGCTTGCGCTCCAGCATGTTCATGAAGTCCATGTTCCCGCCGAAGTTGAGCTGGTAAGTGCGCAGCAACTCGACGCCGCGGTCCTCGAACAGCTTGGCCATCACCCGGTGCGTGATCGTGGCGCCGACCTGGGACTTGATGTCGTCGCCCACGATCGGCACGCCTGCCTCGGTGAACTTGGCTGCCCACAGGGGGTCGGAGGCGATGAATACCGGCAGCGCGTTGACGAACGCGACGCGCGCGTCGATCGCGCACTGCGCGTAGTACCGGTCCGCCTGCTCGGAGCCGACCGGCAGGTAGGACACGAGCACATCGGCCCGCGCCTCCTTGAGCGCCGCCACGACATCGACCGGCTCGTCGTCGGACTCGGTGATGATTTCTCTGTAGTAATCGCCCAGGCCGTCCATCGTCGGGCCGCGCTGAACGGTGACGCCAGTCGGCGCCACGTCGCAGATCTTGATCGTGTTGTTCTCGCTGGCCACGATGGCCTCGGCGATGTCCCGGCCGACCTTCTTGGCATCGACGTCGAACGCGGCGACGAACTCGATGTCCCGGACGTGATACGGCCCGAACGTGACGTGCATCAGGCCCGGTACCCGGCTCGCCGGGTCGGCGTCCCTGTAATACTCAACGCCCTGGACCAGGGAACTCGCGCAGTTCCCTACGCCCACGATGGCTACCCGTACCGAACCCATGAGGATTCACTCCTTATCTAATGCGACGCAGCGATGGCTAGACGATGACCGTCGCCCCGCCGCCTTCTGTGGTTTCTCCGCCTGTACCTGGCGACCCCGTATGTGCTGCCCCCGTGCCTGGGTGCCCCGTGCCTGGGTGCCCCGTGCCCTCAGGCCGACCGCCCGACTGACGCTCGGAGGCGATCAACTCGTTGAGCCAGCGGACTTCTCGCTCGACCGACTCCAGGCCGTGCCGCTGAAGCTCGAGGGTGTACTGATCCACCCGCTCGCGCCGCCGCGTGGCCGCGGCCCGGAATCCCTCGAGCCGCTCTTCCAGCCGGCTGCGGCGTCCCTCGAGGATTCGCATCCGGATGTCGGCCTGCGTGAGCCCGAAGAACGCGAAGTGGACGCCAAAGCCGTCGTCCTCCCACGATGCCGGGCCCGACTGGGCCAGCAGGTCCTGCAGGCGCTCCTTGCCCTCCGCGGTGAGGCGGTAGACGATCTTGGAGCGACGGGGCCGATCGAGAGGCCGGGGCGGCCCGGACGCGGGCCCGCCCGCGATCTCATCGGCGATCAAACCCTTGGCCAGCAGGTCCTTCAGCGCCGGATACAGGGATCCGTAGCCGAAGGCACGGAAGGCACCTAGCAGCGAGTTGAGCCGCTTGCGCAGCTCATAACCGTGCATCGGGGTTTCGTGCAGAATGCCGAGGACGGCGAGCTCGAGCACTCCAGATCGCTGGCTGCTCATACCCGGCCTGTCCTCCTAATTCCACATTGAGCTAAGATCCTGGACAACTCGCACGCGAAACGCGGCACGACCAGTCAAGTCGATGTATCGAGTTGATACATCGCAACGATATGTGCTGCGCTAAGACTGCGCAAGCCGGCCCCATGACACGCTGCGGCGAGATCCTGGTCACACCGGTCGCGAGCGGGCGCGCGTCAGGTCGGGTCTGCAGTACTGGCCAGTTCCGTCGTAACCTGTCGGGCATGAGGCGTTCGGTGGTCGACTACGGGCTAGCCCGGCGGGCAACGCTCGCCTCGGTGCTGTCCGGGCGCACCACCGTTACCGACGTATGCGACGCGCACCCGTATCTGCTGCGAGCGGCCAAGTTCCACGGTGAGCCGACCGACACCACGTGCCCCATCTGCCGCAACACCAAGCTCACGCACGTGACCTATGTTTACGGCGATGAGCTCGGCCGCTACGAGGGCCGGGTCAAGCGCGGGCCAGAACTGGACGAAATGGCCACGGAATATGCGGAGTTCCAGGTCTATGTGGTCGAGGTCTGCCAGAGTTGTTCGTGGAACCACCTGGCGTCTTCGTATGTCCTCGGCACCGGCGAGCCGGCTCCCAGGCGCAACCGCCGGGCCAGGGCAAGCGAGTAGCCGTCGCGGTTCCCGCTTGAGAATCGCTGGCCGTGTTCGCCACACCGACCCGCGGTGCCCACGGATGACCGCACCTGCGGGCATCGCGTAAACGCAGCAATAAATACCAAGATGGTCGGTACCGCCAGGTAACGTGTCTTGTTGGCGGACGATCGCCGCAACCGCCGTTTCCCAACGTTTCCCAGACCAGCGAGGTCCCGTGAGTAACCAGGACTGGCCCGGGCCGTACTGGCAGCAGGACGAGAATGCCGACGCCGGGCGGCGCAGCAGGCATGGCAGCCGTGTGGAGGACCAATCACCATGGGATGACGCCGGGTTCTGGCGGTCCGCTGACCGCGAGGGCGGCGGCGAGGAGCGCACCCGCCGTTCCGGCAATTCGCGGGGAACGGGGCGCACGGCGGGCAACGGCGCGGCCCGGTTCGGCCAGACTGCCGATGACCTGAAGAACCGGCTCGGAATTCGCGGCTCCGTCGTGGCGCGCGGTCGCTCGCGCGCCGACGACCAGGCGGCGGACGATGATTTCTGGGGCGAGTCCGGCCGGGGCCGGTCCGGCGGGAGCGCTGCCAGGGAGTCCGGCCGCGGTGGTCGAGGCAGGGCGGCCGGCAACGGCCACGACCGGAGCGGACACGGCGCGAACGGCCGTGCAGCAAACGGCTATGGCGCGACCAACGGCCGCGACGACAGGAACGGCTGGGATGACGCGCAGGCGCAGGGCTCCCAGGAGAACGGCTCAGGGCGGAGCGGCTATCGCGGGACCCGGCGGGCCGGTCGCGGCGGCGCGAACGGCGGTGCTGCCAACGGCGGTGCTGCGAACGGCGGTGCTGCCAACGGCGGTGCTGGGTACGGCCGTGCTGCGAACGGCAGTGCTGGATACGGCGGTGCTGCGTACGGCGGTGCAGGCTACGACGAGAACGGTACGAGCGAGTGGTCGCGCCGCACCGCGCTCAGGGAGCGCACGGCACGGATCGGCGAGGGCGTCAGGACCAGGACGACGCAGCGGGTCGGCGGCGGTCGTGGCGGGAACGGCCGTGGCGGCGACGGCTGGGACGGAAGCCGCGGTCCTGGCGACAGGCGCTTCGACAGGAACGGCAGGCCGCTCACCCGCATCGAGCGGTTCAAGCGCTACCTGCGGAGCGGCGACTGGTGGCGGCACTGGACCTGGAAGAAGGCCCTGGGCCTGGTCGGCGCGGGGATCGCCGCCATGCTCCTTTTCGGCGCCATCGGGCTGTTCATGATCTACGAGATGACGCCGGTCCCGACCGCGTCCCAGCTGACCGCGAACTGGCAATCCTCGACGGTCTACTTCAGCAACGGCACGGAGCTGATGGGCAACATGGACCCGCTGATCGGCACGACCGTCGACCGGACGCTGCTGCAGCCGAGCGAGATCCCGCCGATCATGAACGACGCCATGATCGCGGCCGAGGACCGCAACTTCATGCACGAGGGCGGCATCTCGATCACCGGCCTGCTGCGGTCGGCCTACGAGGACGTCTTCGGCGACGGCAACCTGCAGGGCGGCTCCACGATCACCATGCAGTACGCCAAGAACTACTACAGCGGCGTGGACACCGGCCAGAACATGAGCACGAAGATCAAGGAGATCTTCATCGCCATGAAGCTGGCGCACGAGCGGTCCAAGCAGTGGATCCTGACCAGCTATCTCAACACGGTGCCGTTCGGGCCCACGATCGACGGGGTCGGCGCGGCGGCCGAAAGCTACTTCGGCATCAACCTGGCTCAGGGCGGCACGCTCACCTACGAGCAGGCGGCCGAGCTGGCCTCGATGCCGAACAATCCCAGCGTGCTGAGCCCGGACCCGGCCGACACTGTCGGCTACCAGCTGCTCCAGGGCCGCTGGCACTACGTGCTGACAAACATGCTGCGGGACGGCAACATCACCCAGCAGGAGTTCAACGACGCGAAGTTCCCCGCCTACACGCCGCCGAAGTCGGTCGGCTGGTCTGGAGTCAACGGCTACCTGCTGCAGATGGTGGAGCAGCAACTGCTGGCATCCAAGGCCGAGGGCGGGCTCGGCATGTCCGTGAAGCAGATCGCCACCGGCGGCTACCACATCGTCACCACGTTCAACATGAGCCAGATCCGGGCGCTCGCGCGGGCCGTTGCCGCGGAGAAGCAAACCCTGGACCAGCAGTCGGCCGACGGCAGCGGAGTGCGGCTGCCGGACTATGACCGCGTCGGCGCGGCGCTCATCGACCCGAAGACGGGCGCGATCACTGCGATCTACGGCGGCCCTGGCTACCTGTCCAGTCAGAAGGAATGCGACATCACCGACTGCCAGATCAATACGGCGGAATCGCCGCAGGAAGTCGGGTCCTCATTCAAGCCGTACGTGCTGTCGACCGCGGTGAACGAGGACATGAACGTGTTCAGCAGCGTCCTCGACGGCTACGGCCATATCTACATCCCGTACTCGCCGGCCGACCAGACCTCGACCGAGCTGGCGCTCTCGGTACTGTCGCCGCCGGCCGACGCGACCATGAACGTCGTGGACGGTAACGACATTGGCTTCACCCTGCCCACCGGCATGCGCTACTACCACTTCCCCGAGGGCGCGGACGATCCCTCGGTCGACAAGCCGCTGGCGGTGAACGTGGCGACGGCGACGTCCTCGGACCCTGCGTTCGAGGATCTCGCGCATCGGGACGGGATCAGCAGCGTCATCAGCATGGCCAGAGATTTCGGTGTCGGTTCGACCCCGTTCCTCTACCCCACCGGCTGTACCACGCAGGCGGGCTGGAGCTATGCGCAGACGCTGGCGAACTGCAATGACTTCAACGGGCAGAACGGGATCCAGACCCAGTTCAGCCCGACCCTGGCCAGCAAGCATTACCTCCAGGAGGGCCTGCCCGGGTCGCCGCAGATCGCGCTCGGCGAGGCGCCGCTCACCGCCATCGAGCAGGCGTCAACGTTCGCGACTCTCGCGGACGACGGGGAATACCACGCACCGCACGTGATCGCCTCGATCACCAGCTCAACCGGGCCCGCCCCGCAGCTGGTCGTCGCGCAGCACCGGGTACTGAGTCCGGCGGCGGCGGCCGACGTGGACTGGGCACTGTCCTTCGACAACAACATGGACGGCGGCACCGCGATGGGCACCGTCACCTACCACCCCGGCGGGATCATCGCCAAGACCGGCACCCTGGGCAGCGGCGCGAGCAGCTTCGACGCCTGGTTCGTCGGGGCCGTTCCTGCCCAGCAGTCGCAGCCCGGCGAGGCGATGGCGGTCACGCTCTACGCGAATGACCCCGGCAATGAGAATCTGGACAACCTGCCGGTCACGCCGTCCGGTATGCAGGGGTCACTCGGTGGCGCCTGGCCCGCGAGCATCTGGAACGAGTTCTTCTCCAACGAGTGGCCGACCACGTCGTACGAGCAGGTGAACCAGGTCTTCCCGACGGTCAACGGCTATCCGTTCGTCGCCTGGATCCAGGCCAAGGCGATAGTAAAGACGCTTCCCAACTGCAAGCCGGGCCAGTTCCAGAACTGCAAGCCGGTGGCGTGCAAGTCTGGCTTCCGTTTCGGCCAGTTCTGCACTGGCGGCAATCCGAACCCGAACCCGTCGAGCAACCCCTCGCCTAACCCGTCGGGCAACCCGTCGCCGTCGGGCAACCCGTCGCCGAGCCCGTCGACCTCATGTACGCCGCCGTTCCCCGGCGGGACTTGCGACTCAACAACACCAGCCGCGGCTACGGGTCAGGTCAGGACCACGGCGGCGCTAACCGCACCGCCCCCGTTCGTCGGGGCCGAGGACAAGTCGGCGCTGGTGGTCGCCAGCCTGGCCGCGACCGGCTTCGTCACGTAACCGGCTGCCGGTCACCCAGCTGACGGCGCAGCCAGCGCACGTCGTCGGCCGGGTTGGGCGTCTCGCAGATCACCGTCGCCCCGGCCGACCGGATCACCTCGACCAGCAGTCCGGGGTCGATCTGGCCGGTCTCGAGCGGGGCGTGGCGGTCGCGGCCGGACCCGAACTCATCCCGTGAGTTGTTGCAGTGGATCAGGTCGACCCGGCCGGTGATGGCCTTGATCCGGTCAACGATCCCGGCCAGGTCCTCGCCCGCCGCGTGCGCGTGGCAGGTGTCGAGGCAGAAGCCGACGTCGCCATCGTTCCCGGCATCCGCTACCGCATCCCACAGCCGGGCGATGGCATCGAAGCTCCGGGCCATCGCCCCGTCCCCGCCCGCGGTGTTCTCGATCAGCATCGGGACCGGGCGGTCGATCCGCTCGACCGCCTTGCGCCAGCTGTCGTAACCCTCCTCCGGATCCGTGCCGGCGGTCACATGTCCCCCGTGCACGATGAGGCCCTTGGCCCCGATCTTCGCGGCTGCCTTGAGTTGCTGGTCCAGCAGCTTGCGGCTGGGGATCCTGATCCGGTTGTTCGCGGACGCGACGTTGATCGTGTAGTAAGCGTGCACGTACGGGTAGATGTCGGCCTCGGCGAATGCGGCGCGCAGCTTGTCGGCGTCCCCGCCAGGGAAGGTAGGTGCCTTCCAGCCCTGCGGGTCCCCGAGGAAGAACTGCACGGCAGCGGCACCAATGGCCTGCGCCGCGGCTACCGGGTCTTCGTCGTTGAGGTGCGCGCCGATCCGAGTCATCTGCCGAGCCTAACCGCAGGCACGGACGCGGTCCGGGCTACCGGACCGATCGGCGCTCAAGCCGAGCAGGCCTGACCGGCCCGGCCGGCCGGTTATCCGAACCCGCCGTGCGCGATGCCCAGGCCCATGCCCA
>JASHOV010000613.1 GCA_030038495.1 Streptosporangiaceae bacterium
ATGCACATGTGGCACCCGCTGCACCTTCCGCTGGCGCAGCGCGCGCCAAAACCCCGTCTGGCTGGTACGCGGCACCCGCCCGCCCTCGCTTACCGGCCCCCGCTCCAGGCCAGCCGGATCCAGCTCGCCGCGCCCCGGCACATCATCCCGGGTCAGGTCAACCCACCGGAAAAACGCCGCCCGCCCCGCCGCGTGCAACCCCTCGTACCGGAACCCCCTCAACACCGCCGGCACACCAGCGCCGCCCGCCGCGCGCCCCGCCGCGGATGGGCGAGAACCCTGGCCCTCAGACCCGCCCGGCGCGCCGCCGACCAAACGAGGCTCGGCCTCTTCGCGCCGGCGGAAGAAGCGGCCGAAGAACCCCCTCGGCCGATCCCGCCCAGAGGCGCCGCCGCGGAGTCTCAGCACCTCCTCCTGCCGCCCCGACCCGCTCGCTTCGCCCCCAGCGCTACCACGTTGGCCGACAACGCCGCCACGTGGCACCCGGCCCTCGTTCACCAGACTTTCCTCGCTGTCAGACGGGCTCGGCTCGCCGCGGTATCCCGTGCCGAAAGCGACCGCCTGGGGGCCGGCGATTGATACCAGCTCAACCGCCAGGCCCGGGGCATGCCTGTCCGCGTGGGCACGGATCCTCTGCTGGAGCCGCCACATGACGCCGTGTGACTCCGTGTTGCGGTAGATAAGCAGGATCTTGTCCACGTCCGCGAACGACAGGTCACCATGGATCTGCGCTTCGAAGTAGGTTTTCAGCGCTGGGTAGGAATGACCACGTACCAGGCCCGGAAGCTCCGGATCGCGGACAAACCCGGTGGCCTCGGCCACGGCCAGCCGCACCACGTCATCGTTTCCCCACGCGAGCAGCGGGTACATGTCGTCCGGGCCGGTCAGGCCGGTCATGACCGCGACAGGGCCATAGTCGGCGTAAGTGTTCGCCGAGTCTCGTGGCGTGAATGTGGCACGCGATCGCAGACCCTCACGCCACACGAAGACGACGGGCCCGTAGAGCGGCAGGCCGTACCATTCCAGCCTGGACAGCAGGCCAGCGTAAACCGGCAGGTCAGGGACCCCTACGGGAAGCTCACCCGTCCACCCCCTGGAGATGGCCGCGTACCCGAGTGCGTCCTCGGTCCTAGCCTTCTGATCCAGGCCGCTTTCCTGCGCACCCGTCACCCACTCATTGGGGAATGCTCCCCTAGGGTCAGCCAGGTACGCGTCAACATCCTGAACCCTCATGTTGGTGGTCAGCTGCCTGCCCGAACGCAGGTAGTCATGTACTCGCATCAGCAGCTCATCAAGATCGAGCCCCTGATACCGCCCGAACCACGGACTGTCCAGCAGCCGCTGGCGGGCCACCTCCCGCGCGTGGCCCGCTACCTGCCGCCCGTGCCGCTCCGCCATAACCAGCGCCGCTACCTGGGACGGCCGGAGCCGAGACCGCTCCGGTCCCAGCCGAGCGGCCATGTCCTGCAGAATCTCCAAGTCTTCCCTGATCCGCCGCGCCTGCTGCTGCAAGACACCGTCCAGCCCAGGTGGCGCCACCTGTCCTGCAACATCACGCAGCTCCGCCCGCAAGCGCCGAGCGTGCGCGGCCGTGCTGCCGGACAGCAGACCAGCGGCAATCGCGAGATCCCTGCCCCCCGGAACCATCAGCTGCGTCACCTCACCCGCCGGGCCCGCACCCGGGGCAGCTGGCATAGGCCCGCTCAGCTCCAGCTGCACATCGCTGACCACCGGCCCGGGCGTGACCCGACGACGCCGGGGCACGGCCCGGCCCAGCTTCCCCCTGACCCGATCCCGCCAGTTAGCACCCCCCCGCAACCTCAGCACCACCTCCTCCTGCCGCCGCGACCCGCTGGCACGGCCCGGCGGGTCACCATGGCCCGCGCCGATAGCTCCGCCACGCGGCACCCGGCCCTCGTTCACCAGACTTTCCTCGCTGTCAGACGGGCTCGGCTCGCCGCGGTATCCCGTGCCGAAAGCGACCGCCCGCGGGTCGGCGCCATCCCCGGACATCGTGCCTTCACGAGCTCCCGGCTCCGTCAACGGCCCAGGGCCGACTCGTCGTCCCGACGCGAGGTCCTGGCCGGGGGCGACCAAGACCGCCGAGAGGATCGCGGCCATCGTGTCCGCTCCCAGCGCCATTTCTAGCTCGTCCGGGCGCATCAGCCAGAACTGCCTGACCGCCGGGACCGCGCCACTGGCCGCCAGCCACCTGGCCGTCAGCGACCGGCCCGGGAGTCTGTACCCCTGCGGGTCCGCGGCGATCACCGGACCGCAGCGCAGCACTGCCAACCGTCGGGCCGCCGTCGGCGCCACGCGCGCCACGAGCACCAGCAACTGATCCGCCGGCAGGGCCAGCGGCACGACAATGCGTGTATAGAACTCCGCTGCGCTGAGTACCTCGCCGTCCACGACGAACCGGCTGCCGCCCGAGGTCGTGGCGACGTGCAGCACCGTGGCCCCGACCGCCGGCGAGAAGCGTAACGCCGTATTCGCCGCGCGCGAGCCGCTACCGGTCCTCACCCTGACCGGCAGACCGAAGTAACCGGACGGCGTTGCCGCCCCGTCCGGCTCCGGCCTGCCCTGGTTCTCGGTCAGATCGATCCGCGTCCCAGGCCAGCGTGATAGCCGGGTGAGGCGACCTGCACCACCGCCAGCTCCGGCGCCACCCTCAGATTCCCGCTCGACGGCGCGGCCGGCTGGCCCGCAACCCCTAGGTAACGGGGCTTTGCCAGGGCCAACGCCCAACCGAAGCCGCGGGTACGAGAGCTTTCCGGGGCGACCCGAACGGGGACCGACCACGTGGGCTGCCCGACCAGCGAGATCGACCGGAGCTGCCGCAGCGGCGTAAGTTGCATGTATCCACTATTCTTGGTCTGCGGGCACCTCAGCCAGGGGCATCCTGCACCATTTCGCGGCGATCGCTGGACAGCCTGCCGCTGTCCCGGCCGACCGCGAGCGTGGAGATTATGCGGCTGGTGCCTCGCCGACCACCGCTGTCTGGCCACAGCGAAACCCGCCGTTCCGAGGCGCCGCCGGGCCGCTGACCGATGACCACGTCTGCGCCAAATGGCTGCGGAAGCATCGCTCGACCGGGAGGGCGCCCGCGAGATCGTTGCCAGCGATGGCAGCAAGCCGATCATCGCGCGCAGCGGCCCCCCATCATCACAGCCCTCTAGATCCCCGGCCGTTCTTGCAACGAATGGACGAGGGGATGAAGGAAACGCCAAGCCGCTGCTGGTCGCCAACCTCGATGCCAGCGACACCTCCGTCAGGCTGGACAAGACCGGAGGCGCCCGGCCTGGCGTTGCCGCGCTGGACCTTGGCGCCGCACTGCAGCGAGCCGTGATACGTCACAGGCGCGCGTCCGCGGGCTAAGCCCGCTCCCGCTCGCTGCGGGGCTGCAGGTCAGCCACCCGGGCGCCCGGAGCCGAGGCGATCCGCTCGAGTAGCCGCTGGTAGCGCGAGGCCATCCGCTCGATCGTGCTGGACCGGAATGCCTCGCGCCGGAAGTTCAGAACCCCGCCCAGTCGGTCCCGCGTTTCGCCGATCTCCATGGCCAGGGAGTGCCTGCTGGCGCGCGGCGGAGGCCGGAGGGCGTGCATGGACATCCCGCCTAGGCTTAGCGGTGCGCCTCCGCTGGCCACTGCGCCGACGGCATCGGATTCTCGGCGGGCCTCCTCGGCCGGAAGCTCGCTGCCCGGCCGCCGTGGCGTCATGGTGAACTGCGGCTGATCGATAGCCAAGGCGTCAATGCCGACGTCGCGGCCCAGCGGCCGCACCATCTCGGCGAGCGGCGCGGCTGGGTGGCTGAAACCGTCCAGCACGGTCTGCTGCACATCCCGCAGGTAGGCAGCGAACTCGGGGCTGCCCCGGAGGCGGCTGCGGAGCGGAATCTGCCGGGTGCAATATCCCACCATGCCCTGGTACCCC
>JASHOV010000614.1 GCA_030038495.1 Streptosporangiaceae bacterium
GTCGGGGTACAGCCGCATCAGCACGGACCGGCCGCGTGACACCAGCGCGCCGAACTTGCGTTCCTCCGCCAGCAGCACGTCGCGGACCCGGCCGGGATCCTCTTCCTTACCGAAGCGGGCGAGCGTGTGCTGCACGACCTGCAGCGGCAGGTCCGCCAGGGTGCGCGAGCCGTCCGTGCGCCACAGCTCGGTGAGTGCACGGCGCAGCAGCCGCCGCAGGACGTAGCCGCGGCCATTGCTTGACGGCCGTACGCCGTCACCGACCACCACGATTGCCGAGCGCAGGTGGTCAATGACCAGCCTGACTTTTCGCTCGTCCCCCGGCCACAGGCCCGGCACGACGCGCGTCCACGGTGCGAACAGGTCCGTCTCGTACACCGAGCCGGCCCGCTGCAGCACCATCATCAGCCGCTCCAGCCCCATGCCCGTGTCGACGCTGCGCTGCGGCAGGGGTTCCAGGCTGCCATCGGGCCGCCGGAGGTAGCGCATGGTGACGTGATTCCAGAGCTCCAGCCAGCGCTCGTCGGTGCCGGGCGTACCGGCCGGCGGCCCGTCGCCGGTCCATGCGAATAGCTCCGTGTCCGGTCCGCACGGCCCGGTCGGCCCGTTGGACCACCAGTTGTCCTCGCCGAGCAGTTCGACCGGCAGGCCGAGATCCTGCCAGGCGTGTACCGCTGCGGTGTCGGGGCTTACCTGATCGTCGCCGCTGAACGCGGTCGCGTGCAGCCGACCTGGGTCCAGGCCGAACCCCTCGGTCAGCAGCTCCAGACCCCAGCGCTGGCTCTGCGGGCCGTCATAGTCGCCGAGCGACCAGGAGCCCAGCATCTGGAACACCGTCACATGCCGGTCGTCGCCAACCTCGTCCAGGTCGGTGGTGCGCAGGCAGCGCTGCACGCCCGCCAGCCGCCGCCCCAGCGGATGCGGCTCGCCGAGCAGGAACCGCGTCAGCGGATGCATCCCCGCGGTCGTGAACAGGATCGGGTCGTCTGCGGCCGGGATCAGCGTGGCGCTCTCGATCAGCTGATGCCCGCGGTCGCGGAAGAAGTCGGCGAAAGTCCGAAGTGTCGTGTTCGTATCCATCGTGTTCCCCGCACGGATGTCAGGGCACAGGAAACGGCTGCAGGGCGGACGCGACACGAAGCTGCGACGATTCGCCGGCCCGGCGAGCCGTTCCCGGTCGCCGGCGAATAGGAGAAGGTCAGAGCGCGGCAACCGGCGAGCAGGTAGCTCGCGCGGCCGCGGCGGCGGTGCTGGTGAGACCAACCTTCATAACAATCACTGTAGCGAGCGCGCAGGTGGCGTCGCGAATGGTTATTTTTTCCGGGAACGCGGCCGTCCTCGGGAACGGTTCGCCCCACGCCAGCCTCACTGCGGGCCGGTTCAGGGCACCGGCACGGGGAGATCAGCCGACGCCACCTGACCCTGGGGAGGGAAAACCGATGAACCGGCCGCATAATGCTGCCCTCGGCGCCGCCGGACTGGCCGTCGCCGGCCTGGTCACCGCCGCCTGCGGGACCAGCAGTCCGAAACCAGCGAATACCGTCACCGTGACGGTCACCCCGAGCACCCCGGCGGCCAGCGCATTGCCGGCCAGCCAGCCAACCACCTCGCCGACCACGCCGACGTCCGCCGCCGCGGCCGGCTGCCTGACCAGGTACCTCAACGGCTCGACCGGCCTCTCCCAGGGAACCGCGGGCTCGATCTACGTGGTGATCAGGTTCAAGAACCTCGACAACGTCCCGTGCACGCTGTACGGCTTCCCCGGCGTGGCCCTGGCGGCCGGGACGCCGGTGACCGACGTCGGCCAGCCCTCGGTCGAGAGCTCGACCACGCCCAGGGAGCTGGTCACGCTGCAGCCCGGCGGCTACGCCTACTCGACGCTGCAAGTCGTCGACGCGGGCAACTACCCGCCATCGGAGTGCAAGCCGGTGAACACGACCTGGCTCGAGGTCATCCCGCCCAACCAGCGGATCCCGCTCAACATCATGTACTCGTCGCAGGCCTGCAAGGGACCGCAGAAGCTGCTCACCGTCACCGCGGTCCGGCCAGGGAACGGCGGCTGACCGCCCGGCGTGGACGGCGCTAACACGCAGCGAAAGTGCCGGCCGCGGCGCACCTGGGCCGCCCAGTCATAACCGGGACAGTGAACGACGCTGGGCCCCCCGCCTGACGGCGGGGGGCCCAGCGTCAACATGCTTCCCGAGTGCTAGCTCAGCACGCGATCAGTTCGTCAGCCCGCGACGTGGGTGTCGACCGAGATGTCGATGTGCGGGAAGCAGGGGTCGTTTGCCGTGTAGGTCGGCGGGCCAACCGTCGGCGGCGTGATGGACGTGCTGGGAGACGGCGACTCGAACGGCGGCGAGTTGTACGGGTACGCCACCGATGCGGTGCACCATGCCTGGCTCGGGTTCAGCACGCCGTCGTCGGCGCTCTGCTGGTCGACCTGCAGGGGCGCGAACGGGTCTCCGCCGAACAGCCCGCCGCCTGCGGTCAGCAGGTAAGGAACGCTCGGGTTGATGCTGTCCGCGGTGATGATCTGGTTCCCGCCGTAGTACGTGCTGAGGTCCGCCGAGGCGCCGTGAGCAACGTGATCGGCCGGGAAGTAGTTGTTTCCGACGATCCACAGGGTGCGCGGGAACTCGCCGCAGGGCTGCAGGGTGACTTCCTCGCCCTGGTAGGCGTTGTTCCTGGCCAGGCCACGGCACAGATTGGTCTCTACGCCGTACGGGGTCCACATGACCTCGAACGCGAAGTGCGTCCGGTAGTGGAGATAGATCGCCGAGCTGACAAACCCGAGGTGGTACAGGTCGTACACGGTGCTCTGGAGCGTGACCCGCCAGTCCTCGCCGGGGTTGTTGTCGTTGGCCCAGGACAGCGAAATCGGGGCGCCCGGGTTCAGCGAGCCGCTCTCGTTGCTCTGGAAGTACTGGAGCCCGAACTGGACGTTGAACAGCGGGTCGCTGCAGTACTGCCCGTACGTGCACGCGGGCGTGATGTCAGGCTTCGCGCTCTGCACCGAAGCCGTCGCCATCCCCGCCGCTGTAAGGCCGAGCGTAGTGGTGACGGCTACCGTCGCCGCCAACCCATACAGCGCCCTCCTGTAGCGGTTGCGCATGGGTAATTCCTTCCTGTCGGATGTACCGGCACCGACTGTGATGTTCCGGTGGCTTGGGCGGTCAAGCTCGGCGTCGGCACCGACTAGCCATTGCGCTGGCCTTAGATACGCTATGAATTCCCGCCCTGCCAGTCAGTAGTGGCACGTTACCACGAGTAGTCAGCCGACCACGATATGCATACGGTAAACGCCGGCACCGACTTTTGCCGACCCAAAAATCGCGTCCCACATATCGGCCAATGTCGCTGCCTGGGCGCATCGTTCCAGGCCGGAGGCATGCCGGGCCCGCCGTGAAGCGCCTGCCAGCACCCATTGATTAACGCGGCGACAATGCACGGCCACGACAATCCGGAACACAGCCGCAGGTCGTAAAAGTCGTGCGCGGAATGGAAAGTCCGGGCTGATCCCTTGCGTTACTGAGCGGCCTCGATCGCGGGCTTTTCAGCGGAACCGCTATCGCCCGGCCCGTCGCCGGCTGAGGCGTCGGCGGGAGCGGCAGGGAACGTGGTTGGCGCTGAGCCCGACAGGCCGGCCTTCACCGACTCCAGGATCGTCAGGCCCTGGGCCACAAGTCCGGCCGCGATCTCGCTGAGCCCGTCGGCGCCGTTGAGCACGCTGACGTTGGCGCCGGCCAGGCCGACCGCCGCCTCCTTCACGATCATCGGCAGCTGCTCGATGAGCATACGGTCCAGCGCGACGCGATTGTTCGAGGCGGCGGCCTCAGCCAGCACCCTGGTCCTGCGGGCGTCCGCTTCCGCCATAACCCTGACCTTCTCGGCCTCGGCCTCGGCCGGCTTGACGACCTCGGCGACCAGCTGCCGCTGCCGCAATTCCGCCTGCCTGTTGGCCAGCTCGGTCTGCGCGGCCAGCACGCTCATCTGGGCCTGGGCCTGGGCCAGCGGGCCCACCTGCGCCGACTCGGCCTGGGCCTTGTCGACCTCGGCCTTGTACTGGGCCTGGACGACGGCGGTCTGCCGGGCATACTCAGCCTGCTTGCGCTGCGACTCCTGCTGCGCCTCGGCGGCCTGCTGGTTGGCCTGGGCCTGCGCGATCTGGGCCTGGCGCTGGATGGCCGCGTTGTGCGGTGCCGCCATCGCGTCGATGTAGCCGCTGTTCATGTCGTCGATCGACTGGATCTGAAGCGAGTCGACGGTGAGACCGATTCTCGCCATCTCCGTCTTCGATCCGTCCAGTACCTCGGTGGCCAGCTTCTGCCGCTCGGTGACGATCTCCTCCACGGTCATCGACCCGATGATCGAGCGAAGGTGCCCGGCGAAGATCCTCCCCGTGAGGGTGGACATCTGATCCTGGTCGGACAGGAAGCGCTGGCCCGCGTTGACGATGCTCTCGTCGTCGTTGCCCACCTTGAACGCGATGACCGCGCGCACGTTCAGGGTGATGCCCTGCCGGGTCACGCACTGCTCGGCTACCTC
>JASHOV010000615.1 GCA_030038495.1 Streptosporangiaceae bacterium
ATGGTTGATGCCGGTGTTAGCATCGCGGAGTGAAGCTCGGGCACCCGCGAGCCCTAACAAACGGTCAGCCTGGCGTTGGTTCAACAGTGATCGACACCGATGATGACCCGCGCGACCTGACATTTCGTCCTTCCGATCCGTCCTCGGCCAAGGTACTGACGGCCTCGCAGGTGGAGGCTTATAACCGCGACGGTTCACGCCATCAGGACCCGGCTGGCAATGACGTCTGCCGACCCGACGGCGAGCTGGCTACCGGTGCACCATGACATGGGCTTGATCGGCTGCCTGGTAACTCCGGTCGTCAACGGCAGCGATCTTTGGGCCATGCGACCGCAGGATTTCGTCCAGTCTCCGTTGACGTGGCTCGGGTGCTTCTGGTCGTCAGCATGCAGGGTCAAGCCCGAACTGCTGGCCGGGATGAACTTCAGCGAATGGCGCACTGGGATTGTCCCGTCGGTGGCCAGCGGCTTCGTGCGTAACGCAGGGCAGTCGCCCGTCACGACCAACGATGGGACCCTGCTGCGCACCGGCAGCATCAGGCGACGGGCCCGCACGGTGTTCGCGGAAGACCTGGAAGCGTCAATCCTCGAGATCCCCGAGATGCCGCGGGTGCGGCCGGTGGTGCTGCTAGGTACGCATGAAGGCACGGACACCGCGGTGGTCGTCGCCGAGTGCCGTCCGGGACCCTGGATCGACGCGGTAATCCGCGCCGTGCGCTTCCGCCTGCCCCTGATTGGCGGCGCTACCTGCGGTCACTGACCCGAAGAACAACACATACAAGATAAAGGTGATGATGTGACAGCCGGGAATTCGGCTAGAGCCGACTTCAGTGCCAGTGAGAAGCCCGACCCGGAGGAAGGGCGCGCGCTGTACGGGCAGGACCCCGGAGTGTACGAGCGGGGCCGTCCGGAGTACCCGCCAGAGGTCTACCGAATCCTGCGTGAGGACTGCGGCCTCCGCGAGGGCATCGGGGTTCTGGAAATCGGCCCGGGCACCGGACAAGCCACCCGGCACCTGCTGCGGGCCGGGGCTCGCGTCACTGCGGTCGAGCCGAACCAGGCGATGGCCGCGCATCTGCGGGCTTCGATGGCACACGACAGTCATTTCGAACTGATGGCCACCTCATTCGAGAAGGCTGTGCTGCCAGAGGAAGCCTTCGATCTGGTGGTCGCGGCCATGTCCTTCCACTGGGTGCAGCCCCGCGAGTATCCACGGCTCTGCAGTTTGCTTCGGCCAGGAGGCTCGGCGGCGACGTGGTGGACGGTGTGGCGCGATCCCGCCGCGCCCGATGATTTCGACCGCGCTGTCGACGCTCTCCTGACAGATCCGTCTGACCCGCCAGCGGAGCGATTCGGAACGCTCGAGCTTGACGTCGACGCTCGCACAGCCGACCTGAGGATGGCCGGTCTAGATGACGTACGGGCCCACGTCATTCGGTCCGCCATCACGCTGGAGTCACGCCAGATGCGCGATCTGTGGGCGACAACTGCGGTGGTGCTGCGGCGCGATGCTCAGGATCGCCCGGCGCTACTTGACGCCATCGGGGGACTGGTCGATCGATCCTTTGGCGGCACGGTCACCAAGACTTTCGTGACGGCCATGTACACCGCTACCAACCAGCGCAGGACCGGACCGCCCGACTGACGCCCGCGCCTGCCATAGGTGTCAGGCCTTCAGGCGTGCCGTTCCCGTCCAGGGTGAAGCCGATCTGCTCCATGTCCTCAACGAGAGCGTCCGGCGTGCTGCCGTCGCGGTAACTGGCGAACACGGGCTCGAAGTACAGCCGGATATCGCCGTCCTCAATCCAGCAGAATTGGCTGCCGAGGTTGCCGTCGTTGTAGCGGTGCGAGACCAGCCTGGTTTCCGCCGAGACCGGGACCACCATTTCGGGGGTCACGCCCAGGTGGCCGTTCACCTCCAGGGCCAGGGTCCAGGGGCCACCATCCCCGGTGACGGTCGCGGTGCCGATGAACTGGACGTCTCCAAGGTGCGGTTCACCCCAGTAGTCGAAGGAGATCTCAGTAAACCGCTCGCCGAGCCTCAGAGCGTCGAGCACTTTTCGCGCACCGAGCCGGTCCATGAACCCCTGCGGCGTGATCCCCCGCACCAGGGTCAGGCAGTACCCCGAGAACAGGCCGTAGTCCTCTGCCCATAAGTAGTCGGCGGCGATGGCCTTCTGCCGTCCGGAATCCGGTGACATCGGGCCATTCTAGGTGCCGCGGTCGCGGCGGTGTGCTGTCAGTCGTAGTGGCGCAGCCGTGGCCATATCTGGCCCCATGGCTGGCGAGGGCCGGTGCAGATGTAGACGTGGCCGCCCCATTGCTGGTTGTGGATGCCGTACGGATTCGACAGCGTGGCCGCCACCCGGACGCTGGTGAAAAACCGCGAGAGTGTGAGCCCGTAGCCGGTGCCGCCGCCGACGGGTCCGGGCGCGACGGCCACGATGGTGGTGGCGCGCGGGTTACCTGGTCCCCACCACCACTCGCTGTTCTGGCTGCTGACGGCGGTCGGCAGCCCCATGCCCCGGCCGAGCTCGTTGATGGCCCCGGCCAGGCCGTAGCTGTCGGCGAAGATCACGGCGCTGGCCCGCTGGCTGGGCGGCAGGGATGTCCATACCGCATCGACGGTGCGAACGACCTGGGGCCAGCCGATGGTCTCGAGCGGGGTCGGGTTCGACGTGTAGAAGGTCCGGGCGAGGCCGGCGGGCGGGAGCACCGGCAGGGTTAGCGGCAGGGTCACCGCCGTGAGGACCGCGGTGGCCAGCACGAGGTTGCGCAGTCGGCCCGGCCGCGCTTGCAGCCACCCGTCGATGGCCACGGCGCCGGCGGCGAGCAGGTACACGTACGCGGCGGCCAGGTAATAGCCCTTTGCCCCGGTGGTGACCGCGAACACGACGAACAGCAGCCCGTACGCCCACGCCAGCGCCCGCCACAGCGGTCGCCCGGACCGCGACAGGCACCACAGGCCGATCACCGAGACCCCCGGCAGGGTCACGGCTGCGATGCCCAGCTGCTGGAGGACCCAGGGGCCGACCTGAGCGAGGCCGCCGTTCTCCCGGTGCAGCGCTTCGGTCATGGCGATCGTCGCCCACCCGTGCTGCGCCTGCCACCACAGGTCGGGAACCTCGAACGCCACCGCGATCGCCGCGCCGGCCGCGAACCAGCGGTTCCAGATCATCGGGCGGCCGCCGCTGACCAGCGCGCCGATGACTACCGCGATGGCGAAAAAGCTCATGCTGTGGTCATCAGCCACCCCCAGGCCCGCGACCAGGCCCCCGGCCAGCCACCAGCGGCAGTCGCCGGTCCGCCCGATCCTGACCACGACCAGCGCCAGGCCCGCCCAGGCCAGCAGCGCGTACGGTGTCGTGTTCGCCAGATGATCAGACGACAGCAGCCAGGGCCCCATGGCCGTCCCGACCGCGGCCAGCAGCTGCGCCCGCCTGGCACCGCCGAACTCGCGGGCGGTCAGCCCGGCGACCACCACCGTGGCCCAGGCCGCAAGCGCGGGCCACACCCGCAGACCCGGCAGCGACACCCCGAACAGCTTCAGCGACACCCACGCCAGCAGCGGCCCCAGCACCGGCTGATCAACATAGCTGGCCTGCAGATGCCGGGCACAGTCCAGGAAGTACAGCTCGTCGCGGTCAAAGCCATACCGTCCCGATACCGCCATCAGCACGGCGAACACGATGCCGCCAACCGCGATCACGCGCCGGTCGAACGGGCCGATGCCCGGCAGCGCGCCAGCGGGCCACCGGGCGCTGTCATCC
>JASHOV010000616.1 GCA_030038495.1 Streptosporangiaceae bacterium
GTCGCTGCGCGGGGTCCGCTCCGGCGGCCACGCGTCGCTGCGGACCCTGAAGTCGGGCGGCCAGGCCGCCTGGACCCGCGTGCGGGCAGGCGGCCAGCTCGCCGGGAAGGGACTCCAGTCGCTCGGCCAGCAGCTCACGCGCCAGACGCTGGAGATGGCACCGAAGATTCCGATCCGGAGCCTCGCCACGCTGCGCGCGCAGTATCCGGGGCGAGGCCAGGAGGAGCTGGCCGACGCCGTCATCGACGGCGCCGCCCGTGCATCGGCGGGAGTTGGCGCCGCGGTCGGCGCCGCGGCCGCCGTTCCGTTCATCCCGACCGTGCCGGTCGAGCTCGGGGTGGAAACGCTGACCCTCGTGGCCGTGGAGCTCAAGCTCATCGCCGAACTGCACGAGATATACGGCCAGCGCGCCCCCGGTGGCCGGGCCCAGCGGATGGTCGCTTACGTCTGGGCCTGGGCCGACCGCCGTGGCGTCCGCATCACCGCGAGCGGGGTCGCGGTGGCGGCGAGCTCCCCGCTTTGGCGCAAGCTGGAGCGCCGGCTGGTCACGAAGGCCGGCAAGAGCGCGCTGTCGCTCGCGCCGCTGCTGACAGGGGCCGCGGCCGGGGCCGTGATCAACCACAGGGAGACCCACAAGCTGGGCAATCAGGTCCGCGCCGACCTGCGCAAGCGGGCCGCCGACGCGTCTGCGATCAGCGGCTAGCTTTTACAGCCGGGCCAGCTCCGCGGCCAGGTCGTCCAGCCCGAGCGAGCCGAGCGACAAGGCCGACATATGCCACGTCTTCAGGTCAAAGCTGGCGCCGCGGGTCAGCCTGGCCGCCTCCCGGCCCGCTAGCCAGGCTCGCTCGCCGAGCTTGTAGCTGATCGCCTGACCTGGCAGCCCGAGGTAGCGTAAGACCTCGCTCGCGAGGAACTCGCGGCCCCGGCCGATATGCGCGTCAAAGAAGTCCAGCGCCAGCTCCGGCGTCCACTTCTGGCCCGCGAACATCGGCGAGTCGCCGGCAACGGTGAGCTCGAGGTGCATCCCGATGTCGATGATCACGCGGATCGCGCGCATCAGCTGGGCGTCGAGGTAGCCCATCCGCGCACCCGGCGCCTCAAGGTAGCCGAGCTCATCCATGAGGCGTTCTGCGTACAGCGCCCAGCCCTCCAGGTTGGCGCCGACGCCGCCGACAGAGGTCTGGTAAACGGAGAGCCGGCTCGCCAGGTAGGTCCACTGCGCAATCTGCATGTGGTGGCCGGGCACGCCCTCGTGGTACCAGGTGCTGTAAAGGCTCCAGAGGGGGAACGACGTCTTGTCGAGCGTCGGCAGCCAGGTCCGGCCGGGCCGGGAGAAGTCCAGCGAGGGCCCGGTGTAGTACGGCGCGGCGGCACTTCCTGGCGGCGCGATCCGCGCCTCGGCCCGCTTGGCCGGATCGGCGAGATCGAAGTGCGATCCGTCCAGGTCGGTCATCGCCCTGTCCATCAGGCCCTGCAGCCAGGCCCGCACTTCCTCGACGCCCTCGATGACCGGGCTGTGCTCGTCGAGGTAGCGCATGGCCTCCCGCGGAGTCGCGCCCGGAAGGATCTTGGCCGACTCGTCATCCATCTGGGCCATGATCTCCCGGTACTGCGACCAGCCCCATTCGTAGGCCTCGGCGAGGTCGGGCCTGGCCCCCAGCCACTCCCGCACGCCAAGGGCATAACGGTCGGCTCCGACAGCGTCCGGGGTCCCGGCGGAGGCGGGCAGATAGTCGGCGCGCAGCCAGGCGCAGAGTCCGGCGACGGCCGCGTCGGCACTCGCGGCCGCGCGGTCGAGGTCGGCTCGCAGCGAATCCGGCACGTCGGCGGCGCCGGCGAATCCGCCGAACCAGCCCTTGGCCGCACCGCCAGGTTGCCAGTCGGATAGCTGCCCGGCCACGGTCTCGACCTGGCGCGGGGCCGCGTACAGGCCGCGCCTGCCGCCCTCGGATAACGACTCCTGGTAGCCGCCCAGCGCGGCCGGCACCGCGGCCATGCGCCGGGCGATCGTGGCCCAGTCGTCCGCCGTAGCGGCGGGCATCAGCAGGAACGTACGGCGCACGTGCTGCGGCGGCCCGAAGATGTTCGACATCGCCCGCAGGTACTCGCCAACCGCGAAGCCGGCCTGCAGGGTCTCCAGCCGCTCGCGCAGCAGCCGGGCGCACCTGCGCTCGTCCGCGTCGGCAAAGCCGCCCGCGTGCTCGGCCGCGCGCTCCAGATCCGCGAGCCTCGCCAGCGTCGCGACCCGGAGATCCTCTTCATCCTGCTCGCCGGCGGGCGACAGGTCAGGCAGCCGGTCCTGGCCCACAGGGCGGCCGAGCGTCGTGGCGACGAGCGGGTTGAGTTCTGCCAGCCGGTCGACGTAGTGATCGGCGGCGGCGCGGACCGGGCGCGGGGACGACGGGGACTCAGAATCGGCCATGACCGGATTCTGCCGCATCCGCGACCGCCGGCAGAATGACCTCAGGCAGACTGACCTCCGCGATAGGTCACGGAGCCGGGATGCTCACAGGCGGGACAGTTCGGCGGTGAGGTCGTCCAGGCCCAGAGAGCCCAGGGACAGTGCGGCCATGTGCCAGGCCTTCAGGTTAAATGCGGCGCCCCGCTGCGACCGGGCCGCCGCCCGGCCGGCCAGCCAGGCCCGTTCCCCCAGCTTGTAGCTGATGGCCTGGCCGGGCCCGCCCAGGTAGCGGACGATCTCGCTCTCGAGGTATTCGCGCGGCTGGCCGCTGTGCGCGAGGAAGAACTCCAGCCCCCGCTCGGCCGTCCACTGCTCGCCCGCGAACATCGGCGAGTCCGCCGGCACGGTCAGCGACAGGTGCATGCCGATGTCGATGACGACCCGGATCGCGCGCGCGATCTGCGCCTCCAGATAACCCATGCGCACGCCGGGATCGGTGAGGAAGCCGAGCTCGTCCATCAGCCGCTCCGCGTACAGCGCCCACCCCTCCGTGTTGGCGCTGACGTCACCGACCGTCGTCTGGTAGGTCGAGAGCCGGCTGGCCAGGTAGGTCCACTGAGCGATCTGCAGGTGATGGCCCGGTACGCCCTCGTGGTACCAGGTGCTGACCAGCCCCCAGACGGGGAACGAGGTCTTACCCAGCGTCGGCAGCCAGGTCCGGCCCGGCCGGGAGAAGTCAAGCGAGGGGCTGGTGTAATACGGCGCCGCGGCGCTGCCCGGCGGCGCGATCCGGGTCTCGACCACCTTGATCGGATCGGCCAGGTCGAAGTGGGTGCCGTCCAGGTTCGCCATCGCCTCGTCCATGACACCCTGCAGCCAGCGCTGGATCTCGGGCACGCCGTTGACGATCTGACCGTGCTCCTCCAGGTGATCCATCGCGTGCTTGGGAGTGGCGTCCGGCAGGATCCGCGCGGTCTCTGCGCTCATCTCCGCCCAGATCCGGCGGTACTCCTCCCAGCCCCACTGGTAGGCCTCGGCGAGATCCAGGTCGGCGCCGTTCCAGGCCCGCGAGGTGACCCGGTAGCGTTCCTCGCCGACCCCATCCGGCGTCCCCTCGGTACCCGGCAGGTAGTCGGTCAGCAGCCAGTCATGCAGGCCCGCGGCCGCGGCATCGGCGCTGGCAGCCGCGTTGCCGAGATCGGCCAGAAGCGTCTGCGGCGCGTCGGCGGCGGCCGCGAAATCGGCGAACCAGCCCCGGCCGTCCCCGACCGCCTGCCACTCGGCCAGCTGGCCCGCGACCGTGCGCACCTGGCGCGGTGCGGCATGCAGGCCCCGCCGTGCGCCCTCCGCAAGCGATTCCCTGTAGCCGGCCAGCGCCCCGGGCACCGCTGCCATCCGGCGGCCAATCACGGCCCACTCGTCCGCCGTCGTCGCGGGCATGAGCAGGAACGACCCGCGCATCCGCTCGGGCGGACCGAAGATGTTGGACACGGCCCGCAACCGCTCGCCGGACTCGCTCATGGCCAGCTCGGCGGTCAGCCGCTCCCGCAGCAGCCGGGCGCAGCGCCGCTCGTCCGCATCGGCAAAGCCACCCGCCTGCCCGGCCGCGCGCTCCAGCTCCGCGAGCCGGGTAAGCGTGCGGCGGGCCAGGTCGTCCAGCGCCTGCTGCCCGGCGGGCGAGAGATCGGGCAGCCGGTCCTGGCCGACCGGCAGGCCGAGATCGGTCGCTACGGCCGGGTCGAGCTCGGCAAGTGCACGCACGTAGGCGTCCGCGGCATCGCGGACGGGGCGCGGTGCGCCGGAGGACGGTGCGCCGGAGGACGGTGCGCCGGAGGACAGGGGGGACGGATGTGCGGCTGCGTCTGACATGATCAGCATTCTGCCGCCTGGCCCCTCGGCGGCGATAGGCAAGGCCGGTCCGAGGGCGGCGCGGCCGGACGTTAAGGTCGTCGGGTGACGAACCGCTCAGTACTGGTAACGGGGGCCTCGCGCGGCATCGGCCGCGCAGTGGCGGAGGCATTCGCCTCGGCCGGCGACCGGGTCGCCATTCATCATCGCGCCTCGGCCGGCCTCGCCGCCGAGGTGCTCGCCAGCCTGCCCGGCACCGGCCACTTGGTGGTCCAGGCCGAGCTGGCCGACGCCGCCGCGGTCCTGGAGATGGTGGACGCCGCGGCGGCGCACCTCGGCGGCATCGACGTACTCGTCAACAATGCCGCCACGTACACGGCTCATCCGATTACCGAGGTCTCCTACGAGCAGTGGCAGTCGGCGTGGCGGGACACGATCGGGGTCAACCTGGTAGGCACCGCCAACGTCACCTGGTGCGCGGTGCGGCACATGATCGCGGGTGGCGGCGGCAGGATCGTCAACGTGTCGTCGCGCGGAGCATTCCGCGGCGAGCCGGGCCAGCCTGCCTACGGTGCGAGCAAGGCCGGGCTGAATGCGCTCGGCCAGTCGCTTGCGGTCGCGCTCGCCCCGCACAACATCACGGTCGCAGGCGTGGCGCCGGGGTTCGTGGAGACCGACATGGCGGCGGCACACCTGCAGGGGGCCCGCGGGGACGCCATCCGCGGGCAGAGCCCATTCGGCCGGGTGGCCAGGCCCGACGAGATCGCGGCTGCGGTCCTGTACCTCGCCTCGCCGCAGGCGGAGTGGGCCACGGGCGCGATCCTCGACCTCAACGGCGCCTCGTACCTGCGCACCTGAGGTGCCAGCCATGAAACAGTGCCAGCCATGAAATCCACGACCTTCGCGGTCCACACCGGCAGCCGGGAGACCGTGCTTGACATCACCCGGCAGTGCGAGCAGTTCGCACGCGAGTCGGCCGACGGTGGTGACGGGCTGCTCAATGTTTTCGTGCCGCATGCCACCGCCGGCGTCGCGATCCTCGAGCTCGGCTCCGGCAGCGACCCGGACCTGCTGACCGTGCTATCGCAGCTGCTGCCGGACGACGATGTCTGGCGGCACGCGCACGGCTCGCGCGGCCACGGGCGCTCGCATGTGCTGCCCGCCTTCGTCCCGCCGTCGGTGACGGTGCCCGTAATCGCCGGCCGCCTCGCGCTGGGTACCTGGCAGTCAATCGCCGTCGTCGACCTGAACGTCGACAATCCGGATCGCCAGGTGCGGCTCTCGTACGTCAGCTAGCCGCTTTGCCAACTGCTTGCCGATAGCGCGTCATTGAGTAACTTTGCGGTCGGCCCGCCAGCCTGCCTGCCAGGCCGCCCGGACTCACCACGCGTAGGCCTCGGGCGCTGCGCCACCCGGGCCGGGGAAGATCTCGTCCAGGCGGCCGAGGGCCTTCTCGTCCAGCCGGATCTGCATGGCCGCGATGGCGCCGTCGAGCTGCTCCAGCGTGCGCGGCCCGGCGATCGGCGCGGTCACCGCGGGCTGGTGCAGCAGCCAGGCCAGCGCGACCTGGGCGGGCGGATGACCCAGCTCAGCGCAGAACGCCTCGTAGGCAGACAGCTGGCCAGGTCCCGCGGCCTCCAGCTCCTCGGCCGACATGCCGCCGCTCGTGCGCCCGGCGGACTCTGCTGACTCGGCCGAGCGGCTGAGAATTCCGCTCAGCAGCCCGCCATGCAGCGGGCTCCACGGCAGCACGCCCAGCCCGTAGCCCTGACAGGCGGGCAGGACCTCAAGCTCGACGGTCCGTGCCGCCAGGTTGTACCGGGACTGCTCGCAGACGAGGCCGAAGTAGCCGAGCCGCCGCGCTGCCTCCTGGGCCTGGGCGATGTGCCAGCCGGCGAAGTTGGACGAGCCGCAGTAGATGATCTTGCCCTGAGTCCGCAGGACGGACATCGCCTCCCAGATCTCCTCCCACGGCGTGGATCGGTCGACGTGATGCATCTGGTAGAGGTCGATGTGGTCGGTGCACAGCCGCCGCAGCGACGCCTCGCACGCCTGCCGGATGTTGACCGCGGACAGGAACCGGTCGTTCGGCCACTCGCCCTTACCGCCGTACAGCTTGGTGGCGAGCACGATCTTGTCCCTGCGGCCCTGGCCGCCGGCCAGCCAGTCGCCGATGATCGACTCGGTTACGCCCTCCGCGCGTGGCCGGCCGTAGGTGTTCGCGGTGTCGAAGAAGTTCACGCCCTGCTCGAGCGCATGATTCATGATCGTGTGCGCTTCGACCGGCTTGGTGTAGGAGCCGAAGTTCATCGTCCCGAGGCAGATCCTGCTGACGGAGGCGCCGCTGCGGCCAAGGTGGGTGTAATCCATATCGTCACGATACGATCCGGCGCAGAAGCGCGGGGAACGAGACCGAAAGGGCGCGGCATGGATGTCTTCGAGGCGCTGTACACGACCCGCGCGATGCGCCGGGTCCGGCCCGACCCGATTCCGGCCGAGGTACAGGCCCGCATCCTCGACGCCGCGATCCGCGCGCCCAGCGGCGGCAACGCGCAGGGCTGGCGATTCCTGCTCGTAGACGATCCCGGCATCAAGGCGCGGCTCGGCCCGCTCTACCGGGATGCGATCGGCCAGCTGTGGGCCGGCTTTTACCGGGAGAACCTGGAGCGCGCCCGTGCCACCCCCGAGGACCCCGAGAGCGCATCGCTGCTCCGCATCCAGGCGTCGGCGCAGTACCTGGCCGATCATTTCGAGGACGTGCCGCTGTTCCTGTGCGCGTTCTCCCGCGGCGACCCGACCGGCGGCTCCATCTTCCCGGCGATCTGGAGCGCGCAGCTGGCCGCCAGGGCCCAGGGCGTGGGCAGCGCGCTGACCTCGGTGCTCGGCATCTTCCACGGCCAGCAGACCCTGCGGATCCTGGGCGTGCCGCAGGACAAGGGCTGGACGATGACCTGCTGCGTCTCGTTCGGTTACCCGCTCGGCCGCTGGGCCGCCGCGGCCCGCCGCCCGGTCCAGGAGGTGGCCTACCGCAACCAGTGGGGCGCCGACATCGGGCTGGATATAGCCGGGCCGCTGTGGAGAGCCGAAGATTGAGACATGACCTTGCCGGACCGGCCCGACACGATCGAGTT
>JASHOV010000617.1 GCA_030038495.1 Streptosporangiaceae bacterium
GGCCGTCGGGCCCTGATCTCAGGCCATCCTCAGCCAGCCCATTGTTAGCTAGCACAGCACCAGTCAGGCCGGCATCAGCCAGCCCGGCCTCCGCAAGGGCGCCCTCGACAAGTGCGCTGTGCAGCCGCATCACCAGGCCAGCCAGCTCGCCCGCGGTGCGCGCGGCCAGCTCACGCGCGCCCGCTCCGCGCTGCCGCTGGATCGGCGCGACCAGGCTCTCGATCATCGTGGTCTCGCGCTCCGCGGCGGCCCGCACGGCGCGCAGATGACGGGCCTCTACGCCGAAGGACGTCAGAGCCTTGGCCGTCCGCGCGACTTCGAGCGCCTCCGGCGAGTACTGCCGGCCGATGCGGCGGATCAGGCCGAAGGTTTCCAGCTCGGTGAGCAGCGCCTCGCTCAGGCCCGCCGCATCCACCAGCTCGCGCCGGCTGAGCAGGGGCTCGGACCCGGCCTGCCGGAGCGGGTAGGCAGTGCCGACGCCGCGGGCGTCGCGGACGGGCGGCGGGGCCGCAGCTTGCTGTGCAGCGGGAACGGAGCCGGATGCTGGCTGGCGGCCGGCGGCCGCTTGCTGCCTGTCGAGTAGGGCGAGCCGTTCCCTGATGACGCGCAACGGCAGGTACTGATCGCGCTGCGCCGCCAGGACGAGCCGGAGCCGGTCGACGTCCTGGGCCGTGAACCGCCGGTAGCCAGCCGGCGAGCGGGCCGGGGCGATGAGGCCCTCGGTCTCCAGAAACCTGATCTTGGACACACTGATGTCAGGGAAGTCGGCGCGGAGCTCGGCGAGCACCTCGCTGATGCTGAGGTAGCCGCGGACGGGCTGGGTGCTCATCCCCCGACCTGCGAGCCTCCGCCGAACTCGGGCCGTGCGCCCGGACCCAGCAGGAAGACGAGCCGGAACTTGCCCACCTGCACCTCGTCGCCCTCGTTCAGCTGCGCTTCCTCGATGCGTTCGCGGTTGACGTACGTGCCGTTCAGGCTGCCGACGTCCCGCACCGTGAACCGGCCGCCCTGCCGGTAGAACTCCGCGTGCCTGCGGGACACCGTCACGTCATCGAGAAAGATGTCGCTGTCGGGGTGCCGGCCGACAAGCGTGAGGTCGCTGTCGAGAAGGAACTGGCTGCCGGCATTGGGGCCGCGCCTGACTGCCAGCAGCGCCGTGCCGGGCGGAAGCGCGGCGACAGCGGCAGAGTCGGCTCCGGTCTCCTCGCCGGTGTCGTCGAGGTCGCTGCCGGCCAGCGAGATGGTCGACGTCGTGTCCGCGACGCGCTCACCCTGGCGCCGCACAAGCGGCGTCCCGCACTGAGAGCAGAAGCGGGCACCCTCCGCATTCGCTTCACCGCACGCCGTGCAGTAGACGCTGGGCATGAGATCGCCGAGCCTCCCATTCGTCGGATAAGCGACGGGTGCGGGCGCCATGCCCGCCGCAGCTGAGCGCCGCGCGAAGTCCGGTGGCCGGGTCAACGCTACCTGCGGCGCACCCTGCCGGTCCATGCGCCACGCACGCCGGGAAGCCCTGGTCCTTGACCTGCCGAGAGCGGGCCACGATCCTGTATCCGTGACGCCGCTCCCGGCGGTGTCCGGACGCCCGGACCCGCGCTGGGTGTTGCCGCGACGCCTTCGCCACATTTCTGGCGCACCTCCGACATGCAGTCATCACTTGGGTGATCAGGCGATTGTCTCATGGCTGAGCCGCCCTCGCCGCCACTCTCGCGGCTACTTCCCAGCTCCGAGGCTCAGCCGACGGGCTGAGTCCGCCTACGCCGCAGGGATGAGCCAGGGCGGGCAAAGACCGTTACCGGCCGGCCTGCTCCACCACGGCCGCCCACTCGTCCAGCAGAGACTGGGCGGCGTCCGCATCGGAGCCCTCGGCCCACAGGTGCGTGACCGCCTCAGACGGGTCGGGCAGCACCAGGATCCACCCGCGATCAGGCTCGATGACCCGGACGCCGTCGGTGGTGTCGACCTCCTTATCCCCCGCCGCCTCGACCACGGTCCGCATCACGATGCCCTTGGCCGCCCACGGCGTGGGCATAGAGCGCTTGAGCAGGTTCGCCTCTGGTATCCGCGTCTTGATCTGGCTCAGCGTGAGCCTGGTCCGCGCGACCAGGCCGAGCAACTGGGTAAACGCGGCGATCCCGTCAATCGAGCGGGAGAATCCAGGCACTACGAAGCCGCCCCTGCCGTCGGCCGCGAAGATCACGTCCTTGCCGGCGGCGGCCTCGTACAGCCCCTGCAGTGAGGTAGGCGTCCAGGTCACCTCGACGCCGTGGTAGCGGCAGACTTCCTCGGCCACCCTGGTGGTGGTGACCGGTAGCGCCACCCGGCCGCTGCGGCGCTCGGCCGCGATCAGGTCGAGCACTACCAGCAGGGCCCGGTCGTTATTGACCATCGACCCCTTGTCGTCGACGAGCGCGATCCGCTCGCCGACCGGGTCGAACCGGACTCCGAATGCCGCGCCGAACGAGGACACCAGCTCACCCAGCCGGTGCAGGCCCGCCCGGGCCGCGGCTAGCGACTGGGTCGGGGAGGTCTCGTCCAGGCGGTTGTTGACCGTGAGCACGTCGACGCCGAGCTTGCCGAGCAGGCCCGGCAGGACCAGCGACGTCGTGCCGCCGGCGCAGTCGGCGACCACTCGCAGGCCCGCACCGTAGACGCCGGTCATGTCGACGGTCTGCAGCAGCTCGTGCGTGTATGCCTCGATCACGCGCGGCGGGTAGGTCAGCTCGGCGATCTCACCGGGGAACGCACGGCGGTACTCCTGCCGGGAGAAGACCCGCTCCAGCTTGCGCTGCGCCGACTGGGACAGGTCCGCTCCGTCCGCGTCCAGGAACAGGATGTCGATGGACTGCGGGTCGCCGGGCGTGGTCTGCAGCGCGATGCCGCCGCTGCAGTCGCTGCGCGCGGTCTCGAACCTGGCCAGCGGCGTCGGCTGCGCCTCCAGGTCGACCACGTTGATCGCGCTGGCATTCAGTGCGCCGTGCACCGCCCGCTTCAGCGCCCGCGCGGCCCTGGACGAGTCGCGGGACGTCGTGACGGCCGAGCCCTTCTTCAGTGTGGTCGCATAGGCACTGGCCAGCCGCACGCACAGCTCGGGGGTTATCTCGACGTTGACGAGGCCGGACACCCCGCGGGTGCCGAACAGCGTGCGCTGGCCGCGGGACTCCCAGATCACGCTGGTGTTCACCACGGCGCCGGCCTCGATGGTCTTGAACGGATAGACCTTGACGCC
>JASHOV010000061.1 GCA_030038495.1 Streptosporangiaceae bacterium
GCCTCGCCCTCGATCGGCAAGCTCTCCTCGATGTACCTGCACGCCTGGAAGTCCGGCCTGAAGACGACGTACTACCTGCGCTCGCGGCCGGCCACCCGGATCGCCCAGGCAACCGTCGCCGTGGCCGTGGCCGCGGCCGCGGCTGATCAGGCCGACGGCCTCGCGGCTGTGACCTGCTCCCTGGAGAACCCGCAGACCTGCGAGGCCTGCCAGTGACCGCGATGAGCACCGCCACCGTCCCCGACGCCGGTGAGCGCCGCCTGCTGCTAGACCCGGGCATGGACCTGACCCTGCGCCCGATGCGCTATCCGCTGTTCTACGACCGCTTTCGCGATGCGATCAGGAACACCTGGACGGTCGAGGAAGTGGACCTCCATTCCGACCTGGCCGACCTGCGGAAACTCTCGGCCGCCGAGCAGCACCTGGTGTCCCGGCTGGTGGCGTTCTTCGCGACCGGCGACACGATCGTCGCGAACAATCTCGTCCTGAACCTGTACCAGCACGTCAACTCGCTCGAGGGACGCCTGTACCTGTCCCGGCAGCTGTTCGAGGAGGCCGTGCACGTCCAGTTCTACCTGACGCTGCTCGACACCTACGTGCCGGACGAGGCCGAGCGGGCCCGCGCCTTCGCGGCCGTCGAGAACATCCCGTCGATCGCCCGCAAGGCCGAGTTCTGCTTCCAGTGGATCAACTCGATCTTCGGCCTGCGGGAGCTGCAGACCGCCGCCGACCGGCGGGCGTTCCTGCTCAACCTGATCTGCTTCGCGGCGTGCATCGAGGGACTGTTCTTCTACGGCGCATTCGCCTACGTGTACTTCCTGCGGTCGCGCGGCCTGCTCAACGGCCTGGCTTCCGGCACCAACTGGGTGTTCCGCGACGAGTCGATGCACATGGCGTTCGCGTTCGATGTGGTGGACACTGTCCGGGAGCAGGAACCCGGCCTGTTCGACGCGGAGCTGGCCGGGCAGGTGCGGGACATGCTGGCCGAGGCGGTGGAGTGCGAGGCTCAGTTCGCCGCGGACCTGCTCGGCCAGGGCGTCCCCGGCCTCTCCCTGCCGGATATGCGGGCCTATCTCGAGCACGTCGCCGACCGGCGGCTCGCCCGGCTTGGCATCGAGCCGATCTACGGATCGGCCAATCCGCTGCAGTTCATGGAGCTGCAGGACGTACAGGAGCTGTCGAACTTCTTCGAGCGGCGGGTGTCGGCCTACCAGGTCGGCGTTACCGGGACGGTTGCCTTCGACGAGGACTTCTGACCAGCCGGGCCAGGCCGCCAGCTTGACGGCAGCCGGCCGAGAGCCTACAGTTACGCTGCCCTCGGCCGTCCACGACCTGGGGCGATGCAGAATCAGCGAAGTCCGGTGAGATCCCGGCGCTGTCCCGCAACGGTGGTCCCCCTCGGGGGCGAGCCCGGTCGCCTGCTCTGCGTCAGGGAAGTGGTCCTCGGAAGAAGGACGGCTCGTGCGTCCTTTGCAGCAGAGAGGGCGCGCGAGTGCGCGAGGACGATACTCGACCCGGGTCCGCGGAGACCGTCGGCCAGCCGGAGGCCGAGTCGACCCAGCAGACCCGGCGGGCACGGCCGCGCCTTCGGCGACGGGACCGCGTCCCGCTCTCAGTTGTGCTGCTCGCGTGCCTGATATTCCTGCTCGCCACGATGACCGCGGGCGTGGCCATTGGCTCGGTCCCGCTCAGTCCCTCCCAGGTCTGGCACGTCGTAGTCGAGGGCATTGCCGGCCACGCGCCGAATACGGTGGCCGGCATCATCGTGTGGCAGATCCGGCTGCCGAGGGTATTGCTGGCCGCGGTCGTCGGTGCGGCGCTGACCACCGCGGGAGCAGTCGTCCAGGTCCTGGTGCGCAACGCCCTCGCCGACCCGTTCCTGCTCGGGGTGTCGTCCGGTGCCAGCGTCGGCGCGACGGCTGTCCTGCTGCTCGGCGCGTTCGCCTCGCTCGGCCAGTGGGCGATCTCGGTGGGCAGCGTGCTTGGCGCCCTCGCCGCGATGGCCGCGGTGTTTCTCGTGTCCCGCACCGGGTCCTCGCTGTCGCCGACGCAGCTGATCCTCTGCGGCGTCGTGATGTCCGCGCTGTTCGAGTCGATCACCAGCTTCCTGATCTTCCGCGGTAACCCGCAGGCGACGCAGTCGGTGCTGTTCTGGCTGCTGGGATCGTTCGGCCTGGCCAGCTGGAGCCAGCTGCCCATCCCCGCGATCGCGCTGGCCGCCGCCATGATCTACCTGCTCGCGCAGGGCCGGGCCCTGAACGCGCTGGCCATGGGTTCCGAGCCGGCCGCCTCGCTGGGCGTCGACGTGCACGCGCTGCGCCGGAACCTGTTCATCGTGACCTCGCTGATGGCGGGCGTCGCGGTCGCGGTCAGCGGCATCATCGGGTTCGTCGGCCTGGTCGTGCCGCACATCGTCCGCCTGATGGTCGGCTCCGACCACCGCCGGGTGCTGCCCACGGGCGTGCTGTTCGGCGCCAGCTTCATGGTGCTGGGCGACCTGCTGGCCCGGACCATCGTCGCCCCGCAGGAGATGCCGATCGGGGTTATCACCGCCTTCATCGGCGCGCCTACCCTCATCATCCTGATCCGCACCCGTCCCTACCTCTACGGCGCGACCCAGTGAGCCTGGAGGTGGACGACCTGGCGGTCGACCTGGCCGGCCGGCGCGTGATCAGCGGTATCGACCTGACCGTCGGCGACGGCGAGTTCGCCGGGCTCGTCGGGCCCAA
>JASHOV010000618.1 GCA_030038495.1 Streptosporangiaceae bacterium
GGCTGCGAGCGCGCCGGGCGGGTCGGGCGCGCCGGGCGGGTCGGGCGGGTCGGGCGGGGAGGCGGCCAAGATCGACGGAGTGCCGGCGCCGCGTGCCAGCGACCAGGACGCGGAGAAGTCGTCGGGCCGCCAGCTCAGCAACGGTTCAGGCACCCGGCGCAAGTCGGTGGTGTTCGAGGAAGACGATGAACTCGACGTGCCTGACTTCCTGAAGTGAGCGATCTGGGCCCAGGCGTCACGTTCCGGTTCACCGACCGCAGCGGCGGTCGCAGCAAGCCTCCCTACCAGTCGATGAACCTTGGCCAGGGGGTGGGCGACGATCTTGCCGACGTGACCGCCAACCGGGACCGGCTCGCGGTCAGCTGCGGGCTGGGCGCCGGCATCGCCTGGATGAATCAGGTGCACGGGACGACGGTCAGGTACGCGGACGCGAGCTGGCCGGAGACGGAGCCCGAGCCGTGCGACGCCGTGTTCACCGACGTCCCGTGGCTTGGCCTGGGCGTGCTGGTCGCCGACTGCGTGCCAGTCCTGCTGGCCGACGCCGAGGCGGGCCTGGCGGGTGCCGCGCACGCGGGCCGGGAGGGAATGACGGCAGGAGTCGTCCCGGCGCTGATCGATGCCATGACGGCGGCGGGGGCGAGCGCGGGCCGTATGCAGGTCGTCATCGGCCCGGCGATCTGTGGCCCGTGCTACGAGGTGCCCGAGACCATGCAGGCCAGCGTAAGCGCGGCAGTCCCGCAGGCCAGCTGCCGGACCCGGGCTGGCACGGCCGGCCTGGACATCGCGGCGGGCGTGCGCGCCCAGCTGACCGCCGTCGGCGTCGGCTCCGTGCGCAGCGACGGCCGGTGCACCAGCGAGTCGCCCGAGCTGTACTCCTATCGCCGTGACGGCACCACCGGCAGATTCGCCGGCCTGGTCTGGCTTACCCGGTGAGCCGGGCCCTCGGGTGGGCAGTATGAGCCGGCCGGTGGGTCAGGCGGTCCGGGCCGCGGTGGGTAATGACGCCGGTCCGCGGCTCAGTCGGCGGCGGGCGGGATGATGTGACTGTGATCTCAGCGCAGGAGGGTCGGAACGAGGGCCGGCTGGCCGAGCTGACCGCGAACCTCGCGGCCGTCCGGGCCAGGATCGAGACCGCATGCGGCGCGGCCGGACGGCCTGCCGACGCGGTGGAGCTCATTGCCGTTACCAAGACCTTTCCCGCCTCCGATGTCGCCCTTCTGAACCAATTGGGCCTCGTCGACTTCGGCGAGAACAAGGACCAGGAGGCCGCGCCGAAGGCCGCAGAGTGCGCGGCCGCGGGGCTGCGGCTGCGGTGGCATTTCGTTGGCCAACTGCAGGTCAATAAGGCCGGCAGCGTCGCCTCTTATGCCGACGTCGTGCATTCGGTCGACCGGGGTCGGCTAGCCGCTGTCCTTGGCCGGCGGGCCGCGGCGGCTGGCCGGTCAGTCCGCTGCCTGGTCCAGGTCAGCCTGGACGGCGCTCCGGGCCGCGGCGGCGCCGACCCGGACGAGGTGCTCGGCCTGGCCGCGGCCATCGCGGCTGAGCCGTCGCTGGTCCTGGGCGGGGTCATGGCGATCGCGCCGCTCGGCGTGCCGGCCAGGCCGGCCTATGCGCGGTTGCGGAAGATCGCGGAGTCTGTCCGGTCTGATTACCCCTCGGCGACTGCCATTTCCGCGGGCATGAGCGATGACCTGGGTGAAGCGATAGCGGAAGGCGCAACACACGTGCGGATCGGTACGGCGTTGCTCGGCGGCCGGCGAGCCTTCGTCAGGTAATGTCCGACGCGTGGCACCTGGCGCGAGCTGGGCTGCCTGGCCTGCACACGGAGGACAGAAGATGGCCAGCGCGATGCGCAAGATGGCGGTCTATCTCGGACTGGTAGAGGACGACCACCGCTACGAAGATCAGTACCAGGACGAGTACGTCGAAGGGTACGACGAATACGGCGCTGACCTGGTGCAGGAGGACGACCGGCACGAGGCCCCCACCGGGGCGGCGGCCAACGGTCGACCGGCGGAGCGGCGCGCCAATGGTCAGGTACATACTACTGATTTGACGCGTATCACCACAGTGCATCCGCGGACATACAATGAAGCGCGGACGATAGGAGAGTACTTCCGCGAGGGCACTCCGGTGATCATGAACCTCACCGAGATGGTCGACAGCGACGCGAAGCGGCTGGTTGACTTCTCGGCGGGGCTGATCTTCGGATTGCGCGGGAGCATCGAGCGCGTGACGAACAAGGTGTTCCTGCTGTCCCCGGCCAACGTTGAGGTTGCGGCCGAGGACAAGGCCCGGATCGCGGAACGAGGCTTCTTCAATCAGAGCTAACCGCTCGACTCAGGTAATCGGGCAGCCGGCGCAAGGCATGCTCGGTTGCCGGTAGTACCGATAGGCAGGGCTGGTACGTGAACATTGTCAGGCAAGTGTTTTTCTACGCGCTGTCCGTCTATCTGGTGATCCTTATCGGCCGCATGATTCTGGGCTGGATCCAGGTGTACGCGCGCTCGTGGAGCCCCACTGGCGTGGTGCTTGTGATTGCCGAGTGTGTTTACACGGCCACGGATCCGCCACTGAGATTTCTAAGGCGCTACATTCGGCCCCTCCGGATCGGTAGTGTGGCTCTTGACCTCAGCTTCATGCTGCTGTTCCTGGTGGTCTACGTGCTCTGGCAGGTGTGCCGGTGAAGGTAGGGTCATCAGGTAGCGTCCATAGGGGACAAAGCTCCAGGGAGAAGAGATGCCACTGACGCCCGCGGATGTGCGGAACAAGCAGTTCAGCACGACCAGGCTCAGGCCGGGCTACGACGAAGAGGAAGTTGACGCCTTCCTCGACGAGGTAGAAGCAGCGCTCGACGAGCTCATCCAGGAAAACGAGGAGCTCCGGGCGAAGCTGCAGGAGGCACTTCGCGGCAAGCAGTCGGTGGCGCTTTCTCCGCAGCCCGAGCCGGAGATGATGCTGCCCGAGCCGGTCCGGCACGAGCCGGAGCGTCGGCCAGAGCCGGCCATGATGGGCTCGACGAGGCCGGCCGAGGACAATATGGACACCGTGGCGAGGGTCCTCGCGCTCGCGCAGCAGACCGCGGACCAGGCAATCGCCGATGCCCGCCGCGAGGCCGACGAGACGCTCGGCCGTGCCCGCCGCGAGGCCGACGACATCCTCACCAAGGCGCGCCGCCAGTCCGAGCAGATCACGAGCGACGCCCGTGCCCGTGCCGAAAGCCTCGAGCGGGATGCGCAGGAGCGGCACCGCCAGGCCATGGGCTCCCTCGTTCAGTCCCGCGAGGAGCTCGAGCGCCGCGTTGACGACCTTCGCGCATTCGAGCGCGAGTACCGCAGCAGGCTGAAGGCCTACCTGGAGGGCCAGCTCCGCGACCTGGAGGCAGGTGCCGCCGACAGTGGAGTCTTCCCCGCCGTCGCGACCGGCCCGCAGTCGGCCGTGGGTATCGGGATGGGCCGGATGGACATGCGGAACGGCGCGCAGAGCGGCGGATACCCGTCAATGCCCGAGCCCGTCGCGCACACCAACGGCGGCTTCCACCCGTCCGACGCGGGGCAGCACGACCGTCGCTAGCCTGGTCGGCTGACTGCGCTGAGAGCTAACGGAGCCCACAGGTGATCCGGTTCAGCGCGATCGTGTCGGTCGTGGTCGTAGCCCTCGGCCTGCTGATCGCTGGAGCAGTATCGGGCATGCTGATGCTGGTCTACCTGGCCATCGGCGTGGCTTGCCTGGCATTGCTGTTGCTCATCGTCGGTGTCGTGGTCTGGCGGGACGACGTATTCGGCCGCCCGGCAGAGCACGACGCGCCCGTGGTCGGCGAGTACGGGTACCTGGCTCCGGCCCAGCAGGCTGTCCCGGTCTCGGCCGGGGTCGCGGCGGCCGGGGCGCTGTCTGCCGACGGTCCGGCTCCGGGCCGTCGTGGCCGTCAGGTTCAGCCCGACGACACCTACGAGCATCCCGGTCGTCGTCGGCCCGATTACCGGGATTGGCCCGAGGCGCCGGGTAGACGTGATGCGCAACAGCCGGTGCGGGAGGATCTGAGTCCAGCGCGCTCCCGCAGCGACGAGTCCCGCCGTGAGGAGCTTCGGAGGGACGAGTTCCGGCGCGATGAACGGCGGCGTGAGCAGCCCCGTCCCGATGAGCGCGCCGGCCGCCCGGATCCATCCCGAGAAAACCCGGCCCTGCCCGTGGCGGCGTCAGCCGGATTCGCCACGACAGCCGGACCGGCAACTGCCGAGCCGATGGCACCGGATGCCGCCCGCCGACGCCGCGGAGGCGAGACGGGCCGGCCGATCGCGAACCAGCCCGCAGCCCCGGTCCAGCAAGATCCGTTGGCTCGGCCGGATCCCTTCGCCGGCCGCCCCGAACCCAGGATCGGACGCCCCGAGCCCGGCCCGGGGCGTCCCGGTCCCGAGCCGGGCCCGGGGCGTCCCGAGTCTCGCCCTGGCCGCCAGGGACCGACAGTCGGCCAGCCGGAGCAGCCGTTCACATCTCCCGCGGTTGCCCGGCCGGCCCCGGCTTCCGGCCAGGCCGGCCCGTCGGCCGCCGCCCCGGATGCGCACGGCTCCGGGCCCGAGCGCCAGCCGGAGCCTTCGCCGACACCGAGTCAGTCCACGGTCGAGTCGGCCGACCGCGACCCGGCGACACGCCAGTCGACGCAGCTCACGCCGGTCGTGCGGTCGGCCAAGCCCGTGAACCCGGCCGGGGAGCGGCCAGACGAGGCTCAGGGCGGTAAGGCCGCCGGACCCGCCGTACCGCTCGCTCCCGACCAGGCCGG
>JASHOV010000619.1 GCA_030038495.1 Streptosporangiaceae bacterium
GCCCGCGGTGCCCTGGTACCACCGCGGCCCGGTCAGGTACTCCCCGAGCTCCGCAGTCGTGGCCGCGAGCCGACCCAGGAACTCGCTGTCCGCGGCCAGGGCGACCAGCCGGTCCTGCGCCACCTGGGCCAGCAGTGCAGCGGGATCCTGCTCGCCGAGCTCCCGGTTGGCCGGGTCGATGGCCGCGAACAGCTCCCTGGTGGGCTCATGCCAGGACCAGCGCAGGTTCAGCATGAGCCCGCGCAGCGGCTCGAGGGGTTCGGGCAGGACCGGATGGATGGTGAACCGGCGGATAGCTTTCACGCACCGTGACCTTAACGTACGACGGGGACATCCCCCGTGAGCCCCTGGATGGCCGCACCGCCCGCCGGGCAGTCGACTCGCCATTGGGAGGGTGCATGCCCGCGCCGACCAGGGTTTAAGCCGACGGCCCGGTACCGGCGCCCGCACAGCCCGCGCGGCCCGCGCGGCTGAACCTGGCCCCGCCGGCATTGCCGACCGGGCGGATGGGTAGCTTTCATCCGTGATCGGACGGATCCCGATTCTGGATGTGCGGCCCGTGCTCCCCGGGGAGAGCGTGCCAGCCAGGGCGGTCGCGGGTGAGACTTTCCTGGTCAGCGCCACCGTGTTCCGCGAGGGGCACGAGATGCTGGGCGCGGCGGTCGTGCTCACCGACCCGGCCGGGGTCGACTCGCCGCTGCTGCCCATGCGGGAGCTAGCCCCGGGCACCGACCGTTACGGCGCCGAGGTCACCCCCGATCGCGAGGGCAGCTGGCAGTTCCGGGTCGAGGCGTGGGGCGACCCGCTCGCCCGGTGGCACCACGACGCCGCGATCAAGGTGCCGATCGGGCAGGACGTCGAGCTCATGCTGACCGAGGGGGCACGCCTCCTCGACCGCGCGGCGGCCAACATCACCACCGGCGCCAGCGGAAAGACGGCGGGCAGCGGCAAGGCTCCGGCCGCCATGCCGCCCGACGCGGCCAGGGTCGCCCGCGCGGCCCGCAAGGCACTGGTCACCGCGGCCCGCCAGCTCACCGACGAGAAGGCGCCGCCGATGGCCCGGCTGACGGCCGCCGCGAGCCCGGAAGTGACCGCCGCCCTGGCCGCGTTCCCGCTGCGGGAGCTGCTGACCTGCACCGAGCGGTTCCCGCTGCTGGTGCATCGGCAGCGCGCCCTGTACGGCGCGTGGTATGAGCTGTTTCCGCGATCTGAAGGCGCGCAGGTCGATCCCACCCACCGGAGTAAGCCGAAGTCAGGCACGATGCGCAGCGCCGCAGGCCGCCTGCCTGCGATCGTGGACATGGGCTTCGACGTGGTGTACCTGCCACCGGTGCACCCGATTGGCACGACCGCGCGCAAGGGGCGCAACAACGTGCTGCGGGCCGGCCCCGACGACCCGGGCTCGCCCTGGGCGATCGGCGCGCCGGAAGGCGGCCACGATGCCATCCATCCCGACCTCGGCACCCTGGCGGACTTCGACGCGTTCGTCGCGCGGGCGACAAGCCTCGGCCTCGAAGTGGCGATGGACCTGGCGCTGCAGGCGTCGCCGGACCATCCGTGGGTGGCCAAGCACCCGGAGTGGTTCACCACCAGGGCCGACGGCAGCATCGCCTACGCCGAGAACCCGCCCAAGAAGTACCAGGACATCTACCCGCTGAACTTCGACAACGATCCCGAGGGGATCTACACGGAGGTCAACGGCCTCCTGCGGCACTGGATGGAGCACGGGGTCCGGATCTTCCGGGTCGACAACCCGCACACCAAGCCGCTGCCGTTCTGGCAGCGGCTGCTGGCCGACATCGCCAGGACCGACCCCGACGTGCTCTTCCTGGCCGAGGCGTTCACCCGACCGGCGATGATGCACGCGCTGGCCAGGATCGGGTTCCACCAGTCCTACACCTACTTCACCTGGCGCAATAGCGCCGCCGAGCTGACGGAGTACCTGCAGGAGCTGGCCGGCGACGCGGCCGCCTATATGCGCCCGAACTTCTTCGTGAACACTCCGGACATTCTGTGTGGCTACCTGCAGCACGCCGGGCCGGCGGCGTTCCGCGTCCGGGCGGTGCTTGCGGCCATGCTGGTGCCGTCCTGGGGCGTCTACTCCGGCTACGAGCTCTGCGAGAACATTCCCCTCGTACCGGGCAGCGAGGAGTACCTGGACTCGGAGAAGTACGCATACCGGCCGCGCGACTGGGATCGGGCCGAGGAGCTCGGTGTATCGATCGCGCCGTTCCTCACCAAACTGAATCAGATCCGGCGCGCGCACCCGGCTCTGCACTGGCTGCGTAACCTGCGCTTCCACCACAGCGACCAGCCGGACATCCTGTGCTTCTCCAAGCGGACCAGTGCCCAGCAGGAGGGCCACCCCGACACGATCCTTGTCGTGGTAAACCTCGACCCAGGCCAGCCGCGAGAGGCTACTGTCTGGCTTGAGGCGGATACCCTGGGCGTGGATTTCGCGAGGGGCTTCACGGTCACCGATCAGCTGAACGGGCAGAGTTATCGGTGGGGCCAGTCCAACTACGTGCGACTTGACCCGGCAGTCGCGCCAGCGCACATCTTCGCGGTGCAGTAGCCACGCCGCCCGGTGCATTCTTGTTAGGTAGGCAGTACCAGGTCAGGCTAGCTTCAGGGCAGGCAGGCAAGGGCAGCGGGGAGCGGGAGTGAATCAGCCCATGCATCCGGCCAGGCAGCGCGACACCGCTGCGCCGATGCAGGAGTTCAAGTCACAGGCCACCGAGCCCGTGCCGGACTCCTTCTCGTTCGAGACGCCGCGGGATCCGCACTGGTATAAGCGTGCCGTCTTTTACGAGGTGCTGATCCGGGGCTTCCACGATTCCAACGGCGACG
>JASHOV010000620.1 GCA_030038495.1 Streptosporangiaceae bacterium
GTGACCGACAGTCCGGCAAGCTCAAGGCGCAGTCCATGGCTGGCGGCCGCGCGCGTGATCCCGGAGGGCAGCCGGGCGGCGTAGTCGGGCTGTGCGGCGATCAGGCACAGAACCCGCTCGGAGTAAACGCGGCGGGCCGCGAAGCTGAGTGCCTTGAGCGACAGGTCGTCGCCCCAGTGCGCATCGTCCACAGCAACGACCAACGGGCATCTCGCGGAAAGCTCGCGCATGAACGTGATCAGCGCGGACCCTGCGGCCACCGGATCGGCGTGGCCCTTTGCCAGCGCCGCCTTGACCGTCTCGCCCGCTGCTGGGGTGGCCTGGACGAGCTGCCCCAGGATGCCGCCCGTTACGCCCGACTCCTCCGGATCACCCGAGGCCGCGACGGCGCCCGCTTCTTCGGCCCACTGGGTGAGGCATCGCAGGATCAGGGCGGTCTTGCCGATGCCCTCGGGCCCGGTTACCAGGACGACGCGGCCATGGCCGTCGGCAGCCATCGCGAACTCGTCGTTCAGCTCGGCTAACTCGGTGACACGGCCCACAAATTGCGCTCGCACGGCGGCATCCCCCTCTGTCCCCCACCGCCCGCGTCCTGAGCTGGCCAGGCTCACGGGCCCGACAAGCAGAAAATAACGGCATAACCCGGCTTCCCGCCATACCTTCTGACGACCCCAGTTTCCGGCAGCTAGGGTCGGATACCGGAGCGGATGACGTGGACGGCCCGGATACTGCGAAGCGGGCGGGCCGACTTTGGAGTCCGATGACAGAGATCGTGATCCACCTTGAGCGCGGACCAGAGGACCAGCCAGTCGGTCGACTGACGACGGGAACAGGGCAGGACGTCAGGTTCACCGGCTGGCTCAGCCTTATCCGGCTGCTCGAGGACGAATTGCCGCATGCCCCGCGGCACGAGAGACAGGACCCGGCTGACGATTCGCCCTGAGGCCACCCTAGGTTTCCCGACTAGGGCGAGTCCCCAGTATCCGCCAATAGCTAACGCGGTGCACCATGCCTGTGCGGGCGGCGTGCCCGGGGCCTTGGCGGTCTCCTCTGCGTCGGTGCTCGGGCCGGCCCGCGACTAAGTCGTGAAGCTGGGCAGGAGCGGATGAATATGCCAGCACAACTGCGCCCCGGTATTGCCCCAGAACCGATTAACCCGCAGCCTCAGAAACCGGTACTGACCATCTCTCCAGCCACCGCGTCCGTCTCGCTGAGCAGCGGCCAGGCTGTGACGGTCGGCTTCGAGCTCGGCAGATACCTGGTGGAGTCGGCTGCCAGCCTCGACATCGGCTCGCTCCCCGCGGGACTGACCGCCGAGCTGTCGGCCACGTCGCTTCCCGAGTCGTCGGAGTCGCAGTCGTTCTCCCTGACCGTGACTGCGGCGCAGGACGTCACGCCGGTGGCAGCGACCATCGAGATCTCGGCGGCTGCAGGCGGGTTGTCGGCGATTGCGCGCGTGGCGGTCAATGCGGTGGCCGTCGCTCAGCTGTACCCGGCCTACCAGGTCCTGTCGGTCCTCTACACACCTCCGGGCACGGCCCTGGGCACGCCTGGCAGCAAGAGCGACTCCCAGGTCGTCTACTCCACCTCAAGCTCGACCGGCACGACAGTGTCGGCGAGCGCATCCTTCAAGGCGGGCATAGACGTCACCGCTACCGCCGGCGCCAATCTCGGAGTTGGCAATTTCAGCGCGAGCTCCGACTTCAACGCGTCGGTCGCAGTTTCCGGTTCTGATTCGGTGACGGTAACCAAGACCGAGAACTACATCATGTCGGCCTACGGGGCGCAGCAGGACGGCATCGACCACGGGAACGACTTCATCTACCTGTGGCTCAACCCGGCGATCGGTATCGAGGTCGATGCGTCCGGCGCCGTGACGTGGGAGCTGGGCATCAACGCGAGCACCGGCGACTCGATGGTCATCCAGTTCGTGCTCGTCTCGTGGCTGAATACGCCCAGCACCATGCCCAGTGACGTGTCCCAGATGCTCACCTACTACGGGGTTACCCCTGCGGACTACCCGCAGATAGCGGCTTGCGACCCGTTCAGCTCGGGCGCCGCCACGATCGACCCGAACCGCTTTCTCCAGTGCCCTCTGAGCTTCCCATACGAGCCGCTAACCGGAACCGGCCCGCTTCAGACCACCACGTACACCCTGACCGACACCGTGGTCACGACCACCACGACGGAGGTATCGGTTCAGTTCGGCGTCACCTACACCCTGAGCGTGGGTGCCAGCGCCGTGGTCACGGCCAGTCTCAAGGAGGCCGAGAGCCTGGAGATCACGGCGTCGGCCACCGCCACCACGACGGAGAGCTCGGGTCAGACGGCATCGGTCACGGTCGGAAACCCGTCCTCAACGTATCCCGGCTCGACGGACGTCCTCGTCTACTGGGACACGGTCTTCAGCACGTTCATGTTCGCGTTCGTCCCCGAAACCGCCACGGCGAGCGTCACGGGACAGGTCGCGGGTGCGGCGGCTGGCACCGCGGTCACGCTCACCGTCGGCGGGGTCACATGGACCACCTGGACGGACTCTAGCGGCAAGTACCGCTTCTACGACGTCACACCTGGTGACGGCGCGCTTGTGGCGGGCACGGACCCCGTGCATGTCACCGTGCCGCCACCGCCGCAGGCGGATTAACCAGCCGCCGCCCATCACTCTTCAGATCCGGCGGGAGGCAGGGCATGACAGCAGAGACTCCGAGCACCGTCAGCGAACACGCGGTTCAGAGCGCTCAGGGCGAGGACAGGTCCTCATACCAGCCCGTCGGCCCGTGGACGGCGGTGAACAAGTTCGGATTCACCAAGGCGACCGAGGGGCTCAGCTGGACCGACCCCACTTTCGAGGCGAACTGGAAGGCGCTCAGGGACGAGGGAAAGTTCCGCGGCGCCTATCACTTCTTCCATCCGAACCTCGACCCCGAGGCCCAGGCCGAGTACTTCCTGGAGTACGTGAACGGCCACGGTGCGCTCGAGCCTGGCGACATGCTGGTGATCGACTCCGAGATCTGGGCCGGGGCGGACGGTGCGTTGGTTGTCGGCGGCGTGGAGAGCGCCAGCGGGACGAAGAGCTACATGGCAAAGCCAAGGCTCACGGCGCCAGCGACGCTCGTCGGTGCCGGCGCGGTCGGCGACGCCACGCTCGCGTTCCTGGACAAAGTCAGCAGCCTGCTGGGCCCCGAGCAGGACCGCCATCCGATTGGCGTCTACACGGACCTGTCGATCGCTGCGCAGCTGGGCGACTGCACGCGCTACTTCCTGTGGATCGCCTACCCCGCGTACACGGCACCGCCGAGCGTGCTCCCGTGGCACAACTGGCGTTTCTGGCAGTGGGAGTTCGGCGGCGGTCCCGGCGGTGGGGACCGCGACGCGTACAACGGCACGCTGCCGGAAATGACCGAGTGGATCGGCACGTTCAAGAACCCGCCTGCGGGCGCCCAGTCGGACTGACGCCGAGCATGTGAGGCCGGATCATGATTGCAGCTGGGCACGCGGTGTCGGCCGGCGCGGTGTCGGCCGGCGCGGTGTCGACAAACTGGAAGTGGTATGCCGTCCTGATCGGGCTGGGGGTGCTCGTGTTTCTGGCCGGCATTGCCGCCATCCCCACCCGCGGGAAGTTGTGGCAGCTAGCCGAGGGCGCCGATGGCCGCGCGAGCACGTCGAAGTTCCAGTGGCTGCTGTGGATGACGGTGATCTTCTTCGCCTATACAGTCCTGTGGGTCTTGCGCGCCACGCAGGGCAGCTACTCGGCGATCAGCGAGGTACCGGTGAACCTGGTCACCGTGCTCGGGTTCAGCACTGGTACCGCCGCCGCCGCTAAGGGGATCACGGCCGGGTACGTGCAGACGGGCCGCCAGGCCAAGCCAGCCGCCGTCAAGGGGTCCAAAGGCGGGCTCATCCAGGACGACAGCGGCGTTCCCGACCTGGCGAAACTGCAGATGGTCGGCTTCACGCTGATCGCGGTGGGCATTTTCCTCGCGACCCTCGGCCATCAGATCGCCAGCAACCCGGTCGGCACGAACCTGCCGAATATCGACTCCTCTCTGCTCGTCCTCATGGGCATCAGTCAGGGCGGCTACCTCGGCAAGAAGCTGGTGACCTTCAGCTCGCCGATCCTGTATCCGCCAGAGCCGGCTGCGGCAGCGGTCGGAGAGACCGTGACCGTGAAAGGTGCCAACCTGGGCACGCCGACCAGCGGCACTCAGGCGCCCGTCGGCGCGTTGCTGACCCTGAACGGCGAGCCGGTGGCCAACCCGCAGTGGGGGTCGGCTCAGATCACGTTCGACGTGCCGCCGCCCGCGCCCGATGAGGCCATGAAGGCCAGTCTCGCTGTCATCGTGGCGGGCCAGAAGAGCAACGACGTTACGCTCACGATCACGCCACCGCCGCCCGCGCCGGCCGCGCCGCCCCCGCCGGCCGCGCCGGCCGCGC
>JASHOV010000621.1 GCA_030038495.1 Streptosporangiaceae bacterium
CAGGAGTTCGGGGTGCTGCCGTGGCGGCACGCCGCGATATCGGGCTGGATCCTGGACCCGGACCGGAAGAAGATGTCCAAGTCCAAGGGCAACGCCGTCACCCCGTTGGACCTGCTCCGCGACTACGGCGCGGATGCCGTGCGGTACTGGTCAGCGAGCGCTCGCCTGGGTGTGGACACGGCGTTCGACCCGGCGCAGCTGCGGATCGGCCGCCGCCTGGCGATCAAGATCCTCAACGCGACCCGCTTCGTCCTGGGCATCGCGGCCGACCCGGCCGTGCCGACGGCAGCCGGGATTACCGAGCCGATCGACCTGGCGCTGCTGCGCCGACTCGCAGATGTCACCGCGAGCTGCACTGCCGCGTTCGAGGACTACGAGCATGCGATCGCGCTGGAGCAGGCCGAGCGGTGCTTCTGGTTTTTCTGCGACGACTACCTGGAACTGGTGAAGGCGCGCGCCTACGGCGAACATGGCCCGGGACCCGCCGGGTCGGCGGTGGCCACCCTGCGGCTGGGCCTGTCGGTGCTGCTGCGCCTGCTGGCCCCGTTCCTGCCCTTCGCGACCGAGGAAAGCTGGTCCTGGTGGCAGGACGGGTCGATCCATCGCGCCGCGTGGCCCGAGGCTGGGGAACTGCGAGACCTGGCCGGGCCCGGCGACGACGCGGTGCTCGCCGCGGCCTCGGCTGCCATCGCGGCGATCAGGAAGGCTAAGTCGCAGGCACAAATGGCGATGAAGACTCCGGTTCCGCGGCTGATCGTGACCGGTGGCCAGGACGCACTCGACGCGCTCGCGGCAGCGGAGCAGGACGTGCGGTCGGCGGGGCGCGTCGCCGCCATCGAACTGCGCCGGGCCGATGGCGCCGCACCGGTCCACGAGGTCGTGACTTAGGGCGCGCGGCTACGCTGCGGCCATGACTTCCTTACACGCAGACCAGGACATGGCCGGGCAGCTTGAGCGCACGCTCATCGGCGCCTACGCCGACGCCGCCGATCTCGGCGAGGCCCTTGCCGTCGCCGGCCGGGTCGCCGCGGGCGACTACGACCAGTGGTACGACGAGTGGGCGCGGGCCGGCATCGCGGCGCAGACCGCGGGCCAGGACGCCGCCGTCCGCGGCCACCAGACGCTGGCGGCCCGCGGCTTCCTGCGGGCCGCCGAATACCATCGTCAGTCCTACTTTTTCCTGCGGCACGATCTAGCCGACCGCCGCGTCCAGTCCGGCTATGACGCGCAGCGGGAGGCGTTCCGGCTGGCCCTGCCGCTGCTGGCCTTCCACGCCGAGGTGGTCTCGATCCCGTTCGGCCCCGCGCCGCTGCCTGGATACCTGTTCCGCCCGGCGATCGATGCCGAGCCGGCCCCGACCGTCGTGTTTACCGGCGGGTTCGACGGCACGGCCGAGGAACTGCACAAGTACGGCATGCGCATCGCGGTGGAACTCGGCTGGAACGCGCTCGGGTTCGACGGGCCCGGCCAGGGCGGCATGCTCGTCGAGCAGGGCCTGACGATGCGGCCCGACTTCGAGTGCGTGCTGACACCCGTCGTCGACTGGGTGCTGCGGCAGCCGTTCGCCGATGCGGACCGGGTGATGGTGGTCGGCCGGAGTCTCGGCGGCTACCTGGCACCGCGCGGCGCGAGCGCGGATCACCGGATCGCGGCGCTGCTCTGCGACCCCGGCCAGTACGACTTCACCTCGCGCTTCGTCTCGATGTTCAGCGCGCGGGACTGGCAGCGCGTGCTGGACGGCGATCCCGACATGGATGCCAGCCTGGAGGGATTCGTGGCGAAGCCGCGCGACCGCGAGTTCTACGGCTCCCGGATGGCGGCCATGGGCGCGGGAACGTTCGCCGAGTGGCTGCGCACTCTCGCCAGCTACACGCTCGAGGGCAGAGCGGGCATGATTACGTGCCCCACTCTCGTCACCGAGGGCGAGGGCGACTTCGCCAGCCAGAGCCGCCAGCTGTACGACGCGCTCACGTGTGAGAAGCAGTACCGCGCGTTCACGGTCGCCGAGGGCGCCGGAGGGCACTGCGAGGGCATGGGCCAGCGCGTCTGGCAGCAAGCGGCATTCTCCTGGCTGAGCGAGATCGCGGCTCGTTAGAACAAAGTTTCGTGTCCCCATATCAGTTGCGCTAGCATTAGCTCATGAGTACTGATCGGGTCATCGCGGTCCGGACCCAGTACCAGGCCCGCCCCGGCAGGCGCGCGATCGTGGTCCTCGACCTCGCCGACCTCCGGGGACCCACGACCGGCGAGGTCGAGCTGCCACTCCGGCTGTACTGGAGTACGCCAGATCTCAGATTCGACCTCGCGAGCTCCGACATGCTGCGGTGGCTTTACCAGACCGTGCTGCGGGAGGCGAGCAGGCCCGAGGACCTGACCACCTACCTCAACGCCGACGTTCTCGTATCTCTCTGGCCTCAGCTGCACTTGCCCGCCGGGGTTCGACAGGCGTGGGAAGAACACCATCCGGTTCTCCGAGCCGAGGTCGCCTGATGCCGATCAAGAGCTTCCACCGCCGCGTGGCCGCGCTCGTCTTAGGGGTTGCCGCTCCACACGGGTTCGCGCTCGGCGGCGGGAACGCTCTCCTCGCGCACGGGCTGATCAAGCGTCAGACGCAGGACGTCGATGTCTTCACTAACCGCCAGGGCGGCGTCGAGGCGGCCGCCGGACCGGTCGAGGCGGCGCTGATAGATGCGGGCCTCATCGCCGAGCGTGAGGACAAGACTGGGAGCCTGACCGACATCTTCGCGGACATGGGCCAGGGCCTGGCCGAATGGACCGTCGGGACGCCGGACGGCACGCGCACGGTGCTGCAGCTTTCCTTCTTCGATCGCTTCCGCGATCCCGTCGCAATGGACTTCGGTCCCGTCCTCGACCTCGAGGACGTCGTCGGCGGCAAGGTGTGCGCGCTGGCCAGCCGGATCGAGCCGCGCGACTACGTCGACACCGCCGCAGCACTCAAGCGCTACAGCGTGGAGGAGCTGATCGGCTTCGCGACTCGGCTTGATCCGGGTCTTGGTGACCGGGACTTCCGCGAGGCCGGTGCCAGGCTCGATCAGTGGGGTTACGCGGTCTTCGCGCCGTACGGGCTCGCGCCGGGCGACGTCGCGGAGTTGCGGGAGCGGTTCGCCCGGTGGCCGCGCAGCTAGCACAATGCCCGGCGTCATCCGCCCGCCTGCGAGTGTTTCCTCGCTCATCCCGCCAGCATCACGCGTTACGGTCCGGATAAGACGACAGGAATTCCATGGCGACCGCGCAGAAGTGGGGCATATCTTGCTCGCATGCCCGCTGTCATCAAGTCCGTCACCTTCGACTGCTCCGACGCGCTTGCGGTAGCTGAGTTCTGGGCCGCGGCGCTGGGCACTGACGTCGATGAGGACGCCACGTCCGAGCTGGCCTACGTGGAGGCGGCAGGCTGGGGCGGACCGAACATGTGGTTCGCCAGGGTGCCCGAGCCGAACGTCGCCAAGAACCGGATGCACCTGGACCTGCGCGCGCCCGTGACCATGGCCGAGGAGGTCCGGCGGCTGCGGGCTCTCGGCGCCACGGTCGTAGAGCGGCATGAGGGACACACCGTGATGAATGACCCCGAGGGCAACGTGTTCTGCGTAGAGCTAGGCCCCGAAGATTAGGCCGAACCGGCCAGGTAGTCTCACGCGTATGGACAAGGTACAGCTGTCAGACGAAGAGTGGCAGGACCGGCTGTCCCCCGAGGAGTACCACGTACTGCGGGAGGCCGGAACCGAGGCGCCGTTTACCGGCGAGTACACCGACACCGAGACCAAGGGCGTTTACCGGTGCCGAGCGTGCGGGGCTGAGCTGTTCCGCTCGAATGCGAAGTTCCACTCGGGCTGCGGCTGGCCGAGCTTCTACCAGCCGAGCGCAGGCGATGCCGTCGTGCTGCTGGAGGACCGCTCGCTGGGCCGCACCCGCATCGAGGTGCGGTGCGCCGCCTGCGACTCGCACCTGGGCCACGTGTTCGAGGGCGAGGGCTATGACGTGCCCACCGACCAGCGCTGGTGCATCAACTCCGTGTCGCTGTCCCTCGAGGAGGAATGAGCTCTCCGCCAGGTGAGCCGGTGAGCGCGGCCCGCTCGCTGCGGCTCATCCGGCCCGGCGAGCTATCCCTGGCCACGGCGCAGACCAGCGGCATGGTCCGGTCCGCCGCGATCTCAGGGGAGCTGACCGGAGCGCAGTCCCTCTGGATGGGCCGGACCGAGCTGCCGCCCGGCGTGAACTCGGGCGACCACCACCACGGCGAGTCGGAGACGGGCATCTATGTGGTGTCCGGCCGGCCTGCTTTCGTGTTCCGTGACCCGGCGACCGGCGACCTGGTTCGGCTGGAGACCCAGCCCGGTGACTACCTCTGGGTGCCCCCGCACGTGCCGCACCGCGAGGAGAACCCGTCCGGCGATCAGACCGCCGTCCTGGTGATCGCACGGTCCACCCAGGAGGCCATCGTCGTCAACGTCGACGCGCTGTAGCCGCCGTTACCAGCCGCTCTTGCGGGCGCGCGCCTCGTACAGCAGCACCGAGGCGGAGACCGACACGTTCAGCGAGTCGGCCGCGCCGAGCATCGGAACCCCGATCCGCCGGAAGCCCGCCTCGTACCACGGCGGCGAAACGCCGTACCGCTCGCTGCCGACGACAAGCGCCGTACGCCCGCCGTAGTCCGCCTCCCTGTAGTTCGCGCTGTCATCGGTATCGGCCAGGTACACGGTGCAGCCGCTGTGCCGCAGCCACGCGATCGCCTCGCTGACCTGCGCGAACTCGAAGGAGGGCACCTTCATGCTCATCCCCTGGCTGCTGCGCAGCACCTTGGGATGAGTCAGCCGGGTCCTCCGGTTGGTCAGCACCAGGCAGTCGGCGGCGCAGGCGTCCAGGGTACGGATCAGCGTGCCCAGGTTGCCGGGAATCTCTAGGGCGTCGGCGACCAGGATTAGCGCTTCGGATGCGAGCTCGACCGTATCGGGCCCCCAGTCGGGCAGCTGGGCGATGCTGATCAGCCCGTCCGGGTTCGGCCGCTCGGCCAGCCGCTCCATGGTCCTGGCCGACACCTGGTAGGCGCGCCGGGCCCGCTGCGCCAGCTGGGGTGCCCTGGTCCCCGCCTCGTCGGAGTAGGCGGCCTCCGGGCACCAGATGAACGTGTCGATCTGCACGCCGGTCTGCAGGACCATGTTGTTCTCGTAGAGGCCCTCGGCCACGAACGTGCGGCGCGGTATGCCGGTCCGGTTGCGCTGGATGTCGCGGACCAGGTCCGCGACCGGATGCCGCAGCCCGATCTGCTGTAGCTCCACGCCAGCTCCGTCCATGCCCGCGGGTTATGGGCGCTGCTGCAGGAAATCGGGCCCGAGATCGGCCAGGTTCCCGGCACCGGCGAGGCGCATGGTGAGCTCGAAGTCGTTGCGCAGCGCCCGCAGCACATGCCGGACGCCGGCCTCGCCGCCGAGCGCAAGCCCGTACACGTACGGCCTGCCCACCAGCACCGCGCGAGCGCCGAGCGCCAGCGCCTTGAGTATGTCGGCACCGCCGCGGATCCCGCTGTCGAACAGCACAGGGATGCGCGAGCCGACCGCCCGCGCCACCGCGGGCAGGGCGTCCAGCGCGCCGATCGCGCCGTCGACCTGCCGGCCACCGTGATTGGAGACGATGATGCCCTCGACCCCCGCCTCGGCCGCAAGCAGCGCGTCGGCGGCCGAGACGATGCCCTTGACCACGATCGGGCCGTGCCAGTGCTGCCGCAGGAACGGCAGGTCATCCCACGTCAGCGACAGATCGCCGAAAACCTGGGTGTAGCGCAGGATCGCCGCGCCGGGATCCTCATCGACCGGGCGGGCCAGCCCGGTCTGGAAACCCGGGTCGCTCAGGTAGTTCTGCACCCCGATCCCGTGCAGGAACGGCAGGTAGCCGTGGTCGAGATCACGCGGCCGCCAGCCCAGGATGCGGGTGTCGAGCGTGACGACCAGCACGCTGAAGCCGGCGGCCTCCGCCCGCCCCAGCAGGCTCGCGGTCACTGCCCGGTCCTTGGGCCAGTACAGCTGATACCAGCGCTGCCCGTCCGCGTTGGCCGCCGCCACCTCTTCCATGGCCGTCGACGCGGCCGTACTGAGAATCATCGGGACGCCTGCGGCCCTGGCCGCGCGGGCAACTGCCAGCTCCCCATCCGGATGCGCTATGGCCAGCACGCCGACCGGCGCGATCAGGAAAGGCGCGGATAGCCGCGTGCCGAGGACCGTGCTCGCGTATGCGGGCGTGCTGACGTCGGTCAGCATGCGAGGAACGATGCGCCAGCGGCGGAACGCGTCGAGGTTCTCCCTGGCGGTGTCCCCCGACCCGGCCGCTCCCGCCACGTAGTCGAACGCGCGCGGGGTCATGACGGCCCTGGCGGCCTCCTCGAGGGCGGACACGTCGGTGGGATACGGCGGGACCGCCCAGGTCAGCCCGTTGAGGTAAATCTCGTCCTGGTAGGTCTCCAGCGGCTGACTCACGCGTCCCAGCCCCCTCTGGTTTCGGCGAACTATGCGATCACATCGTGCCATGCGGGCCCGGCCGCTCCCCGCGCCCGGTGCGCCGCGCCCGTAGTAGTCCGTTCGGTAGACAGGTGGTTATGGGCAGGTGAACGTTTCGTCCAGGGAGCCTCTCGGAACTAAGCCTTCCGTTTCTGTACGCTTAGGCTGGCTCTGGTCGCTTGCCCGCGTTATTTCCCCGAGGAAGGCCATGCGCACCCGAGGCCTGCTTGCCGCTGCCGCCAGCCTGGTGATCGCGGCGGCCGTCGCTGCCTGCGGCGGTTCTTCCGCGCCGGGATCCTCGTCGACAACTGCCATCTCCTTCAACGACGCCACGTGCGGCGGCACCTGGCATCTGGCCAGACCCGGCTGGCACACCTTCGAGGTCACCAGCGAAGCGGAAAACGGCGCAGAGGTCGATCTGACCAACCCGGCCAGCGGCGCCGTATTCGGCGAACTCCAGAACATCGGACCTGGCACCACTGCGCCGATCTCCCTGGACGTCGGGTCGGGCAAGTACGCATTCCTCTGCGAGGTGGACGACTTCGACCCGGTCAGCGGGCCCACGGTCACGGTGGGCGGGCACATGGCGGGCACGCCGGGCATACTCCCGGTCACCTACAACGATCTCTACCCACTGGCCAAGGAGTACGCGACCTACACCGAGGCCGGGCTGCGGGTGCTCGCCGGCGAGACCTCGACCCTGGCCGCCGATGTGCGCAGCGGCAACCTCGCCGTGGCGAAACTCGCCTGGCTGACCGCCCATCTGCAGTACGAGACGCTGGGAGCGGCGTACGACGCGTTCGGGAACTATGACGACGAGATCGACGGACGCGCGGACGCGGTCGGCACGAACAGCCCGCAATGGACCGGCTTCTACCGGCTGGAATACGGCCTATGGCACGGCCAGCCGGTGCGCGAGCTCACCGCCGTCGCGGACACGCTCAACACCAACGTGCACCAGCTTCTGGCCTGGTGGCCCGGGCAGCAGATCCCGCTCCTCGACATCGCCCTGCGCACGCACGAGATCCTGGAGAACGCGCTGGAGTTCCAGCTCACCGGGCACGACGACTACGGCAGTGGCACCACCCTCGCCACCACGCTTGCCAACATCCAGGGCACCAGGTACCTGCTGTCGCTGCTGCACCCGCTGCTCCTCCCGCGGGACCCGCAGCTGCCCCAGATCTACGCGGGGCTGAACCTGCTGCAGTCGCTGATCGAGAAGGAGCGCCTGCCCAGCGGGTGGTGGGTTCCCGTATCGGCTCTGCCGACCGCCGCCCGCGAGGACATCGACGCGGCGTGCGGCCAGGTGCTGCAGGAACTCGACGCCATCCCGTCCATCGCAGAACCGAGGAACACCGCGCATGAGTTCTGAACCTGCTGAGCCCGCAGAGGTGCCTGAGGTTTCCGAGTCGGTCAAACCGCCCGGCCCGGGGCGACGGTCGTTCCTGCGCGGCATTGCCAGCGGCGTCGCGGGCGGCGCTGTCGCCGGCGCGGCGGGCGGGTACGCCTACCACGGCTCTGGCACCGGCGCCGATCAGGCCGCCGCCGCGAACCTGGCGGAATTGCAGGGGCGCCTGCCCGCGGTGCCGTTCCACGGTAAGCACCAGGCCGGGATCCTGCCGGAGCCGAAGGCGGCGACCGCGGTCATCTCGTTCAACGCGACAGCAGAGAGCCGGGCCGAACTGACCGAGCTGTTCCGGACGGTCACCGACCGGGCCCGGTTCCTGACCGCGGGCGGCACGCCGCCGCCGACGGGAATCGGCGGGCCGGCTTCGGACTCCGGCACCCTCGGCCCGACGGTCGTCCCGGACGGGCTCACGGTCACGTTCGGCGTCGGGTCGACGCTGTTCGATGACCGGTACGGGCTGGCTTCGCGGCTACCGGCCCACCTGACGCCGATGGAATCGTTCCCCAACGACGACCTCGACCCGGCCCAGTGCGGCGGCGACCTGATCTTGCACCTGACCGCCGGGCACGAGGACGTAGTGCTGCACGCGCTGCGGGACATCGCGAGGAACACCCGCGGCGGCATGCAGGCAAACTGGCGGATCGACGGGTTCTCCAGTCCCGCTCGCCCGGCCGGCACCGTGCCGCGCAACCAGATGGGGTTCATGGACGGCATCTCGAACCCGTCCGTCACCAGCGCGTCGCAGATGAACGAGCTTGTCTGGGTCCAGCCGGGTGCGGCCCGCGAGCCGTCATGGACGGCGGGCGGTAGCTACCTCGTGGTGCGGCTGATCCGGATGTTCGTCGAGTTCTGGGACCGGGTGGACGTCTACGAGCAGCAGACCATGTTCGGCCGGTACCGCGACTCCGGCTACCCGCTGGACGCCGACGGTATCTACGCCACGCCCGACTACGCGACCGACCCCGAGGGCAACGTGATCCCGCTGACCGCGCACATGCGGCTGGCCAACCCGCGGACGCCGCAGACCGCGAGCAGCCGGATCCTGCGGCGGGCCTGGAACTATGACCGTGGCCTCGATCCGGTCGGTGATCTCGACGTCGGCCTGATCTTCACCTGCTTCCAGCAGGACATCAGGCGCCAGTTCACAGCCGTGCAGACGCGGCTGATCGGCGAGCCGCTCGTGGACTACATCAGCCCGTTCGGCGGCGGTTACTTCCTGGCATTGCCCGGCGTAGTGGACGGCAACGACTACTACGGCCGCGCGCTGCTCGCCTGAGCCGACGTCCCGGCGCCGGGGCGCGCCCGCGCTCTGCCGGACAGTGGTTTCGCCTAGTGTTGGCCGGTCGTTTGCCATTTGGTCATACGCTTTCGTCGGATATTCAACCTGTTCGTGAAACCTTGATCCGCGGGTGCGCGCAGGCACGCCCGCGGCGGTGTTTCGGCCACTCCCGAAGCCCCTCGCTCCACATTGGTTCCGCAGAACTCAGGAGGGTTGGACATGGGCGAAGGCCCAGCTACCTGGGGCCGTCTCCGGCGGTCCCGGACCTTCATCGCAGTCGGCGCGACAGTGTTTCTCGGCGCAGGCACGGCCATTGGCATCACGGCGGCGAACGCCGCGAATGCGAGTGAGACGCTCGCCTCCCGGCTGGCGGCGGAGTTCCCCGGGTACCACGTCCCGGCGACCGTCTCGAAGGCCCTGTACGACCACAGCAGGACCGCCACGCCGATCAAGCACCTCGTGGTGATCTTCGACGAGAACGAGTCGTTCGACCACTACTTTGGCACCTACCCGTACGCGGCGAACACCGACGGCACGCCGTTCGTGGCCAAGCCGGGCACGCCGACCGTGAACGGCCTGTACAGCGAGATCACCTC
>JASHOV010000622.1 GCA_030038495.1 Streptosporangiaceae bacterium
TGGTGAAGAGCATCGCCGTCGGTGCGGCCGGAGGCGCGCTCGTGGCCTTCCTCGGGTTCAGTCACACCGAGCCCGCGCCGAGCGGGTCGGCCCATCCGAGTCAGGTCGGCACCGCGCCCGGCGGACAGGTTCAGCTCCTGCCGTTCTTCCCCAACCGGATCGGCGGGATCAGCCCCGTGCGCACCAGCGCTCAGCCGTAATGCCCTAGCGCCACCAGGGCCTGCGGCGTAGCGCGGCCAGCCGGCTGGCCGGCTCAATGAGGCTGACCGAGTGTGACCCCAGGTGGGTCAGGTGGTCGCGGACCCAGAGCGCCTCCGGATGGTAGTGCGCGGGTCCGAGCGTGCACAGCTGCACGTCGGCCGGGTCGGCCGGGGCGTGAGGGGCGACTGGCGCCCTGCCGTTGGCTCCTGGGCCGGGAACGAGGTGTGGCCGGTCGACCTCGGCTGCGATCGCGTCGTAGAACCCGGCCAGCTCGGCCGAATGGCCGGTCAGGCGCTCCTGGACCGCGGCGCCGATCGGATGGTCAGCCGCCGGGCCCGCCGCGTGGTCGCGATCGGGCAGGCTCGCGAGCGAGCTCGCCGTGAGCCGCAGCCGGAGCACGGACATCGTGAGCGTCCGGAGATCTTCCTTGGCCAGCCGCTTCGATCCCTGCTCGGTAAGGAACGCCCGCACCGCGTCGCCGAGCCGGACGCTAGCGGCGGCAGCCGCGGACGCGGCGGCCGTGATCTGTCCCGGCGCTGGCCGGCCGGCCAGGCCGAGGGCGAAGCGCGTGGACTCGGTCAGATCCGCGGCTCCTGCCCGGAGCGCGTCGGCCAGATTGTCTCCTACCAGTGCGTAAGCCCCGCGGGGCCAGAACAGCACACCCACTACCACGCTGACCGCGCACCCGATCGCGACGTCCTCGACCCGGATGAGCCCTACCTGCCAGCCGGCCGGAGCAAGGACGTTGAACAGGACGACCACGGTGATCGTGAACGCCGCCTGGCCGATGGCAAACGGCGCGGTGCCCGGTGTGTACGCGGCCACCAGCACCGCCAGCGGCAGGGCGGTCCAGAGCGCAGGCGGGCTGGTACCGATCCCGATCAGCAGCGCAGCACCGACCACGAAGCCAAGCACGGTGCCGGCCAGCGCCCTGAGTGCCGTCGACCCGGTCGCGCCCGCGCTTGTCCGCAGCACCGAGAGCGTGCCGAGCACCACCCAGAACGCGTGCTGCACGTCGGTAAGCCGCGCGATCGTGACCGCCGCGGCGATCGCGACGGCGCCCCGTGCGCTGTTGCGGAACCATACCGACCGGACGCTTGCGTCCCGCGCGATCGCGCGGCTAATTCCCGGCAGTCGCAGCCGCGGCCGACTCACCGACTGCGCGGGCGCAGCCGGGCCGCCGGTTACATCCGGCAGGTAACTACGGGACCAGTCCGGCTCAGCGCAGCGGCAGGCCACCGTGGCGTCGGCCGCCGCCGCCATCACGGCTATCGCAATGGCCTGGGCATGGAATGCGTGATCCGCCATGCGGCGGACAATGGCCGGCTCGCCGGTAAGGCCGCGCAGGTGCGCCGCGCTCTTCAACCGGGCGTTCGAGACTCCCTCCAGGTCGAGCGAATCCCGGCGCCCGTCCATGAGGTCCGCGGCCGAGCTCAGGGCGCCGGCCGCAGCGGCCAGCAGTTCGACGTCGTCCTTCGCCGCCGCGCTGAGATCCAGGTGACCATCCATGGCCTCGGTCACCAGCGACGTGCACCATTCCAGCAGGCTGATCATGCTGGCCAGCGCCTGGTCGGCGGTCGCAATGCCGATCGGCCGGTAGGGAGTGGCCTCGAACAGCGCCATCAGCTTGTGCTTAGCTGCCAGCGTGGCGGTCACATCCGCCGGAGTGGCCGTGCCGTCCACTGCCGCCTGCAGGTGATGCGCCAGCGCACGTGAGAGTTCCGCCGCCGACTGCCGGAGACGGTCACCCGGCGATCTTGGCGAGAGCGTGAGTACCGCGATCGTGCTGACGGCCACCGCCAGCCACCAGCCGCCCAGCCGGGAAGGAATAGTCGAAACGCCGCCATTGGACGCGACGGCGATGACGTAGGCGAGCAGCGCGGCCGTCGCTCCGCTGGCGGCATTGGGCCCGGTCACCCCGCCGAAGTAGATGAGGAAGGCGACAACCAGCGTCACCAGCCCGGCCGCGACCGCGTTGCCGTCGGCCAGGGTTCCGATGGTCAGCCCGACGCTGCCGACTACGGCCAGGCCCAGGTAGGCGGCCGCCTGGTCGCGGCGCGTACCGCCGAACGAGCTCAGGACCAGCGCCGCGAACCCGCCGAACACCGCGAACAGGGCCATCTGGGGGTTGTGGAAGCCCTTGTCCGTGATCGCGAGCATTGACGGAACGACCAGCGTTGCCCGCACTGCGCGCATGGCCGCAGACACAGACCACGCCGGCAGCAGTGATCTAGCCGTCGCTCGCCACGACTGCGGCCGGATAGCCTGGCTCGCGGTCATCAGCGCAGCAGCAGCCGGGCAGCCAGTTCCAGATGATTGGCCACGTCATTGGCCGATGCCCGCCGCGTCACCCACGCGACCAGATTCGACAGCCACACATCGCCGATGATCCGCGCGATCGCCCGTTCGTCGGTAGTGGGCTCCCCCTCGTGCATGGCTCTGGTGAGCAGTTCCTCCATGATCCGGGCGACGGTATTGACCTCGCTGGCGGCGCTCGGGTCGGCGAACATGAACGCGCGCGCCATCGCCTCGGTGATCAGGGGCTCGCGCTGCATGGACCTGGTCATCCGACCGAGTACGTACACCATCCGGTCATATGGGATGTCACCTGGAATCGCGCTGCGCTCCAGCCGCTCCCGTATCCGCTCGAGCTCCCTGGCCAGCGCCGACACCAGCAGGTGGATCTTCGACGGGAAATACCGGTAGAGCGTCCCGAGGGCGACATCCGCCCGCTCCGCCACCGCGCGCATCTGCACGGCCTCGTACCCGCCCTTGGCCGCCAGCGCCAGGGTGGCGTCGAGTATCCGCCGGCGCCGCTCACGCTGCGCGGCCGAGCCGAGGTCGGCCTCGGCCGGAGCCGCCGGGGCCGAATCGGCAAGCCCAGCAGAACGCGTTCTTGGCGTAGCCATGACGCCCTTTCTCAGAATCTTCCCCTCCGCGACGGCCAGCCTAGCAACGGGAACGCCCCGTACTCGGTAACCACCGGCCTGGTCAGCACGGCCTGGCCGACCGCAGGTATAACGTGTTCTAGTTTAGCTGCCCAGCGGCGCGGCCGGTATGCCCGGGCTAACAAGGGCTGTCGCGCGGCTGGCCAGGATGAGCACCCGGCGCTCGCGCTCGCAAGGTGAAACGTGTTCTAATTTTGAGTGCCGGCCGAGGAGGAGACAAGTTTGCCCATCGCCATCACAGACGAGCAGCTTGCGCTCCAGGCCTCGGTCCGCGAATGGGCCAAGCGGGCAGGGACCATCGATCTCGTCCGCGGCCAGGAACCCGGCACCCGCGGCCCGAGTGACGACGGCGCCGCCGACAGCTGTGTTTCTAACTACTGGGCCAGCCTGGCCGAGCTCGGGGTCCTCGCCATCGGCCTGCCCGGCTCGGATGGCGCAGCATCCGAGCTGGCCGCGGCGCTCGCGCAGCTCACCGAGTCACTCGCGCCGGGCCCGATCATGCCGACCGTGCTCGCCGGGAGGCTGCTCGCCTCCTGCCCGGATGCTGCCGTCGCGGTCGACCACCTGCCGCTGCTGGCCACGGGCGAGATCTCGGTAGCGGTCGCGCTCGACCCGGCCGGGCTGACCGGGCAGGCTCGCCCGGACGGTAGCCTGCTGGTGGCGGGAACAACTGGTCCGGTGCTCGGCGGCGGCACCAGTTCGCACCTGCTGCTCGGCGCACGCGCGGGTGACAGTGACGGTGACATCTGGTTCCTGGTCCCGGCCGGGCACCCCGCCATCACGCTGGCCGAGCGGACGCCGGTCGACTTCTCCCGGTCGCTGGCCGACGTCTGCGCGGACGCGGCTTCGGTCGCGCCGGGGCAGATCCTGACCGGCGTGACCACGCGAGCCGTCCGCGAGCTCGCCGCTGCGTTGTTCGCGGTCGAGGCGGCAGCCGTGGCCGGCTGGTGCTCGCGCACCGCGGCCGAGTACGCCGCGATCAGGCAACAGTTCGGGCGGCCCATCGGCTCGTTCCAGGCGATCAAGCACCTCTGCGCCACCATGCTCTGCCGGGCCGAGACCGCGTCGGTGCTGGCTTGGGATGCCGCCCGTGCGATCGACGACGACCCGTCCGGACTGCCGCTCGTCGCGACCGCGGCGGCCGCGCACGCTATCGACGCGGCGGTGGCGAACGCCAAGGACTGCATTCAGGTGCTTGGCGGGATCGGCTTCACCTGGGAGCACGACGCCCACCTTTACCTGCGGCGGGCACTGAGCCTGCGCCAGCTCATCGGCGGCACCACTGCCCTGCGGGTTGAGGCAGCGAGACTGGCTCTGGCCGGTCAGCGCCGGATGCTGTCGGCTGCGCCGGCCGCTGACAGCGGGGAACTCGCCGCGATCCGGCTCGCGACGCGAGAGCTGGCCGCCACCCTGCGCGAGCTCCCGGCCGACCAGCGACGCCGCGAGATCGCGGACGCGGGCTACGCCGCGCCGGCCTGGCCCGCGCCGTATGGGCTCGGCGCCTCCGCCGCCGCCAGCCTCATAATCGACGACGAGCTGGCCGCGGCCGGGCTGACCAGGCCTGACATCGGGATCGGCGGCTGGGCCATTCCGGCGATCCTGCGCCACGGCAGTCAGGCTCAGCGCGACCGGTTCGCCGCGGCAACGCTGCGCGGCGAGATCACCTGGTGCCAGCTGTTCAGCGAGCCGGAGGCTGGCTCGGATCTTGCCTCGCTGCGGACCAGGGCCGAGCGAGTGCAGGCAGACGGGGAAGCGGGCGGGGGCTGGCTGCTTACCGGCCAGAAGGTCTGGACCTCCCTCGCGCGCCAGGCCGACTGGGCCATCTGCCTGGCCCGCACGGATCCGGCGGCGCCCGGGCCGGCCGTCTCCTGGCCGGTCGTCTCCAGACACGGGGGCATCACGTACTTCCTGGTGCGGATGAACAGCCCGGGTATTGACATCTGCCCGCTGCGCGAGATCACTGGTCGGGAGATGTTCAACCAGGTATTCCTCGACCAGGTCTTCGTGCCCGACGACTGCGTCGTCGGGCAGCCGGGAGACGGCTGGCGAGTGACGCGCACGACGCTGGAGTCCGAGCGGGTCGCGATGGGCGCCGGCTCGTCGGTCGGCGGCGCGGTCGAGGGCCTGCTGGCCCTGACCGCGCGCCTCGGCGCGGCCAGTGACCCTAACGCCCTGGACCGGATCGCCCTGGACCGGATCGCCATGGACCGGATCGCCCTGGACCGGATCGGCAGCCTCGTGGCCGACGGCATGGCGGTCTCGCTGCTGAACCTGCAGGCCGTCATGGCGCAGCTGCGCGGCGCCGACCCCGGCCCGCTCGCCGCCGTGCGCAAGCTGGTGGGCGTGCGCCACCGGCAGGACGTAGCCGAGACCGCACTCGACCTCTCCGGCCCGGCTGGCGCCACCGCGGATCGCGATGCTGCGGCGCTGGTCAACGAGTTCCTGCTCACCCGGTGCCTCAGCATCGCCGGCGGCACCACCCAGATCCTGCTGTCTCTGGTGGCCGAGCGGCTGCTCGGCCTACCCAGGGAGGAGGCACGATAGATGGACTTCACCCACGGGGAAGCCGAGCTGGAGATTTCCCGGCTCGCCGCCCAGGTACTCGGCGCGGCTGCGGCCGAGGATCCGGACGGCGGGGGTAGCCCGCCCGCAGAAACCGATACCGCGACCTGGAAAGAACTCGCGCAGGCGGGCTTGCTCGCCGTCGCGCTGCCCGAGAGCGCGGGTGGAGACGGCCTCGGCGTCATGGCGGTCGCGGCGCTGCTCACCGAGGTCGGCCGGCATGCGGCTCGAGTGCCGGCGCTGGCTACTCTTGCTCTCGGGGTCCTGCCCGTCACCCGGTGCGGGTCGCCCGCTGCGCAGCAGCAGCTGCTGGCGGGCGTCGCGACCGGCGAGACCGTCCTGACCGCGGCTATCCGCGAGCCGTCAGCCCCCATGCCGGCGGAGCCCGCCACCACGGCCGAGCTTTCCGGCGATGCGGGCACGGTGACCGGAGTCAAGCTCGGCGTGCCCTATGCAGCGCTGGCCCGGTGGATCCTGGTCCCGGCCAGCATCGCTGACGCCAGTGCTGGCAGCACCCGTACCGCCGTGGTCGTCGTGGAGTCCGGCAGCACCGGCCTGACGTGCCAGCCGACGCACACCTCGGCCGGGATGCCGGAGTACACCGTCAGGCTCGACCGGGTCCGGGTCCGGCACGTGCTGTCCGGCGGCCCGGTGGCCGGCGGCCCGGTGGCCGACCACCCGGTGGCCGACCACCCGGTGGCCGGCGATCCGGTGGCCGAGCTGCACCGGCTTGCCGTCGCCGGGGCCTGCTGTGTCGCGGACGGCGCGCTGTCGGGCGCGCTTGCGCTGACCACTGAGTACATCAAGTCGCGCGAGCAGTTCGGCCGCCCGCTTGCCACGTTCCAGGCCGTGGCGCAGCAGATCGCGGACGTCTACGTGACGGCGCGCATCCTGCACCTGGCCACCATGTCGGCCTGCTGGCGCCTGGACACCGGCCGGGACGCGAGCGGCGACGTCGACGTAGCGGGCTACTGGCTGGCCGAGCACGGCCCGCTGGCCCTGCGCACCTGCCACCACCTGCACGGCGGCATCGGCATGGATGTGGCCTATCCGCTGCCCCGGTTCAGCGCGCTGGTGACGGACCTGGTCAGCCTGGTCGGCGGCGCGAGCTACCGGCTCGACCTGCTCGGCGAGCGGGAAGGAGCGTGAGGATGTTCCTGGACCTGACCCCGGAGCAACGGGAACTGCAGGCCGAGCTGCAGGCGTACTTCGCCGCGCTGATCTCGCCCGACGAGCGAGAGCTGATGCTGACGCAGCGGCACGGCCCGGTCTACAGGGAGGTGGTGCGCCGGATGGGCCGCGATGGCTGGCTCGGGGTCGGCTGGCCGGCCGAGTACGGCGGGCGCGGCTTCGGCCAGGTCGAACAGCAGATCTTCGTGAACGAGGCGGCGCGGGCGGACGTGCCGCTGCCGTCGGTGACGTTGCAGACCGTCGGCCCGACGCTGATGGAACGGGGCAACCAGGAGCAGAAGGCGTTCTTCCTGCCGAAGATCCTGGCCGGCGAGCTGCATTTCGCGATCGGGTACACCGAGCCCGGAGCCGGCACCGACCTCGCCTCCCTGACCACCAAGGCGGTCAGGGACGGCGACACCTACGTCGTCAACGGCCAGAAGATCTTCACCACGGGCGGGCACGATGCCGACTACATCTGGCTGGCCTGCCGTACCGATCCCGACGCACCCAAGCACAAGGGGCTGTCCATACTGATCGTGGACACCACCGATCCGGGCTATTCGTGGACGCCGATCATCACCCACGACGGCGCCCACCACGTCAACGCGACCTACTACTCCGATGTCCGCGTTCCGGTCTGGTTGCGGGTCGGCGCGGAGAACGCAGGCTGGCAGCTGATCACCGCCCAGCTGAATCACGAGCGCATCATGCTGGGTCCCTCCGGCCGGATCGGGGTGCTGCGCGCCCAGGTACACGACTGGGCCGCGGCGCAGACGGGCCCGGACGGGCGCCCGCTGCTCGACCAGCCGGACGTGCGGCGGGCGCTGGCCAGGGCGGGCGCGGCCGAGCGAGTCAACGAGCTGCTCAACTGGCAGGTCGCGGTCACCGAGACCGTCGACGTCGCCGACGCGTCCGCGACCAAGGTGTTCGGCTCGGAGCAGGTGCAGCGACTCGGCGCCGAGCTGGTCGAGGTGGTGCGCCGCCACGGGGACCTGGCCGACGAGCAGACGGCCGAGCTCGCGAGATGGCTCGACGTGCAGACCAAGCGCAACACCGTGATGACATTCGGCGGAGGAGTTAATGAAGTGCAGCGCGAGCTGATCGCGATGGCCGGCCTGAACCTGCCGCGAGTGCCCCGATGACCCTGCAAACACAGTGACGGGCGGGAACGGCGGCACCCCGGAGCCTCAGCACGGGACGGACGCGGCGCAGGTCGAGTCGATTCAGGCGACGGCCCGCGCGGTCGCGGCCCGGGGCGAGAGCAGCCCGCGCTACGCCAGGGATCCGGTGAACCTGCCGGCCATCCGCAACTGGACCGACGCGATCGGCGACGCGAACCCGCTGTACACCGACGCGGAGTTCGCGGCGGGCACAGTCCACGGCGGTCTGGTCGCGCCACCAGCAATGGTGCAGGTCTGGACGATGCCGGGCCTGCAGGCCGGCCCGGCGACTGGTTCCGCCGGCTCGGACCCGCTCGGCCAGATGATGACGGTGCTCGACGACGCGGGCTACACCTCGGTCGTCGCCACCAACTGCGACCAGACCTACAACCGCTACCTGCGGCACGGCGAGCTGCTCTCGCTGCGGGCCGAGCTTGTCGGCGTAACCGGCCCGAAGCAGACCGGCCTCGGCGAGGGCTGGTTCGTAACGACCAGGAACGTCTGGTACTCCGGCGACGAGCCGGTCGCCGCTATGGACTGGCGGGTGCTGAAGTTTAAGCCGGCCCGTCCCGGTCCCGCCGCAAGCGGCGTGACCGGACCGGGTGATGCTAGCCCGGGGGGACGACCCCCCGTACCCCCCGAGGAGGCGGGGAGGCCTGGCCCGCTCAGGCCGCCGTACTCACCGGACACCGAGTTCTTCTGGGCGGGCGCCCGCATCGGGGAACTGCGGATCCAGCGCTGCGGCGCCTGCGGCGCGCTGCGTCACCCGCCCGGCCCCGCGTGCCTGTCCTGCGGCGCTACCGAGAAGCAGGAGTACCAGGTCGCGGCCGGGACCGGCACGGTCTACAGCTACGTCGTGCACCGGCACCCCCCGGTGCCGGGCAAGCAGCTGCCGATCGTCATCGCGCTCGTCGAGCTGACCGAGGGCGTCCGGATGCTGGGCGAACTGCACGGCGTGGACCCTGAGCAGGTAACGATCGGCATGCCGGTCCGGGTGGCGTTCGCCCGGATTGACGGCGATTTGGTCTTGCCCGCCTGGCGCGAGGACCTGCGGGTCAGGCCGGGCGCGCTCCCGGAGCTGGTCCTGAACGTCACGCCGACGCTGGTTGTCTCGACCGCGATCGCGACCCGCGATTTCTACCCGGTGCATCACGACCACGAGTTCGCGGTGCGCAGCGGCAGCAAGGACATCTTCCTGAACATCCTCACCACCACCGGCCTGGTCCAGCGGTACGTCACCGACTGGGCCGGGCCGTCGGCGCTGGTCCGGGGAGTCTCGATCCGGCTCGGCGTGCCGTGCTACGCCGGCGACACGCTGACGTTCTCCGGCGAGGTGACCGGGGAATCCGGCGGCGAGCAGGTAATCGCGGTGACCGGGACGTGCAGCCTGGGCGCTCACGTCACGGGGACGGTCAGGCTGAGCGCGGGCGGGAGGACGGCATGATCTCGGGAACGGCGGCCATCGCGGGCATCGGCGCGACCGAGTTCTCCAAGGACTCGGGGCGAAGCGAGCTGAAGCTCGCGGTCGAGGCCGCCCGCGCGGCGCTGGCGGACGCGGGCCTGACGCCGGCCGACGTGGACGGCATGTGCACGTTCACGATGGACAGCAATGCCGAGGTCGCCGTGGCCCGCGAGCTCGGAGCGGGCGACCTGACCTTCTTCAGCCAGATCAGCTACGGCGGCGGAGCGGCCTGCGCCACCGTGCACCAGGCGGTGCTCGCGGTCGCGGCGGGCGCGGCGGAGGTCGTGATCTGCTATCGCTCGCTGAACGAGCGGTCCGGCCGCCGGTTCGGACAGGTCGCGGTGGGCGCGGTGCAGGGCGCGACGAGCGGCGCGATCGACGCCGGCTGGCATTATCCGATGGGGCTGGCCACGCCGGCCGCCACAGTCGCCATGGCCGCACGCCGCTACATGCACGCGTTCGGCGCGACGAGCGCGGACTTCGGCACGGTGGCGGTAGCCGACCGCAAGCACGCCGCGACCAACCCAGCGGCGTGGTTCTACCAGCGGCCGATAACGCTCGCCGAGCACCAGGAATCCCGCTGGATCTGCGAGCCGCTGCGGCTGCTCGACTGCTGTCAGGAAACCGACGGCGCGGTCGCGATCGTAGTGACCAGCCTGCAGCGCGCCCGTTCCCTCTCTCATCCTCCGGTCGTGATCCGGGCGGCGGCGCAGGGCAGCGGCCCGAACCAGTTCACGATGACCAGCTACTACCGCGACGACATGACGGGCCTGCCGGAAATGGGCGTGGTCGCGCGCCAGCTCTGGCGCCAGTCCGGGCTGACGCCGGCCGACATCAGGACCGCGGTGCTGTACGACCACTTCACCCCGTACGTGCTGATGCAGCTGGAGGAACTGGGGTTCTGCCCGCGGGGCGAGGCCCGGCATTTCATTGCCGACGGCGCGCTGGAGCTCGGCGGGCGGCTGCCGCTGAACCCGCACGGCGGCCAGCTCGGCGAGGGCTACCTGCACGGGATGAACGGGATCGCCGAGGGTGTACGGCAGGTCCGCGGCTCCGCGGCGAACCAGGTGCCCGGTGACGGGCCGGTCCTGGTCACCGCGGGCACGGGCGTACCTACAAGCGGCCTCATCCTGGCGTCGGGCTGAGCCGCCGGATTCACCACTAACTCCACCTTAATATGACATTGTAGGCCGCATGGTCATGGCGTACAACGGCGACCTGTCCGGCGTCGTGTCGGGCGGCATCACCGGCGTTCCGGCGAACCTCCCCTCATACCCGTCGCACTGGCTGCTTGCCAATGGCTACCAGATCGGGCCGGGGGCCGTCCTGACCAACGCCGACCTGGCCGGTCTCGATCTCGCCTCGGTTGCGCTGGACAACGCGGATCTCACCGGCGCCAACCTCACCGGCGCAGACCTGGACAAAGCCCAGCTCCCAGGTGCGATCGTGGCCGAGACCCAGCTGGCCGGCGCGAACCTCGACGGCGTCCAGTCCGGTGGCGTTACCGGTACGCCACCGTCGCTCCCGGATAACTGGCAGCTGCGCTCGGGATTCCTGCTCGGCCCTGATGTCTACCTCATCGACGCGAGCCTCGTCGGCGACAACCTGTCTGACCTCGACCTGGCCGACGCCTACACCTATTACGCGAATCTCACCGACGCGGATTTCGACGGCACCAACCTGACCGGCGCCACGCTCACTACGGGCACGAACCTGACCGGGGCTACCCTCACCGGTGCCGACCTGGCCGACGTGACCTGGGACGACGTCACCTGCCCGACGGCACCAGCTCGAACAGCTATATCGACGGGTGCTTCAGCCCGCTGGACACCACGCGGCCGGTGATGCAGGTGAACGGCGTCAAGAACGGGCACGTGTACGCCGTGGGCGACGTGCCGACGCCCGGCTGCCTGGTCAGCGACAAGTACTCGCCGATCGAGAACTCGGGCACGCTGACCGTTACCGGCAAGGGGTCGCACGGTCTCGGCGTGTTCACCGCGACCTGCAGCGGCGCGGAGGACCTGGCCGGCAATACCGCACTCCCCGTGCACGCGATCTACAAGGTCGCCTATGGTTTCGGCGGATTCGAGTTTCCGCAGCCCGGGTCGGCCGTGGCGCGGTCGAGCCGGGTGATTTACGTCGTGTTCGGGCTGGTCGGCTCCAACGGGCGATCCATCTCGCGCGGAATCGGCACCGCACTGGCCCGGGCCCACGACGTCCGGGCGACCCTGCGCGGACCCGGGATCAGGCCGGTCACCGTCAACTGCGCCTGGCACGCTCGCGGCAGCTATTTCCGATGCACGCTGAGCATTCCTCGCGGCGTGCGGACCAAGCGCGCCGATCGCTACACCATCACTGCCTACGAGAGTCCGGGCGCAGGAGCAGGTTTCGTCGCTGCACCCGGCGAACCGACCGCCGTCGACCCGGAGACGATCCGGTTCAGCTAATCCGGCCGCCGCTAAACCTGCGATCGTGCGCTTCGGCTAGCAGGCGGGCCACGAGGATTGGCGCCGTCTTCGCGACGAAATGCGGGTACTAGGCTGACGGCCGTGGAGGGCGAAGGGGTGATCGGCGAGCCAGCTCAGTCGGCCGACGACAGCGTGGAGCAGACAGCTACGCCGCGGCGGGCCCGACGGTTGTCGTGGCTGACCGAGTTCGTCGTGCTCGTCGCGGTTGCCGTGGTGATCGCCCTCGTGGTCAAGACCTACGTGGTTCAGCCGTTCCTCATCCCGACCGGATCGATGGAGGACACGCTTCTCGTCAACGACAAGGTCCTGGTGAACAAGCTCGTCGGGCACATCAGCCAGATCCACCGCGGCGACATCCTTGTGTTCGATGGCGCGGGCAACTGGGACCCGCCGGTCGCGGCGATTAGTGACCCGCTGGACCGGATCTACCGCAACTTCCTCAGCCTGTTCGGCGACGACTCCGGGCAGACCGACTACATCAAGCGCGTCATCGGCCTGCCTGGCGATCATGTGGCCTGCTGCACCGCGCAGGGCCTAGTTACCGTCAACGGCGTGCCCCTGCACGAAAGCTCCTACCTGTACCCGGGCAGCCAGCCGTCGGCCATCAAGTTCAGCGTTGTGGTGCCGCCCGGCCGGATCTGGGTGATGGGCGACAACCGCGGCGACTCCTCGGACTCCCGGCTGCACGACTGCGGCATCAGCGGCGCGGCCTGCGTGCCGTGGGATCGAGACGGCACGATTCCCGAGAGCTCGGTCATCGGCCGCGCGATCCTGGTCATCTGGCCGATCAGCCGCATCAGGGTCTTGTCGGTACCGTCCACCTTCAGCCAGGCGGGGCTGTCCTCCGGGCACTCCGCCGCATCGACTCGCGCCCGCGCACCAGGGCGATCCGCCGCGGAACTGGACGCGGCGCTGAGCGCTGGGCAGTTGCGTGCGGCGCCCGCCGATCCGGCGCTGCCGCTGGCCGCGGGTGCGATCGTCGCGGTGCCGGTGGCGCTGCTCGAGCGCCGGATCCGGGTGCGCTTGCACCGCCTGCGCGGCCAGTCGACGCGCGGCTCGGGCTAGCCACTGCGTGGCTGCACGGCCCGCGGCCCGGACGCGGAGAGGACGTGCGGGCCGACCGCGCACCGACGGATACCCCCGGGGCTGGCCATCACGCTCGCGTGCCGGTGGATGTCACCGACCAGGCGGCGGTCCGGTCGGCGTTCGATGCGGCTCTGGAGCGGTTCGGCCGCCTTGAAGTGGTGGTCAACAATGCCGGCTATGCGAACGTAGCCCGGTGGAGACCGGGCCAGAGCAAGGTTTCCGGCGGCAGTTAGACACCAACTTCTGGGGTGTCTACAACGTCTCCAGAGCGGCAATTCTGGGGTTGCGGAAGCTCGATCCTGGTGCGCATTGTGCGTCGGCATGACCTGCCTATGCACCTCATCCTGGGGGCCGGAGCGGTCCAGCTGGCGCAGGACTACTCACGAAGCCAGCTCGCGGAAGGCGCGGACCATCCAAGACCGCTGGCAGGAAGGCGCGGCGCTCGTGGATGACCGGGTCAGCTCGTCACGACAAGCCGGGCGTCCGCAGACGTCGCGCCGAGGAACGACTAACCGCCAGCCGGATCCGTCGAGTAGAAGATCCCGCCCAGGCCGTCCAGCGCCACGTATCTATCTATATAAGCTCTATTCTTCTATTCCGTCACCGGCGGACGCAGCGCTTCCGCCGGAAGGCTCCGGGTGGTGCAGGCCGAGCGACCCGGTCACGCCGGCCGCATCCAGCGCGGCCAGGTACCCGAACGTCATCGCCGGGCCGATCGTCGCACCGGGCCCGGCGTAGCTGCGGCCCATCACCATCGCGCTGGTGTTGCCGGCCGCGTACAGGCCCTCAATCACGCTGCCGTCCGCACGCAGGACCCGGGCGCGCTCGTCGGTGCGCAGCCCGCCCTTGGTGCCGAGGTCACCCGGCACGATCTTGACCGCATAGTACGGAGGCTGGGCCAGCGGCGCCAGGTTCGGGTTGGGCCTGCAGTTCGGGTCACCGTAGTAGTGGTCGTACGCGGAATCCCCGCGCCCGAAGTCCTCGTCCTTGCCCGTGCGGGCGAAGTCGTTGAACTTCTCCACCGTCTTGGCCAGCGCGTCGGCCGGTACGCCGATCTGGCCGGCCAGCTCGGCCAGCGAGTCGGCCCGGAACACCGCGCCGGACTTATACCAGCGGCGCGGCAGCGGCTTGCGCGGCGGCATGCCGGTGAACACGTACCGGTTGCGGTACCGCTGATCGGCGATCAGCCAGCACGGAATATGCGGGTTGTCGTCGGTGTGCCTGTCGTACATGACGTGCACCGCATCCACGTACGGCGCCGACTCGTTGACGAACCGCTCGCCGGCGCCGCTGACGAAGATACAGCCCGGCAGGCTGCGCTCGGCGAGGCAGAACACCGGGCCGCCGGTCAGCGGTATCGACGGCCCCCACCACGCGTCATCCATCAGCTCGAGCACGCCGCCCGCCGCCTCACCGAAGCGGATCCCCTCGCCGGTATTTCCTGGCGATCCGACGGTCCAGTCGATCCCGATCGGCGGACGCTGATACTGCCGGCGCATCTCGTCGTTCTTCTCGAAGCCGCCGCTGGCGAGCAGCACGCCCTTGCGGGCCCGGACTACCACGGCCGAGCCGTCTTCGCGCGTCGCCCGTACCCCGGCCACCCGACCGCCCGTGCCTGGGTCGCCAGTGCCTGGGTCGCCCGTGCCTGGGTCGCCCGTGCTTGGGTCAGCGGCGATCTCCAGCCCGGTCACCGCCGTGTTCAGCCAGATCGGGACGTCAGTCGCGGCCAGGCCCGCCCGCAGACCGGTGATCAGTGCCTGGCCCATGCTCAGCAGCCGGCGTTTGCGGATCTTCGTCACGATCATGCGTCCCGTCACCCTGGCCGTGGTCCAGATGGCCCGCGGATGGGACGTACCGAGGCTCATCCACCGGTAGTTGGCCTGGGTGACGGTGATCCCCGCGGGCGCGGGCAGGTACGGCGGCCGGAGCCGGGCCAGCTCGGGCCCGAGGATCCGCCCGTCGATCGGCACCGGCTCGATCGACCGGCCGCTGGACTTGCCCCCCGGCGCCTCGGGGTAGTAGTCGGAGTAGTTCGGCACCCAGGCGAACCGCAGCGGCGTGCTGGCCAGCACCAGGTCCAGCATTGCCGGGCCGTGCTCGAGGAACGCGTTGCGCAGGCTTTCCGGCACGCCCTCCCCCGCTACGTGCGCGAGGTAGGCGCTCGCCTGCACGGGGCTGTCCGTGATGCCCGCCTGCCGGAGCACCGAGTTACCCGGGATCCACACCCCGCCGCCCGACCGGGCGGTGGAACCGCCGTAGTACTCGGTCTTCTCGATCACGACGGTGCTGAGCCCGTGCCGCGCCGCGGTCAGCGCCGCGGCCAGTCCGGCCGCCCCGCTGCCGACTATCACGAGGTCGAACTCGGGTCCGCCGTCTGACATCAGCTCTCCCTGGTCCAGGACCGACTATGCCGTTCATAGTAGAACACGTTCCAGTTTTGGCCAGTCACGGCCCTGAACTGGCGGCCGCGGCCGCACGACCCCGCGGTAGCGCGTCTTGCGAAACAACAACGGTGGGTACCTGCTGTTGAACTCACGACATCAGGGGGCAGTTTGCTGTTGTTCCCGCGGCCTCGCAGCGCCGGCCCGAGACCAGCCGGCGGCCCGAGCGGCCGGCGGCAGCGCCAGCGGGCGGTGCAAAGCGGCACCAATCACCCCTGGCCGTGAGCCAAGACGGTGAGCCGGGCACCTAACTAACGGGGAGCATTGTGGTCCCGCCAGCCAAAATGCTCCGCGAACCGCCATGGTCCCTGGCAACTCCCGGCCAAGATCGCGGCGGACTCCTGGTACATCTTGACGACGATGCTCTTTGCACCACGGTGGGTGCCTGCTGTTGTTCCTCGGTCGGGCTCGGTCTTGCGCGCCGACGATGTCCGGACTAACGTCTGGACACATGTCCGACTCTTTGGCAACGGAGCCGACGCGCCGGCTGCTTACGCCGCGCCAGGCCGACACGGTGCGCCGGCTGACCGAGGCCGGCGCGGAAGAGATACGGCTGTCCGGCTACGAGAACCTCAGCATCCGCGACGTCGCCCGTCGGGCCGGAGTCGCGGCCGCCACCGCGTACACCTACTTCGCATCCAAGGACCATCTGCTCACCGAGATCTTCTGGCGGCGCCTGAACTCCCTGCCGCCGGTCGACACCAGCAGCGCAGCGGCCGCTGGCCCCGCAGCGGGCGCCAGCCCGGCAACGGCCGCCAGCCCGGCAACGGCCACGAGCCCGGCAACGGCCACGAGCCGCGTGGTTGCCGTGCTGCGAGAACTCGCGCTGCTCGTGGCCGAGCCGGAACTGGCTGCGGGCTGCACCGCGGCGATGTTCGGCAGCGAGCCTGACGTCCGCCAGCTGCGCCTGTACATCGGCATGAAGATCCGCCAGCGGATCGAGGCCGCGGCCGGGCCGGGCACCCCGGCGGCCCGGCTGCTCGAGCTCGCGTACTTCGGCGCGATGGTCGAGGCGGGCCTCGGCTACACCACGTACGAGCACATGGCCGACCGGCTGGCCGACGCGGCCGAGCTGATCATGCGGCCGAGCTGATTATGAGGTAACGATGCATCCAGCGGTCAGCTTCAGCCCGTACGACTACCAGGTCCAGGACGATCCCTACCCGGTCTACGCCCGGCTCCGCGACGAGGCACCGCTGTACCGGAACGAGGAACTCGACTTCTGGGCCCTGTCACGACACGAGGATGTCACCGCCGCGTTCCGCGACACCGAGCAGTTCTCCAATGTCAACGGCGTCTCGCTCGACCCGTCGGCCTGGGGCTCGCGCGCCACCAGGACCATGTCGTTTCTGGCCATGGACCCGCCGCGGCACACCAGAATGCGGGCGCTGGTGTCCAGGGGGTTCACCCCCCGACGGGTGCAGGACCTGGAGGGACGCATCCGCGACCTGGCCCGCAAGCACCTGGATGCCTGCCTGAGCCGGGACACGTTCGACTTCGTCGATGAGTTCGCCGGCAAGCTGCCCATGGACGTGGTCTCGGAAATGCTCGGCGTGCCGGAGCAGGACCGCGCGCAGCTGCGCCGGCACGCCGACACCCTGCTGCACCGCGAGGACGGCGTGATGGCGGTGCCGAGGGCGTCCTCCGAGGCGGCCTTCAGCCTGATCGTCTACTTCATTGAGATGGTCGCCGACCGCCGGGCCCGCCCGGACGGCGGCCGGGACGGCGCGGACCTGACCGCAGCGCTGCTCGACGCCGAGGTCGACGGCGGCGACCGGCTGACCGACGAGGAGATCGTCGGCTTCCTGTTCCTGATGATCGTGGCGGGCAACGAGACGACGACCAAGCTGCTGGCCAGCGCGCTGTACTGGGCCTGGCGCAACCCGGAGCAGCTGGCCATGCCCATGTCCGACCCGACGTTCATCGGTCCGTGGGTCGAGGAGACGATCCGCTACGACTCGCCCAGCCAGATGCTCGCCCGCACGGTGACGAAGGACTTCACCAGCCACGGCCGGACCGTGCCCGCCGGAGACCGGCTGGTGCTCGTGGTCGGCGCGGCCAACCGCGACCCGGCCGTGTTCCCCGATCCAGACCGCTATGACCTGGAACGCGACACCTCTGCGCTGATCAGCTTCGGATCGGGCCGGCACTACTGCCTCGGGGCAAACCTCGCGCGGCTGGAGGCGCGGGTCGCCCTCACCGAGTTCACCAGCAGGGTCAGCCGCTTCGAGATCGACGAGGCCAGGGCCGAGCGGGTGCACTCGCCGAATGTGCGCGGCTTCGCCACCCTGCCGGTTCGCGTGAAGGTCCGCTGAGTATGCCCAGATTCGAGCCGCATCCGCAGCGCCGGACCGCCGTTGTCGCCGGCGCGTCCTCCGGCATCGGCGCCGCCACCGCGATCGCGCTGGCCACCGCCGGGCACCCGGTCGCACTGGGCGCGCGGCGCACGGCCCGGTGCGAGGAACTCGCGGCGACCATCCGCGCGGGCGGCGGCGAGGCCATCGCACTGCCGCTAGACGTGTCGGACGGCGAGGTGGTGAAGCACTTCGCCGCCGCAGCGACCGACGAGCTCGGGCCGGCGGAGATCCTCATCAACTGTGCCGCAGACCTCGAGGCCGAACTCATCCACGAGGCGGACTCCGAGGAGTTCCTGCGCCACGTGCAGGTAAACCTGGTCGGGGCGCACCGGCTGATCTCGGCGATCGTGCCCGGCATGGTCAGCCGGCGGCGCGGCGACGTCGTCCTCATCTCCTCCGACGTCGCGCGCACCCCGCGGCCCCGGATGGGCGGCTACGTCGCGTCCAAGCACGGCATCGAGGGGATGGCGCAGGCCATGCAGATGGAGCTCGAAGGCACCGGGGTGCGGGTATCGGTCGTGCGGCCCGGCCCGACGATGACCGGGATGGGCACGACCTGGGAGCCGGAGACGCTGCAGGCCGTGCTCGACGACTGGGCGAAGTGGGGCCTCGCCCGGCACTCGAACTTCCTGCGCCCCTCCGACGTGGCCGCGGCCGTGACCGCCATCGTCTCGACCCCGCGCGGATCCCACCTCACTCTGATCGAGATTCAGCCGGAGGCGCCGCTGACGGCCAGGAAGGGAACGACGTGACCCCGCGGGAACCGCGTCTGGTCTCCGGCGGCAGACCGGGCGAAGGGCACCTGGAGGAACTGCGCCGCGACCCGATCGCGCTCATGCAGCGGGTCAGGGCCGAGTGCGGGGACGTCGGCCGGTTCGACCTCGCGGGGCGGCCGGTGATCCTGCTGTCCGGCGCGGAGGCGAACGAGTTCTTCTTCCGCGCCCCGGACGAGGACCTCGACCAGGCGGGCGCCTACCCGTTCATGACCCCGATCTTCGGCCAGGGCGTGGTCTTCGACGCGTCTCCCGAGCGGCGTCGCGAGGCGCTGCACAACCAGGCGCTGCGCGGCGACATGATGCGCGGGCACGCCCAGACGATCGCCGACGAGGTCGGCGGGATGGTCGCGGGCTGGGCCGACGCGGGCGAGATCGACCTGCTCGACTGGTTCGCCGAGCTGACCATCTACACATCGTCCGCGTGCCTGATCGGCGCCAAGTTCCGCAACCAGCTCGACCGGCGCTTCGCTGATCTCTATCACGACCTGGAACGAGGCACCGACGCTCTGGCCTTCGTCGACCCGTACGCACCGATCGAGAGCTTCCGCCGCCGGGACTCCGCCCGACGGGGACTCGTCGAGCTGGTGCGCGAGATCATGGCCGGACGTCGGGCGAGTGGTCCGCCGGACCGGGACACCCGCGACCTGCTCGACGTGCTGATGTCGATCAAGAACACCGACGGATCGGCCGTGTTCGAGGCGGACGAGATCACCGGCATGTTCATCTCGATGATGTTCGCCGGCCATCACACCAGCTCGGGCACCGCGGCATGGACGCTCATCGAGTTGCTGCGCCACCCCGAGCAGCTCGGCGCGGTGGTCGCCGAGCTGGACGCGCTCTATGCCGACGGGGCCCAGGTCAGCTTCCAGGCTCTGCGCGAGATCCCGCACCTGGAGGACTCGATCAAGGAGGCGCTGCGGCTGCATCCGCCGCTGATCCTGCTGCTGCGCGCCGCGACGCGGGAACTCGAGGTCCTGCGCTACCGCATCCCCGCCGGTGCGCTGGTTGGCGCGACCCCGGCGATCTCGAACCGGATCGCCGCGGACTTCCCCGACCCGGACGCGTTCGTCCCCCGCCGCTACGCCGAGCCCCGGCAGGAGGACCTGATCAACCGCTGGACCTGGATCCCTTTCGGTGCCGGCCGGCACCGGTGCGTGGGCGCGAACTTCGCGATGATCCAGCTCAAGGCCATTTTCTCGGTGCTGCTGCGGGACTGGACCTTCGAGCTCGCGCAGCCATCCGAGTCCTATCGCAACGACCACTCGAAAATGGTGGTGCAGCTCGCGCGGCCGTGCGTGGTGCGCTACCGCCGGCGCAGCGGTGCGCCAGACGACCGGCCCCCGCAGGCGGGAGCGGCCGCGTGATGCGGATCGAGGTCGACCTGGACCTGTGCCAGGGCCACGCGATGTGCGAGCTGGAGGCGCCCGCGGTCTTTTCTGTGCCGCGCAAGGGCAAGGTCAGCGTGACCGATCCGCGGCCGCCCGACGGCGAGCGCGCCGCGGTCGAGGCCGCCGTCCGCTACTGCCCTACTCAGGCACTGAAGCTGCTCGACGACTGACCAGGAGAACCACCGATGGCCTCGTTCCCCCGCATGGAACTTGACGAGATGGTGCAGCGATGGCTGACGGCCAACCGGCGCTGTGAGGAGACGGGCGACTGGCGGCCGCTGGCCCAGATGTACACGGCGGATGCGACGTACGGCTGGAACATGGGGCCGGGCGAGGAGTTCATGGTGGCGGGGCGTGACCAGATCAGGGACATCGCGCTGGCGCTGGAGATGGGCGGGCTGGACGGCTGGTCGTATCCGTATCAGCGGGTGCTCATCGACGACCTGCAGGGCGAGGTCGTCGGGTTCTGGAAGCAGGTCTCGGGCGCGCGGCGGCCGGACGGCAGCCGGTACGAGGTCGCAGGCATCGGCGGCAGCTGGTTCCGGTACGGCGGGAACTGGCAGTGGGAGTGGCAGCGCGATTTCTTCGACCTCGGCAACGCGACCGCGCTGTTCCTCGAGATGATCAAGTCCGACGCGCTGTCGGACGGGATGCGGCGCCGGATGGAACGGGCCACATCGGGCGAGAAGCTGCCCGGTCACTATCCGCTCGGCGGCGGTCCCGTTCCGCTCTGGTAGGGCCGTTCGCGCTCCCTCTTCACTTGGCGGCCTTGGCCTGTTACCGTCAGAAAATTACCGGCTAATACCGGTTTCCGTCAGTCATTCACGAAGCCGCGCGCAGAAGAGGGACACATCCGTGAAACGACGAAAGCTCTACAGATGGATGGCTATGGCCAGTGCCGTAGCTCTCACGGCGAGCCTGGCCGCAGCGTCAGCGGCGCAGGCCGCCACCTCAAGCCGGTCTCCCGAGCCCACAAGCAGTGAGCTCTCCCACGTCTTCGCTGCGAGCCGCCACATTCCCGCGGCCGCAGTGGGCCGGATAGAAGCCGGCACGCTGCACACCGGCTCCTACAAGGGCGCCAACTGGGCGACCGCGGCCTTCGGCCCCGCCAAATCCGACAATGCCACCCTGCGGACGGCGTTCCAGGACGGCGGCAGCGGCGCAGTGTTCCGCGAGAACGCCAACGGTGGCTGGCGTCTGGTGGACCTCGGGCTGCCCGGCTGCGGTTCGGGCCTGCCAGCTTCCCTCGCTCATCGGTGGCGCATCGCCAGGCCCGCGTCGGTCTGCAGTACCGCACAGGTCGCGAAGCAGAATAAGGTCGCGAAGACGATACGGGCCGCGAAGACGAATGCGGCGATGCAGGCGGCGGGCACCGCTGGAACCTCAGTCGGCCAGACGATCGCCAACATCGCGCTCAGCGAGGTCGGCGTCAGCGACACCCCCTCGTCGCAGACGTTCGCCCTCGACTGCAACCCGTTCTCCACCATGGTGGCCGGATTCTCGGCTAACGCCGACGGCTGCGGCCTCAACACGGCCTTCAACGTCGAAGACATGAACGAGACATGGTGCGCCGACTTCGCCAAGTGGGTGTGGCAGCAGGCAGGCGTCACCGCCGACATGAACACGCTCAACGCGGGCGCTAACTCGTTCTACGCCTGGGGCCAGCAGCAGGGCGAGACGATCACCTCGGACCCGACCACGCTCGCCGTCGGTGACGCGATCATGTTCTACCCGACCTGGTCGGCCAACGCCGGCGAGTACTCCGACCACGTCGGCCTCGTCGTCGGGGTGAACTCGGACGGCACGGTCAACCTGGTCAACGGCGACTTCGGCGGTACCGGCGATCCCATCGGGGTCGAGTACGACCCCGATGTCAGCCTGGCCTCCTGGGCCTCCGCCGTGTGGTCGCCTGGCGAGGAGTGGAGCGTCGTCTCGCCGCCCACCGGCACGCAGCAGCCCGCACCGCAGGCCACGATCATCGGCCCGAAGACGGTAGTCGCCGGCACCTCGGTGAACTTCAGCGCGCTGGGCTTCCAGCCGGGCGGCAGCATCACGGCCTACAACTGGATGTTCGGCGACGGCCGTAACACCAGCGTCACCGGCCAGTCGGTC
>JASHOV010000623.1 GCA_030038495.1 Streptosporangiaceae bacterium
GCCTCGATGAGGTCGGCGAACTGCTCCGGCGTCCCGGTGAACTCCAGGCCGCCGGGCAGGCCGGTGAGCTCGCCGGCGAGCTCGCGGAAGGTCTTGCCGGATTCCCGCGTGCGCCGCACGATCTCGTCGGTGCGGCTGGTGCGGCTTGCCGCCGTAAGCGCGGCCGCGGGCAGCGGCGCGTCCGGGTCGATCAGCTCGGGGTCGAGCCCGGCGTTGTGCGCCAGGTTGCGCCAGCGGAACTCGGGGTCGACGCGGTCTTCGAGATCTGCGCGCAGCGCCCGGGCCGCGGCCTCGGTGCTGCCGAGCACGAACGCCACGCCGGGCAGCACAAGCACGTCGTCGGGGTCGCGCCCGTGGCGGCCGGCGGCCCCGCGGACCGATTCGCGGAAGCGACGGCAGGACGCGATGTCCGGCTGCGCGGTGAAGACCAGGTCGGCGGTCTTCCCGGCTAGCTCGACGCCGGGTCCGGACGAGCCGGCCTGGGCGAATGCGGGCCGGCCCTGCGGCGAGCGTGGCAGCGTCAGCGCACCGCCGACATCGAAGAAGCGGCCGTGGAAGTCGACCGGCCTGATCAGGTCCGTGTCCGCCCAGACGCCCTTCTCCTGATCGATGAGGACCGCGTCGGCATCCCAGCTCTCCCACAGCCGCGTGACGACCTCGACGAACTCCTCGGCCCGTGCGTAGCGGTCCGCCGGGTCGGGGTGGGCGGCGAGCCCGAAGTTGCCGGCCGCCCCGGCGTAGCGGGTGGTCACGATGTTCCATCCGGCCCGCCCGCCGGACAGGTGATCAATGGTGGCGAGCCGGCGCGCCAGGTCGTAGGGCGCGCTGTAGGTCGTGGACGCGGTCGCGATCAGGCCGATCCGCGTCGTGGTGCGGGACAGCGCTGCCAGGAGTTCGAGCGGGTCGAAGCCGACCTGCGGGAAGTACCGGGCGCGGAAGATCGCGAGGCCGGGGGAGTCGGCGAAGAAGACGGCGTCCAGCAGCCCGCGCTCGGCCGCCAGTGCCGCCCGCTCCAGCACGCCGAACCGGGCGGGGCCGGCCAGGTCGGCCGGGTCCGCCAGCTTCCACGCGGACTCGTGGTAGCCCACGCCGGTCAGGAACGCGGTGAGATGGGCGTGCCGGGCGCTCATACCGCGGCCCTGGCGGCGGCGTCGCGGCCGGCGACGGCCTGCTTGATCAGCCGGAGCGTCTCCCGGCGCAGCTCGGCGTCCCGCTGGCTGGTGACGTGGCAGCCGAGGGTGACGTGCAGCCGCCGGACCGAGTGCTCCAGGTCCCGCAGATGCCGACGGGCCGGCTCACCAGTGTCCCCGGCGAGCATGCTGAGGTTGATCCAGAACCCCGGATTGATCCAGGAGCGCGGTTCGATCGGCATAAGGTCCTTTCCTTCTGTCGGCTGCCGGTGGTCACCGGCCGGCCGGCCGGCGCAGCGCGAGCGCCGAGCTGACCAGGGCCCTGGTGTACGGGTGCTCGGGCCGCTCGAAGATCTGGTCGGCGTCCTTCAGCTCTATCAGCTCTCCGTCATACAGGACTCCGACGCGGTCGGAAACCTGACGCACGACGGCCAGATCATGCGAGATGAACAAATACGAGACCCCCGTGCGCTCCTGCAGCTCGGCGAGCAGGTCAAGCAGGCGGGCCTGGCTGGACACGTCGAGGGCCGACGTCGGCTCGTCGCAGATCACCAGCGGCACGTGGCCGCCGAAGGCCCTGGCGATGGCGACCCGCTGCTTCTGCCCGCCCGACAGCTGATGCGGCAGCTTGTCGAGCAGTTCCTCCGTGAGGCCCGTCCGGGCCGCGAGGCTCTCGACACTCTGGCTGCCGCCGAGCAGCTCGATGGACCGGGCCAGTACTCGCCGGACGGTGCGGCGCGGGTTGAGCGAGGCATCGGCGTTCTGGAAGACGACCTGAACGCGCGGCAGCACCTTACGGCCGCGGCGGCGGTCGGCGAGGGCGAAGCTGACGCTGCCGTCGTAGCGCGTCAGCCCGGCCACGCTCAGGCCCAGGGTGGTCTTGCCGCTGCCCGACTCGCCGACGAGGCCGAGCACCTCGCCGCGGCCGACCGTGAACGAGACGTCGCGCAGCGCTGTCTTGCCGTGGTACCGCTTGGTCAGGTTCGCCACCGTGACCAGCGGCTCCGCCACCGCGGACGGTGACTGCGGCGTGTCCGGCGGCCGCGCCCGGCTCGCGAGAACCGCCGTGGCCCGCGGGCCGGCGTGGCGTCTCGCGCCGATGTCAGGAAGCGCCGCGATCAGCGCGCGGGTGTAGGGATGCCGCGGCGCCAGCAGCACGTCGGCGGCCGCGCCTTCCTCCACCAGGCCGCCGCGCTGCAGCACGCCGACGCGCTGGCAATGGGCGGCCACGAGCGGCAGGTTGTGGCTGATCAGGATGCTCGCGAAGCCCAGCTCGGAGCGCAGCCCGTCGACCAGCGCCATGATCTCGGCCTCGACCTGGCTGTCCAGGCCGGTCGTCGGCTCGTCGAGTATGAGCAGCCGCGGCTTACTGGCCAGGGCCATCGCGATGACGATGCGCTGCTGCTGGCCGCCGGACAGCTCGTGCGGATAGCGCCCGGCGATCGCCTCCGCGGTGACCAGCCGGACCCGCTCGACCGCCGCCAGGGTGGCGGCCCTGGCGGCCGCGCGGTCGGCGCCGTGCAGCCGGTAGACCTCGGCGATCTGGCTGCCGACCGGCATCGTGGGGTTCAGCGCCAGCCCCGGTTCCTGGTAGACAACTGCCAGCGTGCTCGCGCGGAAGGCCCGCAGCTCCGCCGGGTCGAGCCCGAGCACAGGGATACCCGCGATGGACAGCTCGGCCGCGGTGACGTCCGTGCCCGGCGGCAGGTAGCGGGTTAGCGCCAGCGCGGCCGTGCTCTTGCCGGAGCCCGACTCGCCGACCAGCCCGTAGGACTCTCCGGCCCCGATGACGAGACCGAACTCGCGCAGGGCCGGCACCATGCCCCGGCGGGTCCGGTAGGAGACGGTGAGGTCCGCCACCGACACGACCGGATTGCTCACGACCACGCCTCCTTGAGGTTGTCGGCGATCAGGTGAGCCGCGACGACCAGGGAGGCGACCGCGGCGGCGGGGAAGAGCACGGTCCACCACGCGCTCTCGATGAAGGCACGATTGTCGTTGATCGCCAGTCCCCAGTCCGGCGACGGCGGCTGGGCGCCGAGGCCGAGGAACGACAGCGTGGCGGTCATCAGGATGGCCGCGGCCAGGCTGAGCGTGGCCTGGATGATGATCGTGGGCGCCACGTTGGGCACCAGCTCGGTGGCCATGATGCGCAACGCCGACTCGCCCTGGACCTTAGCCGCGGTCACGTACTTCTTGCCCATCTCGGCGAGGACGGCCGCGCGGATGATGCGAGCGATGCCGGGGGCGAAGACCACGCCGATGATCACGATCAGCGCCGGCGTCGACGCACCGAACGCTCCGACCACGATGATCAGGAAGATGAGCGGCGGCAGCACGACAAGCACGTCGAACAGGCGCATGAGCAGGGTGTCGACCCAGCCGCGGAAGTAGCCGGCGATGACCCCGAGCGCGCTGCCCAGGATCGTGGCGAACACGGCGCCGAGCGGCCCGACGGCCAGCGCCGATTGCGCCCCGGCCAGGGTCCTGGCGAATACGCTTCGGCCAAGGTCGTCGGTGCCGAACGGCTGCGACCAGCTCGGTGCGGCGAGCAGGTGCCCGGTGTTGACGTACGGATTCAGCCCGAACAGGCGCCAGGTTGCCGCGGCGCCCACCCACCAGGCCACGATCAGCGCGCTGATAACGAACGTCGGACGGCGCAGCAGCGCGCGGACGCGCCGGCGCCCGGTGCCGATTCCGGCGGTCTCGCCGCTTTCCGGCCCCTCGCCGGCATCGCGGTCCGCGTCAGGGACGACCACCGGCTCCGGCACGGACCGGTCAGCGACCGTCTCCGGCCGTCCCCTGGCCAAGAAGTCCATCAGCTTCCCGTGTTCTCGAATCGGATGCGCGGGTCCATGAGGATCAGGCACACATCGGTCAGCAGCAGGGCGAGCAGCGCGATCACTCCGGTCACCATCACGCCATCGGTGAGCAGCACGACGTCCTTGCGCTCGGCGGCAATCACCATCAGGGCCCCGAGGCCGGGATAGTTGAACAGGGTCTCCACGATCGCGCTGCCACCGAGCAGGCCGCCGAAGTAGATGCCCAGCAGCGAGAGCGTGGGGATGAGCGCGTTGCGGGCGACGTGCCGCCGGACGATCACGGCGGCAGGCAGTCCCTTGAGCACGGCAGTCCGGTGGAACGCCGCGGTCATGGCGCCGGCCGTGCCGGTGCGCACCATTCGGGTGAGCACGGCCAGGTAGGAAGCGGCGAGCACCACCGCAGGCAGCGTCATCACGTGAATCCGCTGGGCGAAGGTCCCGGTCGCATCGGCGCCGGACTGGATCGGCACCGCCTTGAGCCACACGGCGAACACGATGAGCAGCAGCACCCCGGTGACGAATTCCGGCACCGACGAGAGTGTCATCAGCGAAATCGTGATGGCCCGGTCGGTGCGCCGCCCCTCGCGGTAGGCCTGGACCGAGCCCAGTACCAGCGAGACCGCAACCATCATCACGAACGCGTACAGCCCGAGCAGCGCGCTGTTGAGCAGGTGGCCGAGTATCAGCCCCCGCGAGGGCACCGCGTAGACGAAGCTCGTCCCCCAGTTGCCGGTGAAGAACCCGCGCAGCCAGTTAAGGTAACGGACCGCTACCGGCCCGGTGAGGCCGTTGCTCACGTCCCAGGCATGCACCTGCGCCGCCGTGGCGTACTGACCGAGCGCGTTCCGCCCTGGATCGCCGGGGACGAGCTGGATCAGCCAGAACGTCAGGATCGAGACGGCCAGGAGCACGAACGGGATCTGGATCAGGCGCTTGCCGAGCAGCGCCACGATCCTCGTGTGCCGCTCGGACAGCGCGCCGAGCCCGCGCGGGCTCGCCGCGGTCATCTGATCCTCGCCATCCTGACGCTTTCCCGGCCTGGTCAGCTCGAGACCGTGATCCCCCGGAAGTCAAAGCCCCCGGAGAAGTCCTCGCCGTTGGGGAAATCGCCGTGGACCGCGCTCCCGAGGTAGACGTCGTTCTCCTCGAACGCGGCGATGATTACCGGGACGTCGGTCCACTCGATCGCGGCGATCTGATTGGCGAGCGTCTGCCGCTGTGCCGTGGTGGTAGCCGCCTCGTACTCGTTGTCCAGCGTGCCAAGCTGCGTGTTCGCGTAATGCGATGCGTTCCAGGAGCTGCCGGCCGCGTAGATCAGCGAGTAAAGCTGCGCGGGCAGCCGGTCCGCCCAGTCGGTGATCGTCACCGGCGCGGTCAGCCAGGGCGAGTCCGAGCCGTTGGCATAGTAGGCAGCCTCCGGTAGCACGTCGAGCTTCACGCTGAAGCGGCCGGTCGCGTCGAGCTGCTGCTGGATCAGCTGGGCGTAGGTCTGCTCGTCGGTGTAGGTGGTGATGGTGAAGCTGACGACGCGGTTGCCGAGCAGCTGCCTGACCTTGGTGAGGTCGGCCGAGCGGGCGGTCAGGCCCTGCGGCTGGATGGCGTAGTCGGGGAACGTGGCGACGTCGTTGCCGACGGTGGCCTCCCCGCCGTACACCGTCTGGACGATCGCGTGCCGGTTCAGCGCCCAGGCGACGGCCTGCCGCACGGCCACGTCGTTGAGCGGCGGCTTGGTGACATTGAAGACGATAGCGTCGAACTTCGCGTACCCCGCCCGCTGCTGGCGGTACGACGTGCCCAGCGCCGCCTGCGCGGCTTGGGCGTCACCCTCCGGGCTGAACTGGTCGATCTGGCCGCTCTGGAACGCCAGCAGCTCGGACTGGCTGTCGGAGTAGAACGTCGCGTCGATGCCGGCCAGCTTCACCGCCGACGCATCCCAGTAATACGGGTTCTTCTTGTACGTGATGCCCTGACCCGGCGTGTATTTCTCCAGGATGAACTGGCCGGCCCCGACCGGGTCGTTGATCCAGTTCGTGTCCTTGAAGCCCGCCGGGAGGATCCAGGTGTTAGCCCCGGTCAGGAGGTAAGGGAAGTCTGAGTAAGGCTCATCGAGGCGGAACACCACCGTCGTGCCGGATCCGGTCACCGACTTCACGATCCCGGCGAAGCTGGACTGGGCGGGCGACTGGCTGTTGGGGGCCAGGATCTTGTCGAAGGTGGAGACCACGTCGGCAGCGGTGAGCGGCTTGCCGTTGCTGAACTTCAGGCCGGATCGCAGCGTGACCGTCCAGGACAGCTTGTCCGCTGACGGGGTCCAGGACGTCGCCAGCTGCGGCTCGAGCTTCCCGCTCGGGCTCGCGATGATGAGCTGGGCCGAGGCGAGCCCGACCGCGAACATCGTGTCGACCTGGGTCGTGGTGAGCGGGTCGATGTCCCCGGTCGGGGTGATGAGGCCAAGGTTGTAGGTCCCGTCGTCGGCCGCGCTCGCGGCAGCTGACGAACCGGTGGATGGCGTAGACGGGCTGGGCGAGCCGCAGGCCGAGAGCACCAGCGCGCAGGCCGCCGCTGCGGCCGCGATTCCGCCTGCTCTGCTGAGGGTGAGTGGCGCTGACACGTTCGGTAGCTCCTGGCATGAGGGAGTTCGGATGCAGAAAATCCTACTATGTCAGTCTGAAAAGTTGTAATTAAATCTTGCGAGGTCGTATCGTTGCTCCGTAGCTAACTCGATAATATCGATCGAGATAATTTGGATTTGATCGGATCCCGCACGCGAGAGTACGGCGCAGCTCAGCCGGTCTGCTCGGCCCGGTGACCGAGAGGAGAAGGTCCTGAGTTCCCCCGCCCCGGCCCGTTCCCTGCACCTGGCGGTGGCTCTCGACGGCGCTGGCTGGCACCCGGCGGCGTGGCGGGAGCCGCGGGCCCGGCCGGCCGAACTGCTCACCGCCGGGTACTGGGTGGATGTCATCGGCGAGGCCGAGCGAGGGCTGCTCGACTTCGTCACGATCGAGGACGGGCTCGGCCTGCAGTCCGCGCGGCTTGGCGCGCCTGACCCGCGCTCCGATCAGGTCCGCGGCCGGCTGGATGCCGTCCTCATCGCGGCCAGGGCCGCGCCGGTCACCCGTCACATCGGGCTCGTGCCGACGGTCGTTGTCACGCACACCGAGCCGTTCCATGTCTCCAAGGCGATCGCGACGCTGGACTATGTCAGCGGCGGCCGGGCCGGGCTGCGGGCCCGGGTTTCGCTGGCCCGGCACGAGGCTGCGCACTTCGGGCGGCGCGACTTCCCGCCGCTCGCGCGCGCGGACCTCGGCGGGCCCGCCGGTACCGCGGCTATCGCGGACGCCTTCGACGAGGCCGCCGACTACGTCGAGGTGGTCCGGCGACTGTGGGACAGCTGGGACGACGACGCGGAGATCCGCGACGTGGCCACCGGCCGGTTCATCGACCGGGACAGGCTGCACTACATCGACTTCGAGGGCCGCTGGTTCAGCGTGAAGGGTCCGTCCATCACGCCCCGGCCGCCGCAGGGCCAGCCGGTTGTGGCCGCGCTCGGCCACGCGACGACCCCGCACCGGCTGATCGCCGGCGTAGCCGATGTCGGCTTCGTCACTCCGCGCGACGCCGGGGAGGCGGCGGGCATCGTGGCGGAGATCCGCGCGGCGCAGGATGCCGCGGGCCGGACCGGCGACACCGTGCACGTGCTCGCAGACCTGGCGGTGTTCCTCGGGCCGGATGCCGCGACCGCCGCGAGCCGCAAGACGCGACTCGACGACCGGGCGGGCGCCGTCTTCGACAGCGATGCCGCGGTGTTCACCGGAACGGCGGCCCGGCTGGCCGACCTGATCCTGGAGTGGCAGCAGGCGGGCATCAGCGGGTTCCGGCTGAGGCCAGGCGTCATTCCTGATGACCTGGAGGGGATTACCAGGGACCTGGTGCCTGAGCTTCAGCGCCGG
>JASHOV010000624.1 GCA_030038495.1 Streptosporangiaceae bacterium
CCTGACGACGATCATCCGGGCCCAGGAAAAGATCTTCATCGAGCGGCAGCCGGAGTCGGGCAGGCTCGCGCGCGAGGCCACAGGAGCGCTTGCGGGCGGGGTGGTTTCCAACTGGCAGATCTCGCGCCCGCAGCCGGTCTGGCTGAGCCACGGCCTGGGATCCAAGCTCTACGACGTCGACGGCAATGAGTACGTCGACCTGCACGGGGGGTACGGCGTCTCGCTCGCCGGCCACGGGCATCCGGCGATCGTCAAGGCGGTCCAGGATCAGGTGGCGCGCGGCACGCACTTCGCCCAGCCGACCGAGAACGCACTGGCGGTCGCGACGAACCTGGCCGGGCGCTTCGGCCTGCCACAGTGGCGCTTCGCGAACTCCGGCACCGAGGCGACCATGGATGCGGTTCACCTCATGCGCGCGATCACGGGCCGCGATCTGATCATCAAGGTCGAGGGGTGCTACCACGGGCATCACGATTCGGTGCAGCTGTCGGTCTGCCCCGACGGCGAGGACGACGACCGCGGCCCGGCCGAGCAGCCGCGCGGAGTGCCGTCGAGCGCTGGCATTCCCGCGGCCATCACCAACCTGACGCTGATAGTCGGCTTCAACGACCTCGACGCGGTGCGGCGCACCCTGGAAACTCACCCCGGCCAGATCGCCGGGATGATCCTCGAGCCGATCATGATGAACGCCGGGATCATCACGCCCGAGCCCGGCTACCTGGAGGGCCTGAAGATCCTGCTGCACGCGCACGGCGCGCTGCTGACGTTCGATGAGGTCAAGACCGGCCTGACGGCCGGCCCCGGCGGCGCCACCGGCTACACCGGGGTGACGCCGGACATCGTCTGCCTGGCCAAGGCCATCGGCGGCGGCGTGGCCGCCGCGGCCATCGGCGGTACCGACGAGGTCATGGGCCACGTGGCCAATGGTGACTACGAGCAGGTCGGCACGTTCAACGGCAACCCGCTGGCGATGGCCGCATGCCGGGCCATGCTGAACGAGGTCGCGACGCCCGAGGCATACGAGCGGCTGGAGCGGCTGCGCCTTCGGGCCGTATCCGGCCTGGAACGGGAGATCGCGCGGAACGGGCTCAACGCGCAGGTGGTGTCCGTCGGCGCCAAGGGCTGCGTGGTGTTCTCCCGCCAGCCCGTGCGGAACTTCCGCGACTTCCTCAGCATCCGGGACTCCTACAGCCACGCGCACTGGCTGTTCCAGCACAATGGCGGCGTCTTCCTGCCGCCATGGGGCAAGATCGAGCAGTGGCTGATCTCCGTCCAGCATGATGAGGCGGACATTGACCGCTTCGTCGCGAACTTCGCCGCATTCGCCGCGGCCGTGGGTGGCTGACGCGAACGAGCCTGCTGACGCGGAACGAGGCCGACCGGTCTGCGCCCGGAAGGTACGCTTTCGAAACCGTTATCCGGAAAACCCTTGCGCCGGCCCGGCTGTCGGGTAATCCTGGTCACTAACTAATAGGACTGACGGAACGTTCAGTCAGGATCAGCCTCTGGCCGGACGTGATAGCGAGAAGGGTGGCGGTAGATGCACCCACGCGAAGGCTGGCGGCCCGACGGTTCACGACGGGCGCCTGGTCTATCCCGGCGGGAGGCCCTGAGCCGGGGCTTCGCCGCCACCCTGCTCGCAGCCGGAGGGGCATCGCTCCTCGACGCCTGCGCCCCCTACCTGGTCGGCCCGAACAACATCCCGCTGCCGCGGCCCAACCACCCCGTGCGGTGGCCGACCTCGGGCGACAAGCCGATCCCCAGCGGGCTGGCCCCGGAGAAGGGGGCGACCCTGCAGGTCTACAACTGGGTTGCCTACATCAACCAGGCCTGCGTCAACAGTTTCGCGAAGAAGTACAACTGCAAGGTCGAGGTCACCACGTTCAACACGATGAACGAGGCGCTGGCCAAGCTGCGCAGCGGGCTGAAGTTCGACGTCCTGATGGGCGCCACGATCGACGTGCTCGGCGACCTGATCGAGGGCAAGCTGATCCAGCCGCTCAACCACAGCTACATCACCAACATCGGCCAGGCCTGGCCGGACTTCCAGAACCCGTACTACGACCTCGGCTGGCAGTACACGGTGCCGTACACGATCTACACCACCGGCATCGCCTGGCGTAAGGACCTGGTCGACCTGAACCCGTACGCCCAGCGGAACCCGTGGAAGGAAATGTTCTTCCAGCCCAAGTACCGAGGGAAGATCGCGATCCTGGACGACTACCGCGAGGACATCAGCCTCGGCCTGATGATGAACGGGATCTACAACCTCAACACCACCAGCAAGGACCAGATCGACCTGTCCCGCAACACCCTGGTGGACCTGGCCGACCTGGTCAACCTGCAGATCGACAACAACGACTACAGCGAGGTCCCTGACGGCCAGACCTGGATCCACCACGCCTGGTCCGGCGATATGGCCGCCGCCCCTGAGTACATGCCCAAGGGCGTGCCGGTCGACGTCGTCGGCTACTGGTTCCCGAAGGACGGCAAGGGCCCTGTCGCCAACGACACCAACACCGTGCTGCGCGCCTCCTCCAATCCGGTACTGGCGCACCTGTTCGTGAACTACCTCATGGACGAGCCGGTGGCGCTGGAGAACATCAGCTGGAACGGCTACATCCAGCCGATCACCACCATCACCCCGGAGCTGCTCGTGAAGGAACAGATCCTGCCGCCCAGCCTCATGACGACCGCCGTGGTGCCGGAGGACTTCCGCAAGGGCGTGGGCGAGCTGCAGCTTCCCGTCGATGCCGACGCGCTGTGGCAGCAGGCCTACCTCATCGTGAGCAACGGGATCTGACGTGGCGATCCAGGCTCCGCCCGAGCCACCCGTCACCTCACCCCCGCCGACGGCCGCCGGCCGTCCGGCGCGCAAGCCCAGGCCCTACCAGCCGAACAAGTGGTTCTGGATCCTGCTCGCCGCGCCCGGCATGATCTGGCTGGTCGTGCTGTTCGTGATCCCGTTCTACGCGATGCTCGCGATCGGCGAGGGCAAGCTCGACCGGCAGACCGAGTCGCCTGTCGCCGTTTATAACCCGTTCACCTGGAGCTCGGCGAACCTCACGAACGTCATTCGCGATCTCGTCGGATCCGGGGCGTTCGCCGGCCAGATCGCCTGGCGCACCATCTGGTACGTGGTCATCGCCTCGCTGCTCAGCCTGATCATCGCCTATCCGGCGGCATACTTCGTGGCCAGGTTCGCGGGCCGCCGCAAGGGCTTCTTCCTGGTACTGCTGATCGCGCCCTTCTGGATCAGCTACATGATGCGCATGCTGGCCTGGATCGATCTACTGCAGTCCGGCGGCTATGCGGACAAGGTCATGTCGTTCCTCGGGTTCGGCTCGCCCGTGCTGCTCGGCCACTGGTACACGGTGATACTCGGGCTGGTCTACGGCTACATCCCCTACCTGATCCTGGTGCTGTACGCCGGCCTGGACCGCATCCAGCCGGCCCTGCTGGAGGCGGGCCGTGATCTCGGCCTCGGCCGGTCCATGACCTTCGTACGGGTCACGCTGCCGCTGTCGAGACAGCCGATCCTCACCGGCATGCTGATCACGGTGCTGCCGATGCTCGGCGACTACTACACCAATCAGCTGCTGTCGGGCGCGCGCAACACCTCGATGATCGGCAACCTCATCGAGGGCCAGCTGTCTACCCCCTCCGCCGGGCAGGGGGCGATCCTGTCGCTGATCGTGCTGCTCGTGCTGCTGATCCCCATGATCTACTACGTGGCCGCAACCAACCGGTCTTCCCAGGTGGCGTCATGACCAGCACCGTGATCAAGGAATCCGTGGCCACCAGGACGGGAACGGGGCGCACGAAGCCGGGGCTCTTCCGCAACCCGTGGCGCCATCCGTGGTTCCTCGAGGGCTTCACCTGGGTGTACCTGCTCTGGTCGCTGGCACCCATCGCGATCGCCGTCTTGTTCTCCTTTAACAAGGGCAAGTCGCAATCGACCTATCAGGGCCTGTCCTGGCGGTGGTACTGGGGTGACAAGGTCAACTCGATCTGGTACAACCCGCAGCTGCACAGCGCGATGATCGAGACACTGAAGCTGTCCGCCTATACCACGATCATCGCGGTCCCTCTCGGGGTCGCGTTCGCCCTCGGCATCAACCGCTGGCGCGGGTTCCTTCCGTCTAGCTTCAACTTCCTCATGATCTTGTCGTTCGTGGTGCCCGAGCTGATCTTCGGCGTGGCGATGTTCTTCATCTTCACGCAGATGCCCGGCCTCAAGGACCTAGGACTGGGCAACATCGCCGAGGTACTGGGACTTGTCACCTGGAATGTGAGCTGGCCCGCGATCATCGTGCAGGCCCGGCTGGTCACGATCGGCAAGCAGTACGAGGAGGCAGCCGCCGACCTGGGCGCAACTCAGCTGCAGACCATGCGCCGGGTGATGCTGCCGCTGCTGATGCCGGCCATCTTCGCCAGCGCGATCCTGGTGTTCTCCGGGGTCATCGACGACTTCGTCATCGTCGATCTGCTGTCGTCGAACGCGACCAACACGCCGATGTCGGTGATCATCTACTCGACACAGCACGGCGGGAACGGCGGCCCCGCGCTGAATGCGCTGGCGACGGTCATGCTGCTGATGTCCTTCGTGGTGGCCGGCCTGGGCTACCTCGGCTACCGGCTGATGACCCGGGGCCAGCGGATCAGCGGCCAGCAGACGCTGACCGCGATCGCCGGCGCCGAGAACTGATGCGGACTATTTTAAGTGATGTCTAAACATATTCTCGCTATGAAATAGCTATATGACGGTCTAGTTCGCGTCCACACCCTGGCCAAGGGCGAGCAGATCGGCCGCGCACTGGCGGCACTGGCCGAGTCGGCGGGCGCCCCGTTCCGGCCGAGGGGCGGTGGCCTGGCCTGGGGCCTGGCGTTCGAGACTGGGGGCGTCGCGGACAAGGTCTGCTCGGCGGCATTCGAGCGCAGGCTGCTGGTCGAGACGTGCGGCCCGCGCGGCGAGGTGGTCAAGTTGCTGCCCCCGCTCACCTCCAGCCGCGCCGAACTGGAGCGGGGCATACAGGTACTCGCCGACGCGGTCCGGTCGGCCTGCTGACGGCCGCGGCCTAGATGCCGCGTGTTACAAGTTTATTGATGCTCTATTCGGAACCTGGGCTGGCCAGGGGGGCGGGCCGTGAGAACGGCCAGGCGTCTGGATGGCAGGTTTATGGTCGTGGTTCCATCCTGAGAAGATAGTTAGCATCCGGCCAGATGGGTTAGTTGGCGGGGATGTCCAGGTGTTCCGGCGGGAGGCGCTATGGACGCGCAGGGCCATGTCCAGGTCGGGCAGGTGGTCTTCATGCTGTTCTGCGTGGCCATCGGCGTCGTCCTGGTAACTGATTCAGGCGGGCTAGCCAGCCGGATGCTCTACCGCCTGCGCGGGCAGCCGGTGACCGGCCGGCTCTACGCGAGGATGCCCGTCTGGGTGATGCGCGCGTTCGGAGTGTGGGCCATCATTTTCGGGTTGGGTCAGTTCTTCCTGCTCCGCTATTTGCCCTAGCGTCACGTGGCAGACCTCCGCGGCCAGGTCGGGGTCGGTGCCGAACAGTGCGTGATCCCAGTCGCCTGTTCCCGCTCGCCGGTCACCGTCGGCCGCGACACCCGGACCCTCCGGGCGATCCGCGCGTTCGGCATCCCGTCGGCGCCGAGCGGCATGGTCCTGGCCGCCTCGCCAGACCTGATGGCACGGACGGAAGCCAAGCCAGATCACCCAGCCGCTTGCGGTCACCGTCGCGCAGCACCACCTAGTCTCGCGTGCCGTTAGTTCCTTTACGGTCCGTTATCGGCTACCTGATCTTCGTGAGTAATTCGCCGACGTCCCTGGTCGAGTGAACGGGGTGCAGCCGCCGCTGCGGGCGCTGATGAAGGTGCCGATGGCGGTGCGGTCTTTGACTGGGCAGAGGGTGCCGCGGCGGATGGCCTGGCGGTGCGACGATCCGGGGAAGATCTCGACCATGTTGAGCCGGGAGCAGCCGGTCGGGGTGAAGTCCAGCGTGATCCGGCGGGTTGTCCTTGGGGTTAGGTCCAGCCGCAGAGGCCGTGCCTGGTAAGACGCCGCTACTCGTGCGCGGGCGAAGCTACACCAGCGTGAGCCGAATGTATGCGCCGCGCGCGCCTCCTACTACGGCGTTCAGGCCCTCGGACGCAGCGCCGCCCGGCTCACATGACATCTCAATGATCTCGCCTGGGTGAGCTTCCACCGCGACCGTGGGACTGCGGCACCAGTCGATCCGCATGAAGACCTCGTGACTACCCGCAGCTATCGACAGCCTCAGCGTCTGGCCGCGCTTGATCTTCGCGGCCGGCTCACCGTCGATCACCACCTGATAGCCGCGAAGCGCATCACGCTTCCACCCAGAAGCACGCGTGAGGACAATCACTGCGTCCTCGTTCGAGCCGCTCATATCATTCCGATCCTTGCTCGCTTCCCTGGCAAATCGACAGGGTTTCCCCGCCCGGCCGGCACCCCGTGAGGTTCGTCATTCGGGTCTACCGTCGCGACTACTGCGAAACTGCGGTGGAATAATCCACTTCGGCCAGGAAAGCCATACCGTGGAGATAATAAGGCATCCGCCAGCAAGCACGCCGACGACAGCCAGCAGGGCCAGGCCAGTCAGAGAGCGGCTAGATCCGTGGCCCATCCTGTGGGTCGCGCTTGCGATCGCCATAACCAAGGCGGCCGAGAACAGCAGGACCGGTTGCACGGCGATGGAACGCGGCGCACCAAGCCTGGCGCGGCGGCCAAGCGGTGCTAGAAGCAGACCCAGCTCCGCCGGAGCGACCCACTGCGGATCAAGCCAAGCGCGACGAGCCTGCCACCCGCGAAGGATCCCTCCGGCAGCCAGGAACACGATCACCAGGACGTCGATCATGTCTCCTAGTGTCGCGTACCGTTGGTTGCTGTTCGGCCTGGTTTCGGCCGGCTGATCTTCGTGAGTAATTCGTCGGCGTCTTTGGTCCAGGTGAACGGGGTGCAGCGGTCGTTGTAGGCGTCGATGAACGCCGCGATCGCGGCGGTGAGGTCTTTGACGGAGCGGAAGCTGCCGCGGCGGATGGCCTGGCGGGTGATGATGCCGAAGAAGACCTCCACCATGTTCAGCCAGGAGCAGCTGGTGGGGGTGAAGTGCAGCGTGATACGCCGGTTCTCCTTGAGCCACGCCTTCACCGCAGGGGGCTTGTGCGCGGCGTAGTTGTCGGCGACCACGTGCAGTTCGACATCGGGGTCGGCGGCGGCCGCCTTCTTCAGGAACCGCAGGAACTCCTGGTGGCGGTGCCCGCGGTCCGGTCCAGTGCCTGGATCTGGGACTTCTCGTCGATACTGACCACCACCGCGTTCTGCGGCGGCGCGAGGTACAGGCCGGCGACATCGCGGACCTTCGCCTCCAGCTCCGGGT
>JASHOV010000625.1 GCA_030038495.1 Streptosporangiaceae bacterium
CGGGGCGGCGGAGACGCCGCGCCCGGCCGAGACACCCCGCCCGGCCGAGACACCCCGCCTTGCGGACGCGCCCCGCGCGGCCAGCCGCCGATCCAGCTTCTCGCGCTCCCGCGCGAGCCTGGCGGCTGCCTTGGCGGAATGCTTCATCGCACACCGAGCGGGACCCAGGCGCGCCCGCTGACGCCGATGTACTCGCTGTCTGGCCGGATCAGCCGGTTGTCCGCGTGCTGCTCGATCACGTGTGCCGTCCAGCCGGCCATCCGGCTGGCCGAGAAGACCGGCGTGAAGAGGTCGGTGGGAATGCCCAGGTAGTGATAAACGGTGGCGGCGTAGAAGTCCACGTTCGGGTACAGGCCCTTCTCTGCGAACACCACCTCCTCCATCCGCCTGGACATCCGGTAGTAGGTGTCATCACCCGAGCCTTGCGCCAGCTCGGCGGACATGCGCCGCAGGTGCGCCGCCCTGGGGTCCTCGGTCTTGTAGACGCGGTGCCCGAAGCCCATGATCTTCTCGCCCCGGGCCAGCCGTGCCGTCACCTGCGCGCTGACCGCGTCCAGCGGATTGCCGCCCGACTTCCTGATGGCCTCGAGCCCGAGCATCACCTGCTCGTTAGCGCCCCCGTGCAGGGGTCCGGAGAGGGTGCCGATCGCCGCAACGACCGCGGAGTGCATGTCGGCCAGGGTCGCGGCGCAAACCCGAGCCGCGAACGTGGACGCGTTCATCGTGTGGTCGGCGTGCAGGACCAGGCAGGTGTCGAGGATCTCGGCTGCGCGCGGGTCGGGCTTGCTGCCGGAGAGCTGGAGCAGGAAGTTGGCCGCCGTGTCCAGACCGGGGTCGGGCGGCGCGAGCTCCCTGCCGGTGCGGGCGGCGTGGTAAGCCGCTATCAGCACCGGCTGCTGGGCGGTAAGCCTGGCGGCCTTGCGCTGGTTAGCGGCGGCCTCGTTGCTCCCGGAATCGGGATCGTCCGCGCTGGCCAGCGAGACCAGGCTGCGCAGCGCAGCCATCGGCGGCTGGCGGCGGGCAATGCCGGCCAGATCGGCGACAGCCAGCGCCCCCAGCTCCCGTCCCGCCGCAAGCTCGGCCTCGTAGGCAGCCAGGTCGGCGTCATCGGGAGCAGCGCCGCGCTGCAGCAGGTAGGCGATCTCCTCGAAGCTGGCGTTCCCGGCCAGCTCGTTGATGTCGTATCCACGGTAGGACAAGCGGCCGACCTGGCCGTCGATGTCGCTCAGGGCGGTGGATGCAGCCACCACGTCAGCCAGGCCCCTGGCCGGCTTATCCGCCATCTAGCTTCCTCCTGCGCACGGCTCGCTGGGCAGTGTACTTGCGTGACCCGGGTCGTCCCGACGTGCCGTCGGGCAAAGCCGGCGATGCCTGCATATCCGGCGCCGCCTGCGAGGCATAGACAGCCCGGATGCCGGGTAGCGACCTGGTGACACCTCACTACCCCCGAGGACATGCCCGAGGAACGTCATGGAAAGCCCCCACATCCACATCGAGAGCACCGGCGAGACGATCTTGCTCCACCCCGACGTCACGACGGTCGGCCGCGGCCAGGGCGTCGATGTGCATCTGGACCACCCGAGTGTGTCCAAGCTGCACGCCGAGATCGTCCGGCGCGGTCCTTACGCCTATGTCAGCGACCTGGGATTATCGCGCAACGGCACCCGCGTCAACGGCCGGGTCGTAGCGCAGCGCCTGCTGGAGAACGGCGACGTGCTGTCGTTCGGCTCGCAGCGCTGCCAGGTAGGCGGGCTGCCTGCCGAGGCCATCTTGCAGGAGATCGGCCTGCGCCGGTCGGCCGTTCCCGAGCTGACCAGGCGCGAGGTGGACGTCGTGGCTGCCCTGTGCCAGCCCGCGCTGTCGGACGAGGCGTTCGTCGCCCCGGCCACGGCCCGCGAGATCGCGGCTGATCTGGTCGTCACCGAGGCCGCCGTCAAGCAGCACCTGCTGCGGCTGTACCAGAAGCTGCGCATCGCCGAGGGACCGAACCGGCGCGTCCGGCTGGCCAACGAGGTGATGGCGCTTGGCCTGGTCCGGCCGCTGCCGGTGACGGAGGCTCACGGCCTGGCCGAGCCAAGGTCGGTGCCGGAAGCACGGTCGGCACCGGAGCCCAGGCGAGCGGTCGGCGGGCAGGTGGCCTCTCAGCTTGCGAGCTGACGCACCCGGCCCAGTGCCAGGCCCCAGATCCATGCGGTCAGAGCCGGTGCCCCACCCAGTTCAGGACCTGCCTGCCTGCCCGAGTCAGGCTCGACGGCAACTGGCTGAGGAACGAGTGCCCCAGTGAGGCGGTCTGCAGCTGCTGACCCAGGTGCGTGGCGGGCCAGTAGCCGGGCGCCAGCGCTGCCGCAGCGGCCACTGCCACCGCCGCTAGCGCGGCCAGACCCGCAAAGCCGGCCGTTGCGCCGAACGCGGACTTCGTGATCGAGCCGTAGAACCGGCTTAGCGGCCGCCGGCAGGCGGCCGAGCCCGGACCCAGGCAGTAGCAGGCAACAAGCGCGCCGGCCGCCCACCCGCCGGCCTTCGGGAGCACAGAGGATCCCTCGGCGAGGACCGCGATGGCGGCCGCGCCGCCCGCGCACAGCAGCGCCAGCGGGGCGAGCAGGATGAACCGCACTACCGACCGGAACACGGCCCACGGGAAGTAAGCGACCGCGGCCGCGCCGCTAGCGAGACGCCGGCTGCGCCACACGGTGGTGACGTCTGCCGACCGGAGCAAGATCAGGACCAGCAGCACGATGGCCGCACC
>JASHOV010000626.1 GCA_030038495.1 Streptosporangiaceae bacterium
CTGCGGCGGCGCCGGCGCCCACGAGTCCATCGTCATCGCGCCCGGCAGATAGCTCGACGGCTGGGTCAGGTGCACCGTCAGCGTCTGCCCGCTGGCCGAAAGACCCGCGATCTGGTTGGTGTTCATGTAAGCGTTGATCGCCGACAGCGACGTCGGGCTGACCTTCGCGAACCCGTTGCAGAACGTCGTCAGGCCCACCACCACGGCCTCATAGTCAGCCAAGCCGCCGAAGTGCGCGGGGGTCGGGTTGCAGGAACGCTTCACGCCCAGGATCACATCGGCCGCGGTGACCGGCGTCTCCGGCTTGGTGTTCCAGTACACGCCCGAGCGCAGCGTGATCGTCATGGTCTTGCCGCCGTCGCTCAGCACCGGCATGCCGGTGGCCAGGTCCGGCGCGATCGTCTCCACCTTGCCCGGGATGGCCGGGTAGGCGTACAGGTTGCGCAGCCACAGCCGCTGGGTCAGGTAGCCGATCGTGTAATAACTGGCGTTGTAGTCCATGTAGTCGACGTCGCCGACGCCGAGCATGTTCAGCGTGCCGCCCTTCTGCGGGGCGCCGGTCCCTGGGTTAAGTCCCTGGACTCCGGAGCTGGCCGAGACGGTCCCGGTACTCGTGCCCGACTTCGTTGAGCCGCCGCAGGCGGCCACGGTCAACGCGAGCACTGAGAGGCCCGCGATGGCCAGAGAACCACGTGTGCGTGTCCGCATCGTTGCTCTCTCCTCCTTATGTTTGTGATCCGCAACCGACTTGTCGGCTCTTGACTGCGGGGGGGCTAGCCGCCCCGGCACAACGGCACGTCACAAGACGGCCGTGCGGTGATCTTACGTCCGGAAGGTCCGTTGTCGAGACCTCTGTCGGCTGCCGGTATCAATCGTGATGCGACGGTGACCTGGCGATTATCGGACCGAAACGAGGACGCCGATAAGCACCGTTTGCGCTTGCTGGCAGCAGACCGGGGCTGCCTGCAAGGCCGACCGGGCCTGCGGACCGGACCGGTCCCGACCAGGCCACTATACCATTCGCGAGCTATGCCCCTATATGGGCGGCCAGGGGACGGCCGGCCAGTCGGACGGCGGCAGCGGGTGCACCTTGTGCTCAAGCAACAGCTCGAGCCGCTGCTGGGTCGCCGTCAGCTCCGCGGGCGTCAGCCAGCAGGCCAGCTCGCCCGCCAGGCTACCGGAGTCCAGGGACTCCCGAAGACGCCGCAATGCCCTGATTGACGGCTCTGGCAGCGATTTGCCGCGCCATTGCCACAGCACGGTCCGCAGCTTGTACTCGACGCCGAAGCAAACTCCGTGATCACAGCCGTATAGCCGGCCGTCAGGCACCGGCAGCAGATGCCCGATCTTGCGGTCCGCGTTGTTGACTACCGCGTCGAAGACGGCCATCTGCCGCAGCCCCTGATGGTCGGTCCGCCTGGCCAGGGCGACCAGGTCAACCGTGGTGTCGGCCTCGATCCACAGCTGGCACATTCCCGGCCCGTACGGGCCGTCCCTGTAGACCGTCGGCGGCACAACGTCCCAGCCCGCCTGCCTGGACAGCGCGTACGCGGCCAGCTCTCGCCCGGCCAGAGTGCCGTCGGGGAAGTCCCAGAGCGGCCGCTCGCCGACCACCGGCTTGTAGACGCAGGCCGCGGTGGACCCCTCCCCGCGTATCTGGCAGTACAGGGTCGCGTTGGACGCATCGGCCAGCCGGCCGTGGACGGTCAGCTCGCCGTCCGCGAGCAGGCCGAGCACCTCGGCCTCGGTCAGCCCGTGCTGGACAACCCCGTGCTGGACAACCCCGTGGTGGGCGACGCCTGGCGCCGCATCCTCTGCGCGCTCGGCCGGTGCCGGCCCATCAGCGGCGGCAGGTTCAGCCATGCCCGACCCTGTGCCCGTTCTGGCGCGGGCACACGTGGCCAGCCGGATCAAGCGGCAGTCCGCAGAGCGAGCACGGCGGCCTGCCCTGGCTGACTACCTGCAGGGCACGGCGGGAGAACGCGCGGGCGTCGGCGGCGGTGATCCTGACCCGCAGCACGCCAGGACCGTCCTCGGGCACGTCGTCGGCCAGTGGCTCCAGCGGCTGGTCTTCGGTCAGCTCCTGCGCCTCGATGATCACCCGCTCGCCGTCGTGATCCCACGCCAGCGCGATCGCGCCCACGGTGAAATCCTCGTTGAGCGGCAGCTCGAGCGGACCGTCGTCACCCAGCCCGGATGAGCTGACGCTGGTGTCGCCACCGGTGCGCCGCGCGATCTCGTCGAGCAGCTCGTCAAGTCGCTCGGCGAGCTGGGCGACCTGAGCCTTCTCCAGGACGACGCTGGTCGTCATGCTTCCGGCCCTGGCCTGCAGGTAGAAGGTCCGCTCACCAGGCTGGCCGACGGTGCCCGCGACGAAACGCTCCGGCGGGTCGTACGAATAGACCGGCATGACCCCTATCCCTTCGCGTCGCGGCTAGCTTTCCGTGCCTGCCCTCGGCCCGTGCCAGTATGCCGTGCGTGCTTGGCGTTCCGGCACCGACCGTGAGGCCAGGCTACCGGCGCGGGCGACGGCACACGCAGTGGGAGGAAGGCAGGCCACGGCTATATTCCGGCTCCCCCGCCCACCTGCGCATCCGTTTCCTTGGCAGATGACCGATTGCGGGCGAAAGCTGCGAGGCCCGCGGCATCGCCGCTGCTGTCATTCATGCGCACGACGAACGGGCGCAGCGTCGTGTACCTGATGATGGACAGCGAGCAGGGGTCCACCTGAATGCGCTGCAGCATGTCGAGGTGCATGCCGAGCGCATCGGCCAGGATCGCCTTGATCACGTCGCCGTGCGAGCAGATCAGGTAGACGGCCTCCGGGCCGAGCCTGCCGTTCCAGTCCCGTACCGCCGTGACCGCGCGCTGCTGCATCGCGATCATCGCCTCGCCGTGCTCGCCGGGGAACCGCACGGCGCTTGGGTGAGCCTGCACCACGCGCCAGAGCGGATCGTGACTCAGCTGCCGCAGCGACTTGCCCGTCCAGTCGCCGTATCGGCACTCCCCCAGCCTGTCGTCGGTCTGCACGGCGGGCGCCTGACCGGTGGTATCGAGCGACCGGTGCCAGCTGCTGATGATGGCCGCGGTCTGCTGGCAGCGCTCCAGCGGGCTGCTGACTATGGCCGCCAGCGGAACGCCGGCCAGCCGACTGGCCAGTGCCGCGGCCTGCTGCTGTCCGCGGTCGTCCAGTTCGATGCCCGGCAGCCAGCCGGTGAGCGCCTTGCCGGTCGAGGCCGTAAGGCCATGCCGGACTACCAGGACAACTGTCACGGTGTCACCTGCCGGGACGACCTCATCCCATGACTCTACGGCCGCGCCGTCAGGCACCCATCGCGTGCACGCCGCCGTCCACGTGCACGATCTCTCCCGTGGTGGCCGGGAACCAGTCGGACAGGAGCGCCACGCATGCCCGTGCGGTCGGCTCGGCGTCGGTCATGTCCCAGCCGAGCGGCGCCCGCTCGACCCACAGGTCCTCGAACTTCTCCGCGCCGGGAATGCTGCGCATCGCCATAGTCCTGATCGGCCCGGCCGCTACCAAGTTCACCCTGACCCGCCGTTCCCCCAGGTCGCGGGCGAGGTAACGAGTGGTGCTCTCGAGCGCCGCCTTGGCCACGCCCATCCAGTCGTACGCGGGCCAGGCCCTGGCCGCATCAAAGTCCAGCCCGACGATCGAGCCGCCGTCCGGCATCAGCGGGAGAGCCGCCATGGCCAGTGCCTTCAGCGAGTACGCCGACACGTGCATCGCCGAGGCCACGTCCGCCCACTCGGTTGCCAGGAAGTTACCGCCCAATGCCGCCTGAGGCGCGTTCGCTATCGCGTGCACCACGCCATCCAGCCGGTCCAGGTGCGCGGAGACGCGCTCTGCCAGCGAGTCAAGCTGGCCGACGTCGGTCACGTCCAGTTCCAGCACCGGCGGCGGGTCGGGCAGCCGCCTGGAGATCCGCTCGACCAGGCTCAGCCTGCCGAACCCGGTAAGCACGATCCTGGCGCCTTCCTGCTGGGCCAGGCGGGCCACGTGGAACGCAATGGAAGAGTCGGTCAGCACCCCGGTCACCAGGAGCCGCTTGCCGTCCAGAATGCCCATGAGGATCCTTTCCAGTCGCCGGCCGACTGCCGGTCAGTGGCCCATGCCGAGGCCGCCGTCGACCGGCAGCACAGCCCCGGTGATATATGCGGCATCCGGCCCGGCCAGGAATGCGACCGCGCCGGCGACCTCAGCCGTGGCTGCGTACCTGGCCAGCGGCACGTTGGCCAGGATGGCCTTCTTCCTGTCCTCGGGCAGCTCGGCCGTCATGTCGGTCTCGACGAATCCGGGTGCCACCACGTTCACCGTAATATTGCGGCTGGCCAGCTCACGTGCCAGGGACCGGCCGAATCCGACCAGGCCGGCCTTCGAGGCCGCGTAGTTCGCCTGCCCGCCCGAGCCAAGCAGGCCCACGACCGAGGAGATCAGGATGATCCGGCCGCGGCGCAGCCTGATCATGCCGCGCACGGCGCGTTTGGCGACCCGGTAGGCGCCGGTCAGGTTCGTGTCGATGACATCCGTGAAGTCGTCTTCCGACATCAGCGCCAGAATCTGATCCCTGGTTACGCCCGCGTTCGCCACCAGCACTTCGACCGGCCCGTTCGCCTGCTCAGCGACCGTGAAGGCCGCGTCAACCTGGGCCGCGTCCCGTATGTCGCACCTGGCGACGGTCAGGCCCTCGATCGGATCACCGGATCTGGAGGTCACCGTGACCGCGTCACCGTCAGCCGTGAGCCGCTGCGCAATCGCCAGCCCGATGCCGCGGTTGCCGCCGGTCACCAGAACCGACCTACCCATCTCGGTTACACCCCCACACAGCAGCGGCAGCACCGCAGCCGCACACGATAACGCGTGCGAGCGTATCGTCGTCGGCGCCGAGCCCGGAGGCGGGCCCGTGCTTTGAGCGACTGTGCTAACTGGCGGCGTGTGCTTCCTGGCAACTGGCCGCAGCCCGCACCGGTCAGGCGTCCTCCAGCCGGAAGCCGACCTTCAGCCCGACCTGGAAGTGCGCAACCTCGCCGTCGACGATCTGCCCGCGGATCTGGGTCACCTCGAACCAGTCCAGGTGGCGCAGCGTCTGCCCGGCACGATGAAGCGCCCCCCTGATCGCCGGCTCGATGCCCTCCGGCGAGGTACCGACGATCTCGGTAACCCGATAGGTGCGATCGGTCATGTGTCTCCTGCCTTCCTGACGGTGTGTCCCAGCTCTACCACTCACCGGCCCCGCGGTCGCGAACCGGCTCGCCCCTGCGCGCGCCGTTCCCGTCCCTGCGCTGGCGCCCCGGCGCTGGCAACACCGCCGACGGCGGCATACCGTGGAGGCGTGCGCACCATCCCGCGATCCCATCGCGACCAGCCTTACGTGGTGACGGAGGCCAGGACGGGGCACTCGGCCGACATCGCCTACCGCCAGCACCGGTACCTGGTCATGATGGGGATCCGTACGGTCTGCTTCGTCGCTGCACTGTTGCTTTTCGTCAACCACCTGGGCTGGCTCACCGCGATTCCCCTTGTCGGCGCCCTGGTCATTCCCTATTTCGCGGTCATCTTCGCCAACGGCGGCCGCGAGCCGACCACCACCC
>JASHOV010000627.1 GCA_030038495.1 Streptosporangiaceae bacterium
GCGCTGCCTGGTCCCACGCGTCGCGGCCGCGCACCTGGGCAGTATGGTCCATGCCGCGGTCCCAGTCTGCGGGGTCGTCGCGACGTGAGCCGTATCCCATTCAGTCTCCGTCCCTGCACCATTGCGCTCCGCGCCTGGTTCGGCGGCTGCGGGAGTCCGGCTCCGGCGGGCGCGTTTCAATCGCCGTGGGTCAGAAAAGGATGGTATCCGGCAGATCTATATGCTTGGCCAACTTTGCTCGTCCTTGGCTCTCATGGTTATGCCTGCGGACCTAGCATTGTCGGCCGCCTTGTCGCGCACGTGTTCGAGAAACTGCCAGCTAGCTAGGGCGGTCCCTGGGAGCCGGGGGTATAGGCAGGCGGGAGGCCGGAGCAGATGTTCGCCGCTGCGTTCCGGGACTCGACCGCGCCCGGGCCGGTCGTTGCCGAGGACTGGCCGGCTGTAACCATGCCGCCCGAGCCGGTGCCCGCAGGCGCGGTCTTCTTGCCCTTCTTGCCGGCCTTGCTGGCCTTAGGCGCCGGCCCTAGCTCGGGCGCGAGCGATGTGTTGACCCCGTCGAAGTCGGCCCCGAGTATCAGCGTCACGACGCCGGCGGTTCCGACCTGACCGGCGGGCTCGGCGAGCGTGTTGTTGCCTGCCGGGAACTTCTTCAGCGCTGTCATCAGGGTGTAGGCACCGTCAGCCTGGGTCAGGCCCGCATAGTCAACCGTCGTGGTCGGCGTGTAGCTGGCGTCTCCGATACCGGTGACGTCAAAGCCAAGCGCCCGGAGCGCGGTCCTGGTCCTCGCCGCCAGCCCCTCCTGCCCGGTGCCGTTCTCCACCTGCACCTTGACCCGGCTGTAGCGCTGCACCGGCAGGTGGCCGTGCCACGTCTGGCCGGTGCGGACCATCTGGTACAGGACGTCGTCCTGCGGCTGCACGGCCATCAGGTGATCAAGGTAGGTGGGGTTCGGGTAGTCGAAGGTATCCGCGGTCGTGGGCACCGTTACCAGGTTGATGTTCGCGGATTTGAGGTGGACCAGCGACCTGGCCAGGCTCAGCAGGGCGGAGACCGTGCCCAGGCCCTCGTCGACGGTCAGTGCCTTGGTGGCGATGTCCGCGATCCGCAGCAGGCTCGGGATGTTGGCGAACAGGTTCTCGTGCTCAACCTGCTGGGCCACAGAGGAGATGAACGACTGCTGCAGCTGAATGCGCGCGACGTCGGTGCCCTCCTCGGTGCCGCTGCCTATCGCGTGCCGGGTGCGCACGTATGCGAGGGCCTCGTTATAGGTGACCTTGTGAATGCCGGGGGACAGGTTCAGATGCGAGTAGCCGTCGTGGTAACCGGGTCCTGGCGGGACGCAGACATCAACTCCGCCGAGGGCGTCGACCATGGTGCGGAAGGAGTTGAAGTCGAACACGATCACGTGATCGATCGGGATACCGGTGAGATCCTTAACCGTCTCGACCGCGCAGGTAGGGCCGCCGATGTTGAGGGCGCCGTCGATGAGTACGCCGGGCGGGTAATCGTAGGGCCCCCAGATGCCGGTGCCGGTCTGGGGGCGGGCCTTGCAGGCCGGCTCGTAGGTGTACAGGTCGCGGGGGATGGACAGCACCGTGGCGTGCGTGTGGGTGGCGTCGAGGTGGACCAGCAGCAGGTTGTCGGAGTTAGCCGTCTCGGGGTCGGCCTCGTATCCGAAGAAGCCCTTCTGGCCGGCGCGCTCCTGCGAGCCCAGGATCAGGATGTTCTGCACGCCGTAGACCGTGCGACCGGTCAGGCCGCCCACCTTGACCGAGGTGATGTTGCTTTCCAGATGCTGGTAGATCGCGTACCCGGTCACGCCGATGGCGACGACGAGTACCGCGGTCAAGGTGGCGAGGGCGTAGCCGAGCTGCGCCAGCCAGCTCTTGGAGCGGAACCGCCGCCACGGGCCGCGCCTGGCCTTGCCGCCTGGACCGCGAGCTTGTGAGCCAGTCCGCATCCGCCCTCCATCCCGCCGCGGTGAGCAAGTGACGTCGCCTCGTTCGCTCGGCGGCGTCACCCGGTAATAGGCAGTGTTCTGGCGTCGCTCAAACCGGATGTTATCTGTCAGTCGCCCGGCGTTCCGGCCACTTTGCAGGGTCCATAGCTTCCGCTGAGCCGATCCGAAGCTGTCCCTCAGGAACGAGTGACCTGCTCAGCGCCGGCCCGATGCCAGGAAGCCATCGAACCGGCGGCCGCCGGCCCGGTCCAGGACTCGGTCGGCCAGTGCGGCGAGCTGTTCCGGCCTGCCGATGGCCGCGACCATTTCTGCCGCCAGCGCCGGATCCGCCGCGCGCAGCTCGCGCAGCAGCCACTTGCCGCCGCCCAGCCAGCTGCCCGCCAGCAGCAGGGCGAGTTCGGCGGTTTCTGTCCACAGGGTCCAGCAGATGACGGCCGTCTCGCCGTCGTCGGTGCTGCCCGCCAGGTCATCGAGCAAGTCGGTAAGGCCATAGCGGCGCCAGTCCAGTTCCGCCGGGCTCAGAGCGGGCGGCCCCGCCGCCAGCACCGCCTGCGCCCGTGCCCTGACCGCCTCCGCTTCGCCGCGATCGACGAGCGTGACGCCATGGGCGACCATCCGGGCCAGGCTCGGCTTGCGCGCACCGGCATCCCGCGCGAAGTAGACGGCGACGCTCTCG
>JASHOV010000628.1 GCA_030038495.1 Streptosporangiaceae bacterium
CTGCGGCACATCGGCGAGGGCCGGCAGGCGCAGCGCGATCTTGGCCGCCAGCGTCCCGTTGGCGGGACCCGCCTTGACCCCGCGCTCATCGAGCGGCGGGATGGCGTAGAAGTCCTCACTCCGGGAGATCCAGACGGGCATCCTGCTCGCTTCGTTGGCCTTCGTGCCTCGCGATCCGGTCTCTTCGCCGGGGTGCTGGCCGGTCAGGTATGCGCTCGCCTCATCGATCCGGCGAGCGGAGGTCAGGCCGGGGAACAAGTCCACCAGCCCGGCGCCGGCCGCCCACACGACGACATCTGCGTGATACGGCGTGCCGTCCACCAGCGCGGCGTCCTGGCCGGCAGCGGCCTCAGCCGCCGGGCGGACTGCCGCTTCGCCCGGACGGATGGTGACGCCGCGCTCCAGCGCGGACGCAGCGAGCGCGAGGGTCGCCTTCCGGGCCAGCAGCACGCCAGCCTCGGGCTCGTAGACACCGAATTGAATCCCGTCCATGCCAAGCCCGCTGAAGCGTGTGCAGAGCAGACGTGGCGAGAGCCGTTCCACTCTGATCCCCTGCGCGGCTACGACGCGGACGCTCTGCTCCTCCCAGTCCCAGCGAGCGCGGTCGGCGGGAGGCGGGCTGGACGCGGAACCCGGCGTGTTACCGGCCGCCAGCAAGACCACGCCGCACGGCAGCAGCACCGTGCATCCAGTCTCTGCCTCCAGCGCGCGCCAGGCCCACCGCGCCTGCCAGGCCATGCGGGTCGACCATTGGTCGGGTCCGTGGGAGAACCGGATGATGCGCGATGCGGCCGCGGACGGCCCGTGCGTGCCGGGCTCGTGATGGTCTACCACCTCGACCTGCCAGCCGCGGCCCGCCAGCGACCGCGCGACGGAGAGTCCGAAGACGCCCGCACCAACTACCAGTGCTGACTGCATCAGTCCGGTGACGCGTCGAAGGGTGCGAAAAATACCGGCGCGCGCTCGACAATCTGGCAGCCCGCCGGGGCAGGGCTCACTCCGTGCCAGGTCATCGGCGCCTGAGCGCCGAGCGCTCCCCACAGGCGGTCTGCGAAGGCGGGCATGACCGGGGAAGCGAGGAGCGCGAGCGAGCGCGCGGCTGTCACCTCCAGGACCATAGCGGCCGTTGCCTCGGCCGAGTCAGGCTGGAAGTCGCGCACGCGCTGCTGCCCGCAGGAGAACTCCGCCGAGCTGCGCACCAGCTCGCACAGCGTGCGCGCGGCGGTCTGCGGTGAGAAGCCGTCCGCCTCGTAGGCCGCGAGGCAGTCGTCGGCAAGATGCTCGAGCCGGGCAAGAAAACGCCGCTGCGAGGCGGTGACAGGCTGCTGCACCGGGACGCTGCCGCCGTACTGGGCGGTGAGCCGATCGAACAGGGAATCCAGCCAGGACTGCCACGTGCCGGCCAGCTCGCCGTCCGCGAGGGCGCGGAACCGGTCCCAGGTGAAATTGGTCCGCCGCGTTTCCGGCCGGTCGTAGGCGAGCACGAAGCGCACGGCATCCGGCGCGGCATGTTCCAGCAACTCGCCCGCCCAGATCGCGTGGCCGCGACTGGTGGAGAACTTCGCGTCGTCGAGCAGGTAGAACTCGTTGGTCAGCAGGGCCGCGGGGAGCGGCAATTCGCGGTCGTAGGCCATCATCAGGGCCGGAAAAAGCACGGCGTGAAAGTATCCGTTGTCGAAGCCGAAGAACTGCACGACGCGCGAGCCGGGATCGCCCCACGCGGCCCGCCAATCACCGGGCGATCCCTGCAGGGCAGCCAGGCCCGCCGCGAGCGCGGCAAAGTACCCCGGCACCATCTCCACCCAGACATAGATACGCTGCTGCTCGAATCCCGGCACCGGTACAGGAATGCCCCAATCGGTGGGGTGGCTGACCGGAATATCCGGCAGGCCGCGGTCGAGGAGGTCCAGGCACAGCGCTTCGAGCTGGGGGCTCAGGATGACGTCGCGGTGGTAGGCACGCAACCGGTCCGCGTAATCGCTGAGCGGGAAGAACAGGCGGTCGAAGTCGCGCGGGACCGGGCGCCCGCCGCATCCGTGGCAGCGTGGTTTCACCAGATCGGTTACCACGTTCGGCCAGGCGCAGTTCTCGCACGAGTTGCCGTCGCTGTCCGCGCCGCAGCGCGGGCAGCCGCCGCCGACGTATGCCTCGAACAGGTAACGCTCACACGCGACGCAGTACAGGCCGGTGTCCGTGCGCTCCTCCAGGGCGCCCCGCTGGTACAAAGTGCTCACGAAATCTCGCACAACCTGCGTATGCAGCGGGCTGTGCTGCGGGAGCACGTAGCTGTCGGTAGCGAAGCCGATTGTCGCGAAGACCGCTTCGATGTGCTCGGCAAAGCTCTGCGCCATGGCCTCGGGCCGCAGCCCCAGCCGGCGGGCCTTCGTCGGCACGTAGCTCTGGTGGATGTCAGAGCCGGTGACGTAGAGCGCGGAGCGGCCGCGCAGCCGCGCGGCCCGGGTGAATATGTCGGCGCCTGAGTAGGGGCCGGACAGGTGCCCGAGATGGAGGTCCCCGTTCGGCGTTGGCGGCGCCGCCGTCACGATCTGCGCTGCGGTCATCGGACAAGCCTCCAGGGATCTGCAGTAGTAGCTGACGTCGAGCTAGGCCGGATTAGAGCCCGAGCGCACCGAGGCGAGGCGGCCAGTAGACGGACAGGAATTCCAGCGCCTGCTCTGAGCTGGCGTTGCGAAGCTGATGCTCCTCGCCCGCCGGTATGAGCACGTACTGGCCGGCGGCGATCGGGGAGCGCTCGGGCCCGATCACCATTTCCCCGTCGCCGCTGGTAATGAGAAAGAGCTCGTTCTCGAGGTGCTGATGCGCTCCTGTGCAGCCCAGTGGCTTTACCACCGCCCGGCCGACGCCCCAGTCCGCCAGATAGTCGCCCCCAGCCGGGTATATCTGCTGGTACTTGACGCCATACGCGTCTACGAGCTGGGCGTCAGTCATCGGTTTGATCAGCATGGCCTGTCGCTCCTCATCAGTAGTGCTCGCGGAACTCGGCGCTGTTGACAGCCGGCCGCGGCTGCCACGGATTGCCGAACCGGTCCTCCTCGGCAACCGCGATACCGCTGAACCAGCCGTGGTTGACGTGATTCCGTGGCACCAGAACGTCACTGAGGTAATCCAGGCCTAGTGCGCTCCACACCTCGCCGTCTGAGGCGGATTCGCCGGTGCACGGGCGGCGCGATGCGATGGAGCTCGGAAGCGTGACGTCGGTCTGGTAGGTCGCGGAGTAACTGCTGGGATCCATATCCGCCGGAACATAACCCGGCCGCTTGCGCCCCGGTACGTGCTCGCAGCCGGCAGCGGTGGGTACCCGGTTGTGCCAGCTTGAGGTGGCGCGCCGCGGGTGCCCGATGCCGCCATTGCCGATGGACCGGTAGGCCAGCTCCCGCACGAACCCGGCGGCCTGGCGGAGATCCGGGTACGCGCCGGCCGACACCAGGCAGTGCGCATAGTGGCCGGGTCCCACACTCGACAGCACGAGTCCGCCGGGTACCCGGCGGTCGTGGCTGTCGGTGCCATGCGCTGCGGTGTAGAAGGTCTGCACGGTCGACTTGAACAACCGGGTCGAGCCGTTCCTCATCCGCAGCGGTATCGCCTCGCTGTAAATGGTGTCGACACTGAGCGGGGCAAATTCGACGAGATACAGCGAGGCGAGTTCACGGGCGACCGCAAGCAACTGGTCGCTCGGCCTGGCCCGGGCCAGGGACCGGCTGTTGAAGACGACGAGGAATGCGAGCGCACACCCCTGCCAGGCCGCCTGCTTCCACTGTCGGCGGGCCCCCGCGATCACCGTCGCCACATGGCCGGGCCCGTTCGCGAGGTCCGTGTCGTCAAGCCAGCAGATATAGCAGCCGAGCCGCTTCGACGCGGCTGATCCCGCGCCGTCATGTGCGGCGAGCCGGCCGAATAGGCAGGGCTGGTACCTGCAGAGCCAGCCCAGGAGCGCACGCTCCTTCTCGGTTCGCGGCGCATCGGCATCGGGCAGCACGTCATGGGCCGCGTCGATGTCGGCTCCGAAACTCCAGCGCCCGTCGACGGCAGGCAGCGCAGCGACCTTCGGGAAAAGGTCCCCGAGATCGGGTGCCTCAGCCACTGGCGTTCT
>JASHOV010000629.1 GCA_030038495.1 Streptosporangiaceae bacterium
CTCCGCTCCGGCCACCAGGCGCCGCTGCCGCTCATCCAGATGCGGGAAGATCACGCCGAGCTTCGCCGCCAGCTGCTCTTCCGTTCCCACAGCAATGGCCATAGCACATCACCGTAGATCAAAAACAGAGTCATCACTTTATTTAGCGGCAAGTTCCCCGGAACGGAAACTCTCCGCCCTGTCGTGTGGGCTCGGGGGCACCGCGGCATAAGCCGGACTATTCGGGCACGCTCGGCGCAAAGCCAGCCACTGAGACAGCAACGTGCCCCGCCGACTCCGCCGCAGCGGCGTCAACGGGGCACGCAGGCTCGACCCATGACCCGCCTTCAGTGCCCGGCGCTGGCAGCTGCGCCAGTGCGCACGAGAGGGGGTCGGCAGTCAGCCGCGACGAAACTTAGTGCGTTGCCTCGTATTCCTGGATGATCGAGGCCGGAATACGACCGCGCTCGCTGACCTTCTCGCCACGCTCGCGCGCCCACTGCCGAATTTCGGAGCTGCGCTCGCGGCCAGGGCCAGAACGCGACTTACGCCGCCTTGCCGCGGCGCCGCTCACCCGCCGCGCGTGCTCGATGTAACCGCTGAAGCTATCGTGCAGTTCCTTAGCATGAGCCGAGCACACGTCGATCTCGTATGCGGCGCCGTCAAGCGCGAACGAAACCGTCTCGTTCCCTTCGGCCTCGCCATCGTGCGGGAGATCGCATACGACGGTCACCACAGTCTTCTGAACCATCACGCTGCCTTTCGGGGAAGTCTTTTCAGCAGTTAAAGATATACCACGTCAGCGTGACTTGACAATTCGTCATAGCCGTTTAGGTATGGTAAGCCACTGCACACTGAACAATCCGGAGGTCGAACGTAACGCTCCGTAATCGGCGCAGTCTACCGTTCACTACCATCAGCAGATGAGTCTGCACTCGTGTGGTTCTTACCACTAGCAGCAGGGCCGGAAATCGGCGGTACGGCGGGAAAATCCTGCGACTGCTCCTGGTGTTCCGGCCCGCCGTCTTCGGGCTGACTGTCGCCCGCCCTGGCGCGCCCCATCTCGTGCCGCAGGAACAGGCCGACGGCCACCAGTACCGCGGCGCACATGAGCAGCGGCGGCGTGAGCACGGAGATGTCCTGCATGTTCGCTGCTCCCTCCGCACGTAGCTGGCGGAGCGGCCACTCGGTGAGGTGCGCAGGTACGGCAGGCACCGTGGCCGCACGACCGACGCCGCCCTGGCTTGGGTCTGTCCGCATTCTGCCGTACGACCAGTACTGCTCGTGCCACCAGGGTGGCCGCCCCGTCCCCGCGCCCTACCGCCCTGATCTGCGATTTGTATAGGCGTATTCAGGTCAGGAGGCCTCCAGTGTGCATCTCGCGCGCACCAGCGTCGCGATCATCGCCACATTCTGCCGGTGTCACAACAATGCGGCATCGGCGACCCGGTTGCGTCCTGCGGTGCGCAGGCATAGCCATGGCCCCTGGCCTGCGGCTTGGCGGACGGAGTACGTGCCAGCCCAATTGTTGCCAGCTCACGGGTGACGGCCATCCGCTATAGATCAATGGGCAGGAATCGTTATCGGACCCGCAGCAGCATACGGGTGTTGCCGAGAGTGTTTGGCTTCACCCGGTCAAGATCCAGGAACTCGGCAACACCTTCGTCATAAGACCGCAGCAACTCCGCGTAGACCTCGGGGGATGCGGCCTGACCATGGATCTCAGCAAAGCCGTGACGGCGAAAGAACTCCACCGCAAAGGTCAGCACGAAGACACGGCTCACCCCTACTTCCAGCGCCGCATCTAGCAGTGCCGCGACAATCTGATTGCCAACGCCGCGTCCCTGGTGCCCGTCCGCCACGGCCACGGTCCGGATCTCCGCAAGGTCCTCCCACATCACGTGCAGCGCGCCGCAGCCGACAACCTCGTCGTCCGGCGTCGCCGCCACCCAGAACTCCTGGACGTCCTCGTATAGCGCCACCGTCGCCTTGTCGAGCAGTCGCCGGGACTGCGCGTTGGCGTCCACGAGCGCCCGGATCGCGCGCACGTCGCCGGTCCGCGCGCGCCGTACCGCATAGTCCATGCCGGAGTGCCACCTTCGTCGCCCCGATGATTGGCAGGCTTTAAGTAAGCATCGTAAACAGCACCTTGCAATCGGGACGCCTGCAATCGAACGCATTCTGCTCACCGGCCGTTACCGGATCAGTACGTATTGTTGCGCGGACGCAAGTTCCCGGTTATTGACGCAGATCACGGCAAGATCACGCCGCTATCCCCGACGCCATGACATGCCGTCTGACCTGCGCAGACATGGCGAATACGAGTGTAGCGCCCGGCCGGGCGGACGATGCGGGCGAGAGCGGGCACGCCGCTGGACAATGCAGGCGCTGATCTGGCCGGTTGCGGTTCCCGGCAGGAGGCAGGTCAAATTTTGGCTGTTTTGCCGCGCGGCCATGTCACTCTCGATTAGTCTCCAACGCTGTTACGCGTTTCAGTCGCCCCAACCCCTGGGGCACCTGTTACGACCCGCCGAGTTCCTGCGGCGCACATCGCGCTCCAGGGAGCCGGGGACCCACCAGTTCCCCGGGGTGAATCGGCAGGCCGAGGCCGCGGGACCTGGCTGAGGCTTGCCGTAGGGCTCCTCCGGCCCGAACCCGTCAGCTAACCCGGTAGGCGGCCGAGGAGAGGAGTCACTACGTGACCAGCATGCCCTCCCGCAGGCATGTACCACTACATTCGTTCTTCGGTGCAAGCGGCCGGATTGCTTCCGGTCGGCCTCCGGCCCGGTGGCCGCTTGGCGGCTGGCGCGCCTGTGCCGTGGTCGCGGCCAGCGTCGGCGCCTGCGCCGCCTTTCTTCCCGGTGCCGCCGCCCAGGCCAGCTCGTCGCCAAGCCCGACGCTCGATCAGCTCGTGGCCAAGGCCAACGCCCTGTCGCAGCAGATCGACACTCTCGGCCAGCAGTTCGACGGCCTGCAGATCCAGCTAGCGCAGGCCAGGGCCGAGGTGAAGATCGCGCGCGCGAGCGCGGCGCGCGACGCCCAGCTCGAGGGTCAGGACCAGGGTTACATCGCCAGCATCGCGGTCGAGAGCTACATGTCGGGCGGGCTCAGCCCCTCGATCCAGCTGCTGCAGTCCTCCACGCCGCAGACGATGCTGAGCCGGGCCTCGATCATGACCCAGCTGGCGGCCGAGAACGGCGCCAAGGTCAGCCTTGTCACCTCGGCCCAGATCGCCGCTCAGCGCGCCACCGCGGCCGCAGAGCAGGAAGAGCAGAAGGCTCAGCAGCTTGCGCACAGCATGGCGGCTACCGCGGCCAAGCTGCAGGCCAAGGAGAACGTGTTCAACAGCAAGGCCTTCGCGCAGGCCGTGGCCATCTACCAGCAGACGGGCCACTACCCGGACGTGCCGGTAGCGGGCGACTCGCTCGGTATAAAGGCACTGAATGAGGCGCTGTCCATGATCGGCAAGCCCTACGTCTGGGGCGGGGCCAGCCCGAGTGTCGGCTTCGACTGCTCGGGCCTGGTGGTCTGGGCGTACGCGCAGGAGGGGATCACTCTCGAGCACTTCACCGGTGACCTGTGGAACGAAGTCGTGCACGTTCCCGAGAGCCAGCTCGAGCCGGGTGACCTGGTGTTCTTCTACGCTGACATCAGCCACGTCGGCATCTACATCGGCAACGGCCTGATGGTCGACGCGCCGACATTCGGCCAGGACGTGCAGATCCAGCCCATCTCCGAGGACCCCTACGCCGGCGCGGGCTACGTTCCCGCCTGACGTTCTTTCCGCGATTCCCCCCGGACTGCCCGGGTCCGACCTCACGGCCGGGCCCGGGCAGTTTGATATTTCCCCCGGGGGTAGGGCCTGTCTGCTTCTCGCTGTGAGCGGCCGTCAGCCGAGGGTCGGGGCGTCCGCGGTGTTCCGCTCGTAGGTGAGCCGTAGCCCGATCAGCGTCAGCCAGGGCTCGTATGCGTCGATGATGGAGACCTCGTCGATGACCAGCGGAGCGAGACCGCCGGTCGCGATCACGGTCACCGAGTCGGGGTCGTCGGGCACCAGCTCGGCCGCCATCCGGGTCGCGATGCCCTCAACCTGGCCGGCGAAGCCGAAGATGATGCCGGATTGCAGCGCCTGGACCGTGCTCTTGCCGATCACGCGGTCCGGACGGGCCAGCTCGACCTTGAGCAGCTGGGCCGCACGCCGGGACAGCGCGTCGACGGAGATCTCGATGCCGGGCGCGAGCACACCGCCGACGAACTCGCCCCGCTCGCTGACCGCGTCGAAGTTCGTCGAGGTACCGAAATCCACGACGATCGCAGGCCCGCCGTAGAGGTGCACGGCCGCGACGGTATTCATGATGCGGTCGCTGCCCAGCTCCCTGGGGTTGTCGTAGCGCAGCGGCACGCCCGTCTTGACACCGGGCTCTACGATCACCGCCGGCACGTCTCCGTAGTACCGGCGGCACATCTCCCTGAGCTCGTGCAGGACCGACGGCACGGTAGAGCACAGCGCTATCCCGCTGATGTCGGGCTCGCTGAAACACGTGCTCTGCTGCAGCAGGCCCTGCATGAGCACCGCGAGCTCGTCGGCCGTGCGCACCGGGTCGGTCGAGACGCGCCAGTGCTCGACCACCTCCGCGCCGTCGAAGACGCCGAGCACGGTATTGGTGTTCCCGACATCGATGGTCAGCAGCATGTCACTCCAGCAGGTCCAGCCCGATGTCCAGCACCGGGGCCGAATGCGTAAGCGCCCCCACCGCAAGGTAGTCCACGCCCGTCTGCGCAATCGCACGGGCACTGCCGATCGTGATCCTGCCGCTTGCCTCCAGCTTGGCCCGGCCCGCCGTCAGCCTGACCGCCGCCGCCATCTCCTCAACCGTGAAGTTGTCGAGCAGGATCAGGTCAGCACCCGCCTCGATCGCCTCCGCCACCTGCTCCAGCGTGTCGCACTCGACCTCGACCGGCAGGCCGGGCACCGCCTGCCTGACGGCTGCGAACGCGGCGGCGACAGAGCCGGCCGCGGCCACATGGTTGTCCTTGATCAGTGCCGCGTCGGATAGTGACATCCGGTGATTGACGCCGCCGCCGCACCGCACGGCGTACTTCTGCAACGCGCGCATGCCCGGCATGGTCTTGCGGGTATCCCGGATCATGGCGGACGTCCCTGCCAGCTCGTCGGCGAACCGGCGGGTCAGCGTGGCCACCCCGGACAGCTGGCACAGCAGGTTGAGCGCGGTGCGCTCGGCGGTCAGGATCGCGCTGACCGGACCGGTCACCGTCAGCACCGCCTGGCCGGGAACGATGCGCTCGCCGTCCTCCGCGCGGTACACGACCGCCACGTCGTCACCCGCGGGCACCATCAGGAACGCGAGCTCGGCAACCGGCAGCCCGGCAACGACGCCGGCCGATCGGGAGACCAGATCCGCGCGGCCGCGGGCCCCGGCCGGCACCGTCGCGGCGGTGGTGACATCGGGGCCGTCGGCGAGATCCTCGGCCAGGGCCGTCTGGACAAGGGCCGCGATCGTATCCGGACGCAGGCTCGCGGCCACGAGCCTGCGTTCCGCGCCCGGCTTAGTCATGGAGATCGGGCTCGAATACCGGCGCCAGGCCCGCCGGGCCCAGCGTCATCACCACATGACCGCGCCACGCCGGGCGCGGCTCGGGAAAGTCTTCCCGCCAGTGGCTGCCGCGCGTCTCCTCGCGCACCAGCGCGGCCCGGGCCAGAGCCGACCCGACCAGGTGCAGATTGCTGGCCTGCCAGGCTTCCGCGTCGGGCTTGTCACAGCCCTGCTCGCCCAGGGCAGCAAGGCCTTCGAGCGCGAGAGCCAGCCCGGCGCCCGACCGCAGCACGCCGGCGCGCTCCGACATCAGCTGCTGCAGCGGACCGACGATGGCAGGGTCCAGCAGGCCGGCGGGCCGGGGATCAGGGCCTGGCGCGGCAGCGGGCGGCAGCCCGCGGGCCAGATCGGCCGCGATCCTCTCCGCGAAGACCAGGCCCTCGAGCAGCGAGTTGGATGCGAGCCGGTTGGCGCCGTGCACCCCGGTGCATGCGGTCTCGCCGCAGGCGTGCAGGCCGGGAACGCTGGTGCGGCCATGCAGGTCGGTGCGGACGCCGCCGCTGGCGTAATGGGCCGCGGGCACGACCGGGATGAGCTGGGTGACCGGATCGATGCCGTGCTCGCGGCAGCTCGCCTGAATGGTGGGGAACCGGTGCCGCCACGTCTGCGCGCCCAGCTGCGTGCCGTCCAGGTACACGTGGTCGGTGCCCTCGTCGAGCATCGCCCGCATGATCGCCTTCGCGACCACATCCCTGGGCGCCAGGTCTTCCAGCGGGTGCCGGCCAGCCATCAGGCGCTTCCCCGACCCGTCCACGAGGAACGCGCCCTCGCCCCTGACTGCCTCCGAGATCAGCGGCTGTCGGCCGCGCGAGCCCGGCCCCAGCCACATGACAGTCGGGTGGAACTGGACGAATTCCAGGTCTGCCGCCTGAGCTCCGGCCCGCAGCGCGAGCGCCAGGCCGTCCCCGGTCGATACCTGCGGATTGGTCGTCGCCGAGTAAACCTGGCCGAACCCGCCCGTGGCCAGCACCACGGCCCTGGTGTGCACGGCGCCCACGCCATCCTGCTGGCCCTCGCCGAGCACGTGCAGCGTGAGCCCGGCCGCCCGGCCCTCCGGCGTTAGCAGCAAGTCGATCGCCAGCGCGTGCTCGATCACCTCCAGGCCCGTGGCGGCGCCCCGATCAGGATGCACGGCCTCGGCGAGCGCCGCCAGCAGCGCTCGGGAGATCTCGGCGCCGGTCGCGTCACCGCCCGCATGCGCGATCCTGCGGCGCAGATGGCCACCCTCCCTGGTCAGGGAGAGCGGGCCGGACGGCTCACGGTCGAACTCAGCGCCGATGGCGATGAGCCGGCGGACCGCATCGGGTCCCTCTGTGACCAGTGCCCGGACCGCGGCGGCATCGCAAACCCCGGCGCCGGCGGTGAGCGTGTCGGCCAGGTGCTGCTCGGGCGAGTCACCGGGCCCGAGAGCGGCTGCGACGCCACCTTGCGCCCAGCGGGTCGAGCCGTCATCGAGCACGGACTTGGTGACCAGCAGTATCCGCGCGGCCGGCAGTGCCCGGCGGATGGCCAGAACCGTGGTTACCCCGGCGACCCCAGACCCGACCACGACCACGTCGGCGTCGAGGCGCCAGCCGGGCTCGGGCGCAAGCAGCCTGCTCGGTATCACGCCCCACCTCCGGCGCCGCCCGCGCCCGTGGTTGGTGCAACCGTGGTTGGTGCAACCGTGGCTGGTGCAACCGCGGCCGGTGCAACCGCGGTCGCTGTGCCCGCATCCAGACCGGGCACCGGATCCTGCGGCCCGCCGACGTTGACCGCCGCGTTGTCGATGAGCCGGGTCGTCCCGACGCGGGCGGCGACGAGCAGCACCGCCGGGCCTTTGTAGTCGGGCCCGACTTCGGTCAGCTCGTCGGGCTCGGCCAGCACCAGGTAATCCAGCCTGACGGCAGGATCAAAGGAGGCCGCATTAGCCAGTACCGCCCTGGCCGCGGCGAGTGCGTCCGCGGTTCCGCCGGCGGCCGCGGCGCGGGCGGCCGCGAGCGCGCGGGACAGCGCGAGCGCACTGGTCCGCTCGGGGGCCGACAGGTAGACGTTGCGGCTCGACGTGGCCAGCCCGTCGGGGTCACGATGCAATGGCGCCCCCGCGATGCAGACGCCCAGGTCCAGGTCGCCGGTCATGCGGCGAATCAGCGCGAGTTGCTGCGCGTCTTTCTCGCCGAATACCGCGGCGTCCGGCCGGGTCAGCTGGAACAGCTTCAGTACCACCGTCAGCACGCCCTCGAAGAAGCCAGGCCGTGACTTGCCCTCAAGCCGCTGGCCAAGCTCGCCCGGGTCCACGGTGACCATCGGCTGGGCCGGATACATCTCGCGTCGACTCGGTGCGAACACGACCCGGACCCCCTCACCGGCGCACAGGGCCAGGTCCTGCTCAAGCGGCCGCGGGTAGCGGTCGAAGTCCTCGAGCGGACCGAACTGCAGCGGATTGACGAAGATCGAGACCAGTACGCTGCCGCCGGGTCCGGCTATCTCCCTGGCAACGCGGAGCAGCGATCGATGGCCGTCGTGCAGCGCGCCCATGGTGGGGACCAGCACGACGGGTGCCGGTAGCGCCGCCCTGGCTGCGGCGAGGCCCTTCCTGGTTCTGGCCAGCACCGGGACCGCCGTGCCCGTGGCTGGGCCGCCCGTGGTGGGATCGCCCGTGGCTGGATCGCCCGTGGTGGGATCAACAGTCATCGGCGTGCCTCGGCGAGGACGTCGAGCAGTCGCTGCGCATCCGTTGCAGCCAGCATGCCGGAGGCCATTGCCCGGCTAGCGGTCAGTCGCGCCAGCGCCAGGTAGGCGGGCAGCGCCTCGGGGGCCACGGCGTGCAGCGCGGCGACGTGGCTCGCCACTGTCTCGGCGTCGCCGCGGGCCACCGGGCCGGTCAGCGCGGCATCCCCCAGCCGCAGCGAATTGTCGAGCGCGGCAGAAAGCAGCGGGCCCAGCATCCGGGCCGGCTTCCCGACTCCGGCATCAGCGAGCAGGTCACAGGCCTGCACGACCAGGGTGACGAGATGGTTGGCGGCTCCGGCAAGCGCGGCGTGGTACAGGCTCCGGTTCTCCTCCGCGATGAATACCGGCTCGCCGCCCATCTCCATCACGAGCACCTCGGCTACCGGCCGGAGCGCGTCAGGGGCGGTCACACCGAAACTGACGCCGGCCAGCCGGTCGACGTCGTCCGGCCTGCCAGTGAACGTCATCACGGGGTGCATCGCGAGCGGAAGCGCGCCCAGCCGGACGGCGGGATCGAGGACGGCGAGGCCGTGGCGACCGCTGGCATGGGCGAGCAAGCGGCCAGCCAGCGGCGCGGAGGTGGCGGCAAGCCCGGACACCAGGTCGGGCAGGGCGTCATCGGGGACGGTGAGCAGGACCAGGTCGGCGGCGTCAAGCACGCCGTCGGGCTCGCGCACGGGCGTGCCCGGCAGGAAGCGCTCGATCCGCGACCGCGACGCCTCGGACACCGCCGCCGCGGCGACGACCCGGTGGCCGGCCCGGCTCAGGGCGGTGGCCAGCGCCGTGCCCGCTCGGCCGGCGCCGA
>JASHOV010000630.1 GCA_030038495.1 Streptosporangiaceae bacterium
CCTGCGCGAGCAGCCGCTTAGCCTTGGCCGGGTCGTAGGTGTAGAACGAGTTAGCGGCTGCCGAGTAGCCCGCCTCGCCGGGCGGCATGACCAGCGAGCCCGGGATGCCGAACGGCCCGGCGATGGCCTTGACCAGGGCGGAACGGTCCAGAGCGTAATTCAGCGCCTGACGGACCTGCACGCTGCCCAGGGCGGGCACGACCTTGCCGGCCCGGTCGGCCAGCCAGATCCCATCGAAGGCCTCGGGCCCGGACTGCTCGACGCGCAGTCCGCTCGCCATGTCGCCCTTCACCAGCGTGACCGTCTCGGGCGCGCCCTGCAGCTGACCCGAGCGCAGCGCATCGTCCTGCGCCTGCGACGAGGCGAAGCTCTTGAGCACGATCTCGCTGTACGGGTACTGCGCCGCGTCCCAGTAGTGCGCTCGCCGGGTAAATGTCCACTGCTGGCCGGGGATCTCCGAGCTCAGCACGTACGGCCCGCTGCCCGCCGGCTTGGTGGTCAGCGAGGAAGGGTCCTTGAGCGCCTTCGGGTTGACGATGAAGCCGCCGCCGGTCGCGAAGTCGGTCAGCAGGTCCGGCTCCGGCACGGGCGAGGTCAGCTTGAGCGTGGTCGCGTTCACCACCGTGGTGGTCAGCGCGGCGATGTAGGAGTTCTGCTGTGCGCCGGGAGACGCGGTCTTCACGTAGTCGAAGTTGGCCTTGACCGCCGCCGCATTGACCGGCGTCCCGTCGGAGAACGTCACCCCGGAGCGCAAGGTCAGCATCAGCGTGGTCGGGCTGGTGAAGTCCCACTTGACCGCGAGCCCCGGCTCGATCTGCCCGGCCGGCCCGACGTGGGTGAGCGAGTCGTAGACCGCGCCCTCTAGCTGGAGGTACTCGTTGTCCCCGTCGGGGGCCAGCCACGGGTTGAACGACCCGGTCGCAAGCGCTGCGCCGAGCGTCAGGGTCCCGCCTCCGGCGGCGCCGTGCGAGGTTGCGTTACTGCCGCATGCCACTGCCGTGGACGCGATCGCGACCATAGCCGCGAGCCCGACCGCACGTCGAACTTTCGTCATCTCTGCACTCCAGGTCCGTGGTGTTAGCCTCGTGCCGCGGCAGGCAGACAGGCTGTCTGCCCGGCGCCACAAGCTAGCATTGAAAACCGAATAATCACTAGGTTTTCATTCGGACGGGCCTGGTCACGTTTTCGTCACGAGCGCGGCCGCGGGTGAGGGTTGGGGAGGCGGCCATGCCACAGACACGGTCGGCGCGGGCCGGCGAGCCGGCCGGTACCACGGGGGCCGGTACCACGGGGGCCGGCACCGCGGGGGCCGGCACCACGGGGGCCGGTGGCGATAGCGCTCCGCCGTCCCGTCGCGGCCCCTACCGGAAGACAGCGGCACGCCAGCAGGACATCCTCGACGCGGCGCTGGCCGTGTTCGGCCGGTCCGGTTACCGGAGCGGATCCATCCGCGAGATCGCCGAATCGGTCGGCATGAGCCAGGCGGGGCTGCTGCATCACTTCGAGAGCAAGGATGCGCTGCTGACCGCCGTGCTGCGGCATCGCGACGACCTGTCCAAGGCACTGTATTCGGACCCGCGCGGCATCGGCACGCTCCTGAGCACGATCGAGGTCGCGCGGTTGAATACGCAGCATCGCGGCGTCATCGAGCTGTACTGCGTGCTGTCCGCTGAGGCAACCGCGGCGGATCACCCCGCGCACCGCTACTTCGCCGATCGCTACTCCTGGCTCAGGTCGGTGTTCCTGGAGGCGTTCGAGCGGATGGAAGCCGACGGGCAGCTGCGGGCCGGAGTCGAGCCGGAGGCCGCGGCGCGATCAGCCCTAGCGCTGATGGACGGGCTGCAGGTCCAGTGGCTGATCGATACGACGTCCGTGGACATGGCCGCCGACGTCGAGGCATACTTCCGCCAGCTCGCGACCGAGGAGGCCTGGCCGATGAGCTGATCGCGCTCACACCTGCGTGACGCGTACCCCGGCGTCGGAGAGCGCCCGGATCGCCTCACGGTCCGCGCCGACGTCGGTGATGAGCTCGCTCACCGCGGTGACATCGCAGATGCGGGCGAAGGCGACCTTGCCGATCTTCGAGCTGTCCGCGACCACCACCACCCGCCGGGCGCACTTGATCATCACGGCGTTCGTGTGCGCCTCCACCTCATGATGGGTCGTGCAGCCGGCCTGGGCGTCGATGCCGTCCACGCCGATGAAGGCGACATTGAGGTTCAGCCCGGTCAGGCTGGCCTCGGCGATCGGACCGGACAGCTCGTAGGACTGGCTGCGCACGACGCCGCCGGTCGCGATCAGCTTCAGGCCGGGCCGGACCGCGAGCTCGGAGGCGATGTTCAGCGCGTTGGTGACGATCGTCAGCTTCTGCTGGTCGGCGAGCGCGCGCGCCACCTCGGTCGCCGTGGTGCCGCCCGTGAGCCCGACGGCCATGCCCTCCGACACCGAGCCGGCCGCGGCCCTGGCTATCCGCCGCTTCTCCTCGGCGTAGCGCACCCCCTTGTACCGAAGCGGCAGCTCGTAGGAAACGACGTGCGCAATCGCGCCACCGTGCGTGCGCGCTAGGAGCCGCTGCTGTTCCAGCATGACCAGGTCCCGCCGGATCGTGGCGGGCGATGCGTCCAGCTCGCCAGCGAGATCCGCCACCGCCACCGAGCCGCCATCGGCGAGTCGTTCCAGGATCGCGCTCAACCGCGCCGCTCTGTGCATAGCAAAAGAGCATATCGGTGCAGCTTAGCCGCTTGTCTACGATCGCTGCTCGCGCGTCTTGCCACCCGAGGTTGGTCGCTTGTGCACGATTGGGCGGTCATAGCGCACATGCAGGCTAGACATCCTGACGGAATCCACTCTAGATTGGCGGGATATGAGCGTAAACGATCGTGAACGGCGCACCTTTGCTGGCTGCGGTGCGCGCCGACACGACCAGCTGCGCATCCGCGGGCCGGCATGTTGTGCCTGTCCGGGCCGCGCGGTGATCTGCCTGCAGCCCGCGCTGCGCGGTCCGCGCACCGGGCTGATCCGCCTGCGTCCGACCCCCGATTGTCTACGGCCCAGCCAAGCTCGGCGACCCGGCGCCGGGAGGCGCCTCGCTGAAAGAGGAGACAGATGAAAAGATCCCGCACCCTGACCAGGCGGGCTGGCGCCATCGCGCTCGCGGCGAGCCTGGTCACGCTCGGCGCCGCGTGCGGGTCGGGCGGCAGCAGCCCGACCAGCACCTCGCCCGGCTCGATTACCGTCGCCGTTGCCTACCCGGCGCCCCCCAAGGCACTGCTCGACCAGTTCACCAAGCAGACCGGCATCAAGGTGAACTGGGTCAACATCGGCTGGGACGATCTGCAGACCAAGATCGCCGCAGCCGCGTCGGCGAATACCTACTTCGCCGACGCTGCCGACGTTGACTGGTCCAAGGTCGGCGAGTACCAGAAGACCGGCTGGTTCCTCCCGCTCAACAAGTACTTCAACGTGTCGAGCCTGAAGTCCGACATGCCGCAGCTGGGCACCTTCATCTCCGACAATGAGCTGATGGGGATGCCGTTCGACTCCTCGTTCATGACTACCACCGTGAACACGAAGGACTTCGCCAAGGCCGGCATCACGACGATGCCGACGACCCTGGCCGCGTTCACGGCCGACCTCAAGCGGGTCAGCAAGGCCACCGGCATCGCCAGCCCACTGGACATCCAGCTCGCCACGGCCGAGGGCCTGTCCACCTGCTGGTACCAGATGACCGCGGCATTCGGCGGCCAGGTGCTGACCGCGCAGGACAGCCCGGCCTTCACCTCGCCCAGCTCACCCGGGTACCAGGCGATGAACTGGATCGTCAACGCCTACAAGAGCGGCCTGGTGCCGAAGGCCAACATCAACGTGACCGACTACGACGGGTTCACCACCGAGATGGCCAAGAACCGCGTGGCCGCCGTGCTCTGCGACTACTCGGGCAGCGTGGCGACGATCTACAACGTGCCGTCGTCGTCCAGCGTGGTGAACCAGACCGAATACATCTCGACCCCAGGAGCCACTGGGGTGGGCCAGGCCGTTGCGAACCCCGACGGCATCGGGATCCCGAAGACGGCCAAGAACGTGGCCGGCGCGGTGAAGTTCATCAAGTGGTTCACCACCACCGAGAACCAGGCGATCTGGGCTGGCCTCGACGGACCGAGCAACGTGGTCAGCACGTTCCCGCTGCCGGCCCGGCTGTCCAGTTTCAACCTGCTGACCAAGGCCGGCGACATCGGCCAGGCGTCGCAGCTGGCCGCGATCCTGCAGGCGCACGCGCAGCCACCGTTCCCGAACGGGGCGCCGCCCTGGTACGTGTCGTTCAGCGCGGCGGTGCAGACGAACATTCACGAGGCGGCAGCCGGCCAGGAGACCGTGGCGCAGGCGGTCAGCGCGATCGCTGCCGAGGTGAATACGCTCAAGTCATCCGGATAAGGCATGGTCGCGTGGCGCTGGCCCGGCTCGCCGCCGGGCCAGCGCCGCGCCCGCGGTAGCAGCAGACTGGGTGACGCGACGAGACGAGCGCGACGGCTAGTAAGGAGAACTGCCTGGCATGAGTGCGTCGTTTCGCCGACGGATGCTGCCCTACGTCCTGGTCTCACCGCTGGTGGTGTTTATCGGTGCGCTGTCGTTCGTGCCGACCGCCGACACCACGGTCGAGGCTTTCTTCCGGGTGATGCCGCTCGACCCGCCGACTGCGTTCACGGGACTGGCCAACTTCAAGGCGCTGTTCACGAACTCGGCCATCCTCACCTCCTGGGTGAACACCGCGGTGTACGTCGCCTTCGGGGTGGTGCTCTCGGTCGTGTTCGGCACCGCGATAGCGGTGGCGCTGCGGAATCGGTTCCGGTTCCGGGGCGTCATCCTCGCCCTGGTCATCCTGCCGTGGGCGCTGCCCGCCGTGGTCGAGGCGGTCATCTGGAGCTGGATCTACAACCCGACGTTCGGCGTGCTGAACAGCGCGCTGCACTCGGCGCACCTGATCGGCGGCTACCACCTGTGGCTCGGCCTCGAGCGCTGGCTGACGATCCTGCTCATCGAGCTCGTGCAGGTATGGCAGATCACGCCACTGTCGGCGCTGATCATCCTGGCCGCGCTGCAGGCCATTTCGCCCGACCTGTACGAGGCGGCACGGGTCGACGGCGCGAGCGCGCTCCAGTCGTTCCGCCGTATCTCGCTGCCGCTCATCCGGCCGGCCGTCGCGGTCGCCACGGTCGAGGCGCTCGTACTGTCCCTGAACATCTTCGACCAGGTGTACATACTGAATGGGATCGCTCCGCTCGGCTCCTCGGTCATGCTGCAGACCTACGTGACCACCTTCGAGGATCTCAACTTCGGCGGCGGCTACGCGCTCTCGCTGCTGATGACCGTCGCGACCGCCGTACTGTCTATGGCCGCGCTGGCGCTCCTGTACCGCAGGGTGGAGGCTGCCTGATGGCTACTGCCGGTACCGGGACCAGTGGGCGGGCGGCGCGGACGGAACGGGCCGTCGCGAGGGTTGCCGCCGGGCCCGCCGGGCGGGTGCTCTCCGGCCGTGCGGCCCGTGCACTCGGCCGCGTCGTCGCGGTCGCGGTTATCCTGCTCTGGTCGCTGTTCCCCATCTACTGGGCGCTTAACACCAGCCTCAGCACGCTCTCGGGCGCGGACAGCGCACCCGCGCACTACTTCCCCTCGCCTCTGGTCGGCACCAGCTACCGCTCGGTGCTCGGCATCGGCGGCGCCGGCTACGGCATATCCAGCGAGATGGGCCGGTCGCTGCTGAACTCGACGATCGAGTCGGGCGCGGCGATGGTACTCACGGTCGTCATCGCCGTCTTCGCCGCGTACGCCTTCGCCCGGCTCCAGTTCCGGTTCAAGCGGACCATCTTCGTGAGCGTGCTGGCCACGCTGCTACTGCCCGCCTACGCCACGCTGATACCGATTTACCGCATCATGGCCAGCCTCGGTCTGGTGAACACCTACCTTGGCGTGATCCTCGTGTACGTATCCGGGTTCCTGCCGCTGGCGATCTGGATCCTCTACAACTACTTCTCCAGCATGCCGCGCGAACTGGAGGAGGCGGCGTTCGTCGACGGCGCATCGCCGATGCGGACGCTGATCCGGGTAGTGATCCCGGTGGCCAGGCCCGGCATCGCCGCGGCGGCGATCATCGCCTTCCTGCTCGGGTGGGCGCAGTTCCTGTTCCCGCTGATCCTCACGACCGACCTGTCAACCCAGCCCGTAACCGTCATCGTCGCGGCGCTGAACGAGCAGCGCGTGGTGCCCTTCACGCTGCTGATGGCCTGCGGTGTGATCGCCGCGGCGATTCCCGGTGTGCTGGCCCTGGTCCTGAACCGCCACATCGTCCAGGGCATCACGGCCGGGTCGATCAAGTAGCCGCGCGACCCGCGCCCCGGCCGGCACCGCCGGTCATCACCGGCTCGCGTGCACGACCGACCGGGCCAGATGCCGCGGCCGGTCGGGATCCAGCTCCCGCGCCCGCGCCGTGGCGACGGCGACGCGCTGGGCGAGTACCAGCTCGGCCTGCGGATCGGCGGTGCCCACGACGACCGTCGCCCCGGTTTGCCTGATGTCGTGCACGAGCGCGTTGTCGCCCACACCCAGCAGCCACACCACGGAACTCTCCGTGGCCGCCGACAATGGCCCGTGCCGGTACTCAAGCGCAGGGTGCGCCTCGCTCCACGCTCCGGCGGCCTCCTGCACCTTGAGCGCCGCCTCCCTGGCCACTCCCACCGACCAGCCACGGCCGAGAAAGACATAATGCGGCCGGTCGACGAGCGCGTCGTCGAGCTCGGCGGCCACTGCCGCGCGCGCCTGCTGCACGACAGGGGCCAGATCGTGGCCTACGTGCGCGCGCGCCACGGTCAGCACTGTCGTCGCGAACCGGGTCTGCACGAACGATTCCTCGTCGGCGTAGTCGAGGACCAGCAGCTGATCGGTAGCATCGCTGATCGGAGCGCCAGCGGCCGCGGTGATGCCGATCTTCCTGACCGAGCCTGGCACGCTCTGCAGCGCGTCCAGCACCTCGGTGGTCGTACCGGAACGGGACACGGCGAGCACGCAGTCGTAGGAGCGCACCGGCAGTTCGGACGCCGGGAACGCGTCCGTCTCGCCGTGCCCCGCCGCCTCCCTGGCGGCGGCAATCGCCGCCGCCATATGCCACGAGGTACCGCAGCCGATGATGGCTGCTCGCTCGCCGGGACCCGGCAGAACCTTCGCGGCCTCCGCGCCGGACTCGAGTGCTCGCTCCCAGCAATCGGGCTGACTCGCGATCTCTGCGAGCACGTGCGGATCAGGTCGATGCACCGGTTGATCCCTTCGCCGTCCCGGTAGCGGGCAGGCCGCCGACAGCCCGCTGGTACCTGGAATCCCGCCATGTTCGTGCCCTCCAGCGCATGAGGGCTGACGGCGGCGGCCCGGAGGATCGGTTCAACGGCGCATTCAGCGCAATTCTCGGTCGGCACGCCACGCAGCGACCGCGTACGCGGCCGGTGGCTCGGGCCTCGCTCGCCTCATCCGGACGTCTCCCGCTCGGGCGACTCGTCAAAGTGCGCATAAGTTTCCTAGAAATAATGCGCGCTCTGGCCTATTTCCTTCGACTCTACGACATCCATGAACACATCTCAAGAGCACACGGAACACCCGGCGGTCCCGGTGCCCTCGTCGCGGGCGCGCCGACAGCACTGTGCCGCCGGGCGGATTGCACCTTGCTGCCGCCGCGATCTGCGTGCATAAGATCCGTGCAGGAGGTACATGTGCGTGAACCCGCGCCGACATCGCCTGAACCAGATCCTGTCCACGGTGGTAGACCGCGGCCAGATCGACGTCCCGTCACTGGCGGGCGAATTCGGCGTGTCGCAGGCGACGATCCGGCGCGACCTCGCGACGCTGCAGGACCAGCGCCTGGTCGCCCGCACGCACGGCGGCGCGACCGTTCACGCCGCCTTCAACGACATGCCGCTCAGCTACAAGACCACGCAGGACCTGGCCGAGAAGCAGCGCATCGCCCGGTTCGCGTTGCGGTTCCTGGACGGTGCCAGGGTGATCGGGACCACCGGGGGCACGACCGTGTCGCAGTTTGCCCGGCTACTGCGGGACCGGGACGGCCTCACTGTCATCACCAACGCGCTGAACGTCGCGGTCGAACTGGCCGCCGGCCCGAGTCTGCGGGTGTTCGTAGCCGGCGGCGAGGTGCGCGGAAGCAGCCAGGAGTCGATAGGCCACAGCGCGGAGGCGTTCCTGGCTGAGTACAACATCGACGTCGCGTTCCTCGGCGTGGACGGCGTCGACGCGGGCTCCGGCTGCACGAATTACGACCCGGCCGGTGCCCGGGTGAACGCCGCCTTGCTGCGGCGCGCGCGCACGCGGGTCGTGCTCGCCGACGCCACGAAGGTCGGCCGGGTCACGCTGGCACAGGTCTGCCCGATCCGGGATGTGGACCTGCTGATCACCGACGACCGGGCGCCGGCCGATGAGCTCGCCCTGATCCGCGGCCAGGGCTGCCAGGTCATCTGCGTCTAGCCATAACCGGGCTGCGCGGAACGAACAGAATCTAGCGCAATTTCTGCGCGTTTGCTGCTCAGTCTTGGCTTGGACGAGTCGGCCCGTCATGATGACACTTATTCGTCCGGCCGTGACCCGATTCGCGCCGACCAGTACGGCGACGCTAGCCGCAGGTGGCCGGGACGCTGGTCCTTCGTGGAGGTCTCATGCCGAGATGGACGCGCGCATTAACGGCCGCGGCGGCGGTCACGCTATTGGTGCCGATACTCCTAGCCGGCGTCGTCGCTACCGCGCCCGCGGTGCGCGCCGCGACGGCTTACCCGCCTGGCGGCCCCGACCAGACGCCGGTTATGGGCTGGAGCGGCTGGAGCTTTCTGCGGCTGGGCTCGGACACGGCCGCGGTCGAGGGCGAGGCCCAGGCGCTGGTGAGCAGCGGCCTGGCGGCGGCCGGATACCAGTACGTCAATATCGACGACGGCTGGTACCAGTGCCCGGGGTCGCAGGGGCCGAACGTCGACGCCTATGGCCGGTGGGTCGTCAACACGGCCAGCTACCCGGACGTCGGCTCGGAGAACGGCATCCAGGCCCTGGCCGCGTACGTGCACGGCCTCGGCCTGAAGTTCGGCATCTACGAGACCCCCGGCATCTCGAGCCAGGCGGTGGCGGCGAACACGCCGATCCTGGGCACGTCCTACACCGCGGACGAGATCGCCACGACCACGTCGGAGAACAACTACAACTGCGGCGGCATGGTGGGGATTAATTACAGCGCAGCGGGCGCGCAGGCGTACGTCGACTCGATCGTCGACGAGCTCGCGTCCTGGGGCGTGGACTATATCAAGCTGGACGGCATCACCAACAGCAACGGGCCCGACATCGAGGCGTGGCAGGCCGCGATCCAGCAGTCCGGGCGGCCGATGGTGCTGGACACCACGCAGGGCAGCTTCACGATCAAGCTGGCGCCGACCCTGCAGGAGTACGCCAACCAGTGGGAGTTCGATCCCGACATCGAGCTCAACGGCCCGGACGAGGGCTCGGCCAATGGCTGCAACTCGCCGCCCTATACCGGGTGCCTCAGCGTCTTCCCGCTCACGAGCTATGCGAACTGGGATGACCGGTTCGCCGGCGTGGCCAACTGGCAGCCGTACGGCGGCCCCGGCGGGTTCAACGATTACGACTCGATCGAGGTCGGGGACGGCAGCACCGACTCCGGTATGTCGCTGGCCGCCTCGGAGTCCCAGCTCAGCCTCTGGTCGCTCGGTTCCGCGCCGCTCATCCTGGGCAGCGACCTGACCAGCTCGGTGACCAACGCCTATGGCAGCAGCGCCGCCCTCAGCTCCACCGACCTGAGCCTGCTGACGAACCCGCAGGTGATCGAGGTGGACCAGGACGCCATCGACGCGGCCCGGATCTCGATTACCGGCACACCAGGCGGCAAGGCCGGTAATCAAGTGTTCGCCAAGCTGGAACCGGGCGGCGATGCGATCGTCGGCCTGTTCAACACGACGACCAAGCTGACCTCCAGCCCGGTCGCGCTCACCACGACGGCGTCCGCGATCGGACTGCCGGCCGACCCCGACGGCTACGAGGTACAGGACCTGTGGGGCAGCCAGTCCGTGGTGGTTGGCGGCCAGACGACATTCGACATCTCGTCCGCCGGGACGATCAGCGCGACCGTCCCGGCTGAGGGCGTGGCCCTGTACCGGGTAACGCCGCTCTCGTGAGCTAGCTGTCGCGACAGGCACTGCTGCCCGAAGAACACCCTGGAGGAATTATGAGACGGTGGACGATTGCCCTGGCGGCAACGGTCCTGGCTATGCCGCTTGCGGCGGTCGCGGCTGTGACGCTGGTAAGCGGCGCTCCGGCTGCCCGGGCGGCCACTGCCTACCCGGGCGGTCCGGACCTGACGCCGGTCATGGGCTGGAGCGGCTGGAGCTTCTTCCGCATCGGCGACGATGCCGCCGACGTCCGCGGGGAGGCTAAGGCGCTGGTGACGACGGGCCTGCGCGCGGCCGGCTACCGGTACGTGAATATCGACGACGGCTGGTACCAGTGCCCCGGGCCACAGGGGCCCAACGTCGACAAGTACGGCCGGTGGGTGGTGAACAAGGCCAGCTATCCGAGCGTCGGCAAGGAAAACGGCATCAAGGCGCTGGCCGCCTATGTGCACAGCCTCGGTGAGAAGTTCGGCATCTACATGACGACCGGGATCTCGAAGCAGGCGGTGGCGAAGAACACCCGGATCCTCGGCACTCACTACACCGCCGACGAGATCGCCACCACGAAGCCGGCGAACAACTACAACTGCGGCGGCATGGTGAGCATCAACTATGCCAAGCCGGGCGCGCGCGCGTACGTGGACTCCATAGTCGACGAGCTCGCCTCCTGGGGCGTGGACTACATCAAGCTTGACGGCATCACCAACAGCAACGGCCCGGACATCCGGGCCTGGCAGGCGGCAATCCACCACTCCGGCCGGCCGATGGTGCTGGACAATACCCAGGGCAGCTTCACGATCAAGCTCGCGCCGACCCTGAAGAAATACTCCAACCAGTGGGAGTTCAATCCCGACATCGAGATCAACGGGCCCGACGAGGGGTCGGCCAACGCCTGTAACGGTCCGCCCTTCACCGGCTGCCTGAGCGTGTTCCCGCTGACCAGCTACATCCACTGGAGCGACCGGTTCAACGGCGTCGCGGACTGGCAGCCCTACGGCGGACCCGGCGGGTTCAACGACTACGACTCGATCGAGGTCGGCGACGGCAGCGCCGACTCGGGCATGTCCCTGGCCGCGTCGGAGTCCCAGCTGAGCCTGTGGTCACTCGGATCCGCGCCGCTCATCCTCGGCAGCGACCTCACCGCCAAGGTGACCAACGCCTACGGCACCAGCGCGGGCCTTACCCGCCGGGACCTCAGCCTGCTGACGAACCGGCAGGTGATCGGCGTCGACCAGGACGCGATCGACGCGTCCAGGATCGTCGACGTCGGCCGGCCCGGCCACTCCCCCGGCCACCAGGTGTTCGCCAAGGTCGAGCACAGGGGCGACGCGGTCGTCGGGCTGTTCAACACGACCACGACGCTGAGCTCCAGCCCGGTCACGATCACGATCACGGCCGCGGCGCTTGGCCTGCCCGCTGACCCGGACGGCTACCTGGTGGAGAACCTGTGGGGCAGCCAGTCGGTCGTCGGCGGCGCCAGGGTATTCCGTGTCTCGGCGGCCGGCGTGATCAGCGCGACGGTGCCGGCCGAGGGCGTGGCCCTGTTCCGGGTCATTCCGCTCGGGCACAGGCACCATCGCTGAGGCACGGCGAGCGGAGCCGGGCCGCGAGGTTGCGGCCCGGCTCCGCCGATGCGCGCTGCGCTAACTGATCAGCGCCCCGAAGAAGGAGCGAAGCTCGGCGGCGACCTGCTCGGGCTCCTCGTGAGCCATGAAGTGCCCGCCCCGCTGCGGCGTGCTCCAGTGACGCAGGTCGGCGAAGACGCGCTCGGCCAGACTCCTCGGGTACCCCGCATAGGCCGGCTCGTTGCTCAGGGTGACCGCGGCCGGCACGCTGATCCGC
>JASHOV010000631.1 GCA_030038495.1 Streptosporangiaceae bacterium
GGCCCTGGGCCGGCCCGCCCGTCTGCGGCGGCCCGCGCCGCCGGCGTGGTGGTGGTCATGGTCGTTCTCCCGCCGGCCCGGCCGCGGTGTCGGCGATGATCTGGCCGTCGAGCATCCGTACCTGGCGGCGCATCGCGGCGGCGACCTGCTGGTCGTGGGTGACGATCACGATCGTGGTCCCGGCGGCGCTGAGCCGGCCGAGCAGGTCCAGGATCGCCGCGCCGGTGGCCTGGTCCAGGTTGCCGGTCGGCTCGTCGGCCAGCACGATCGCCGGCCGCCCGGCGACCGCCCGTGCGATCGCGACCCGCTGCCGCTCACCCCCCGACAGCTGCGTGGGCTTGGCGGCCAGCTTGTGCCCGAGCCCGACCCGTTCCAGCGCGGCCGCGGCCAGCTGCCGGCGGCGGGCCGGGCGCGTCCCGGCGTACAGCAGCCCGTCGGCCACGTTGCCGAGCACATTCTGGTGCTCGTCGAGGAAGAACTGCTGGAACACGAACCCGATACTGGACGCGCGCAGGCCGGCCAGCTGCCGGTCGCCCAGCGTGCTGACGTCCAGGCCCGCGACCCGTACAGTGCCGGCGGTTGGCCGGTCCAGGGTACCGGCCAGGTGCAGCAGCGTGGTCTTGCCCGACCCCGACGGGCCGAGCACCGCGACCAGCTCCCCGGACGCCACCGACAGGCTCACCCCCCGCAGCGCGGACACCGGCGGCCGGCCAGGGTAAACCTTGCTCACCACCGCCAGCTCCAGCACCGGTACCGGCACCCCGGCGGGCAGGATCATCGTGCTCACAGGCCCGGCACCACCACTCGCTGGCCCGGGGTCAGGTTTCCGGTCACCTGCACCGTGCCGGCCGCGTCGTCGAACAGCCCCGGCGTCACCGTGACGAGGTGATGGCCGCCAGGGCCGGTCACCTCCACCGCGTACCCGCCGGGCTGGGCCAGCAGCGCGTCCACAGGCACGATCAGCACGTTGCTCACGCTGCCGGTAGTGATCGTCACCTGCACCGGGGCCTGGTTCAGGTGCCCGGCCGCGGCCGGGTCACTCAGCGACACCTCCACCGTGATCGTCGGCGCGGTCGACCCGCTGCCGTTCCCGCCGCCGTTGGCCGACGACGGACCGCCCGACAAGGCGGACGATGACGAGGATGATGCGGTTGCGGTGGTGATCTGGGAGATCACTCCCGGTGTGACCGACCCGTCCGGCAGCGTGATCGAGACCTTGTTGCCGACCGCCACCTCGGTCTGCAGTGAGGCATCCAGGTCGATCGTCACCACCGGGGTCAGCGAACTGGCGGTCAGCACCGTCGAGCCGTCTGCGGCCGGGGCTCCCGGCACCGCACTGCTGCCCAGCCCGGTCACCTGGATCGGGCCCGGCATGAACACCGCCTGGCCCAGCGGCAGCGACGCGGTCACACTCAGCCCCAGGTGCGCCTGCAACAGCCCGAGCGCGTACGCCGTCTCCGAGCCGAAGTAATCCCAGCCCGAGACCGGGCCCAGCGCCGCCGCGGTCGCATAGCCGAGCCTGACCAGGTCGGCATTCAGTTCCGTTACGTCCACGCCGGTCATCCCCTCCGACAGATCCCTGTAGGCCGGCACGCTCCCGTACAGCAGCACCACCGCCGCGCCGCTGACCTGATAAATCACCTGGCCCTGACCGATCGTCTGACCCACCGGCGGCAGCCAGGTGTACGTCCCCGTCCCCGAATCCGATGCCGCCGCCCCGTGCGAGCCCGACGACCCCGCGACCACCACGGTGTAGGACCCGGCGTCGCCGAGCGTCGCATCTTCCTGGATCTGCTCGGTCAGCGACCCCCGCGTCACCGTCGCGGTCCCGGTGGCGTATCCGTTGTTGCTGACGGCCGGTTTCTGGGCGCCGAACACCCCGGCCGCGTCCGCACCCCCCATCCCGGCGACCGCCGCCACGATTACCACCACAACCGCCGCTGTCCAGCCGCGGTACCTGGGCCGGGTCCGGCCCGTACGCTTGTCGGCCGCCTCGGTGGCCGTCGAGGCCGCAGTGGCCGTGCTCATGCCGCGTTCCAGTGCAGGCCCGTCGACTGGCACGCGTTCGCGGCCGCCCCGAACTGCGGTGAGTTCGTGTCGCCAGGGACGTCCCATCCGCCACCTGGCAACGGATCGGGGAAGTCGGTGATCCCGTGGGAGCGCATGCAGCGGGCGAAGTTGAGCTCGTTCCGTATGTTCACGTGCTTTGCCGGACCAGTGCCGCCCGGGAGGTCTCTCCGGCACGCCTGGAGTGCCGACTGAAATTGGGGCTCGCCCTTGAGGTATCCGGGGATGTGCATCTCGAGTTGGCCGCCATTCATGTAAACGGCCGAGTCGGGAAGGTTCGAGATCCCGTGCGCTCGTATGCAGGAGTCGAACAGGATGCCGCTCTGCCTGGCCGACGACTCGGCGCTGGTGCCGTTCACCGAAGACGACGCGGCATCGTGCGAGCCCCCGCCGCCGCAGGCAGCCGCCAACGTGGCGGACGCCACCAGCACCGCGATCAGGGGACGGGCCCGTCGCCACCGTGGAGTGGCTCGCTTCCTGCCCCCGGCTGTCGTTCCCGTCATGTCGCTCTCCTCGTCTTCGTGGGACCGTGTGCTAGCAGAGGTGTACGACGCCGCCGGTTACAAGCCAGTCACGCTGTAACCCGGTTGTTACCGACCGTCGGCCATCCTGGGGCGGACAAGCTCCCAGCGCCACGCGGGGCGAAGCAGCCAGGCGGCTGACGTCGGCGGGCCGGCCGGAGCGAGGATGCGCCGGAGAAGGTGCCCGGATGTGAGAGTGCTGCTCGTCGAGGACCACCCGAAGCTGGCGACCACCGTGGCGGCCGGGTTGCGCCGTGCGGGCATGGCCGTCGATGTCGCCTTCGACGGCGACGACGGGCTCGAGCACGTCGCGGGGACGAGCTACGACGTGATCGTGCTAGACCGCGATCTGCCGGGTGTCCACGGCGACGAGGTCTGCGCGACCCTGATCGCCGGCGGTTGCGCGAGCCGGGTGCTGATGCTCACCGCGGCCGGAACCGTCGCCGACCGGGTCGAGGGTCTGGGTCTGGGCGCCGACGACTACCTCGCCAAGCCGTTCGCATTCGCCGAGCTCGTCGCCCGTATCCGGGCCCTGGCCCGGCGCCCGCCCCTGGTCCTGCCTCCGACGCTGGTCCACGGCGATCTGTCCCTGGACACCGCCCGGAGGATCGCCGTTCGGGCGGGGCGCCCGCTGGCCCTCAACCCCAAAGAGCTCGGCGTCCTGGAACGCTTGCTGGCCGCACAGGGACGCGTCTCGACCACCGAGGAACTGCTGGAGGCGGTGTGGGATGAGATGACCGACCCGTTCACCAAGACAGTCAAGGTGACCATCAGCCGCCTGCGGGCCAAGCTCGGCGACCCCCCGGTCATCGAAACCGTCTCCAACGGCTACCGGATTTCGTCCCCGTGAACCGCACCGGCCGACTCCCGATGGCCCGCTCGAGATTGCGGCTGCCGCGGCGCACGGTGCGGCTGCGCCTGACGCTCCTCTACAGCCTGCTGTTCCTGGCGGCGGGGGCCGGACTGCTGACGATCACCTACTTCTTGGTGCGCTCGGCCACCAGCGGCGAGATAGGTAAGTCCCTGCTCCCATCGCCCGCCGGGCCAGGCACCAAGCCCAACCCCAACCCCAACCTCAACCCCAACGCCAACCCACTCGGAGTGAACTGCTCATTCGCCTGCAAAGAACAGGTCGCAAGAGCGCAGGCGGCCGCGATCCTCGGCACCCACGCGACCGACATGCATGAGCTGCTCACCAGGTCAGGGATAGCCCTCGCCGTCATGGCCGTGCTGGCCGTCGCGTTCGGCTGGCTCGTTGCCGGCCGCATATTGCGCCCGCTCCGCACCATGACGACAACTACTCAGCGGATCACCGAGCACAACCTGCACGAACGGCTCGCCCTGCCCGGTCCGAGCGACGAGGTCAAAGACCTGGCCGACACCATCGACGGACTGCTGCACCGGCTGGAAGCCGCCTTCGACGCCCAGCGCCGCTTCGTCGCCAACGCCTCCCACGAGCTGCGGACACCGCTCACCCTCAGCCGGGCGCTCCTGGAGGTCACCCTCGCCGACCCCGACGCGACGGTCGACGACCTGCGCACCATGGCCCACGAGCTCATCGCGTCCGGCGAGCAGCAAGAACAGCTCATCGAAGCGCTCCTCACCCTCGCGACCAGCGCGAGCGGGCTCGAACGGCACGAGCCCTTCGACCTGTCCGACATCACCGCCGACGTGCTCCTCGGCCCCCGCCCCGAGATCGGCCGGCTGGAACTGGACGTGCAGACCACCATCGCCCCCGCACCCGCCATCGGCGACCCGCGTCTGGCCACACGCCTCGTGGCCAACCTCGTCGACAACGCGGTCCGCCACAACGTCACCGGCGGCCACATCACCATCGCGACGCGAACCGAATCCCGTCACGCTATTCTCACGATCGCCAACAGCGGGCCGATCATCCCTGCAGAAGACATCGACCGCCTCTTCCAGCCATTCCAGCGGCTCCACAACGACCGGGCGCACCATCCAGACGGCCTCGGCCTCGGGCTCTCGATCGTCCAGTCAATCGCCGCCGCCCACAATGGGGCGCTCAGCGCCCGCACCCGACCCGGCGGCGGCCTCCACATCGAGGTGCGGTTCCCGTCGCCGCCAGCACCGAGCAACGGAACCGAAGCCTCCTGGCTCAACGGCCAGGCACCAGCGGGCTGGCACCGGCGCCAGGCGGAACAGGAACTCGGGCGGCGCGAGGCTATGCGCGGCTACCTAGCGACTTCGATTCGCGGGTTGCGCGGTCGTGAGCAACGCGAGCGCATCGTCGACCGATCCGGCTGGGTCAGCAATCGGGTAGAGCACGCCGCGCACCTCGCGGCGTTGGTCCACCAGCAGGGTGAGGCGCTTCAGCCGGTCGACCCCGATCGCCCTGAAGGTCGGCAGGCGCAGGCCGGCGGTCAGCTCCAGAGCCGCGTCGGACAGCAGCGGGAACTGGATGCCGGCATGTTGCCAGAACGCCCGCAACTCGTCGGCCCGCTGTGTGCTGATCCCGCGGACGCTGGCACCGTAACGGGCGAAGTCCGCTATCCGGTCCCGGTAGGTCACGGATTCCAGGGTGCAGCCTGCCGCGCCAGGTATCGAACTCCAGCCAGGAGGATAGGAATACGTACCTGGCGCGTAGGCACCGGGAAAGCAGTACAGCACCGTCCACGGCGTGTCGGCGACGGGATCTGCTGAACTCCCGTCCATGGCCTCAAGCCGGACTGACGGGATCACGGTCCCGATCAGGCCATGCACACGGCGGGCCTCTGCCGAGTCTGGCGGGCTCGTAGCCGACAGTGTCCCGTCACCCATGACGTGCCGTGCTCCCCAGTCTTGCAGTGCGACGAGCACGGGCAGGAGGCCAGCGCCGCGGCTGGTCAGGTGATATTCGTACCTGGGCGGATGCGCGCTGTACTGGCGCTTCTCCAGGACCTCACGCTCGACCAGGAGCTTGAGCCGCTCCGCCAGCAGCTTGCGGCTGACGCCGAGCTCAGCCTCCAGCGCGTCGAACCGGTGGATGCCGCCGGCTATGTCCCTGATGACAAGCAGCGTCCACCAGTCGCCGACAACGCCTAGCGCTTGCGCGATAGCGCACTCAGCGTCGGCGGCCTCAATCCGCCGCAAAGCCGCACCTCCGGGTTCCAAGCGGGCAAGAACTTCATTATAGTCCGTTTAGAAAAAGAACTTACTAGGAGGCTATGTGACGGCGGTCGGGGAGCAAGGGCGTTCGCGGCACGGCAAGGCGCCGGAGGGCAGAGCGCAGGACGACGAGCAACGCCCGCACGATGCCGGAGACCGGCAGTCGCCGCCCGACGACGAGCAGCGCCCGCACCATGCCGGAGACCGGCAGTCGCCGCGCGACGACGACTCGGGCCGACCCGACACGGACCGGATGCGGTCCAGTGTCTTCTGGCAGTACTGGACCGCCTCATCCATCAGCGGCGCGGGCGACGCGGTGACGACGGTCGCGTTGCCGCTCGTCGCGGTCGAGTTGCTCGGCGCGTCGAGCTTTCAGGTCGGCCTGCTGACTGCCGCCAGCTACCTGGCCTGGCTGCTGATCGGGCTACCGGCCGGGGTCATCGTGCACCGCCTGCCGTTGCGCGGCGCGCAGGTCACCATGGACCTGATCCGGGCAGGCGCGCTGGCCAGCATTCCGGTCGCCGCCTGGGAGGGCGGGCTGACGCTTGCTCAGTTGCTGGCGGTCGCTTTCGTCGTTGGCTTGGCCACGGTTGTCGCATCGGTCGGCAACTCCACCTTGCTGCCGGCGCTGGTCAGCAAGGGCGAGCTGACGGCGCGCAACAGCCTGATGTCGGCGACCGATGCCGTCACTCAACTGGGCGGGCCGTCGCTCGGCGGCGGCCTGGTTCAGCTCTTCAGCGCCCCCGTCGCACTGCTGTCTGACGTGGCCAGCTACCTGGTGTCCGCCGTACTGTTCTGGCGGCTGCCCCGGCCGGCCCGGCCCGAGCCGGCCCGGCAAAATTCGATGGCGCGGCTGATCGCTGACGGCTGCCGTTATGTCGCCGCGCACCCGATCATGAGGCCGTGCACCATCTCGGCGACCATAGGCAACTTTGTGGCCGGCGGCTTGATGGCACTGACTCCGGTCTTTGTGGTCCGTACCCTTGGCGCGCCGCCATGGCTGTATGGCCTGGTAGTCGCATTCGAGGGGGTCGGCGCCCTGATCGGGGCCACGCTAACGCCGAGAACGGCACGGGTTCTCGGCAGCGCGCGTGCCATCTGGTGCGCCGAGGCAGTCGGCGCTGTCGTCGCGCTGATGATGCCGCTGGCCGGGCATGGCTGGGGGATCGCCCCTTTCGCTCTCGGCAGCGCCGGACTGGCCAGTGGTGTCGTGACGTTCAGCGTGCTGACCCGCACCTACCGGCAGACCGCGTCACCGCCCGAGCTGTACCCCCGCGTGATGGCCACGGTCAGGTTCATCTCCTGGGGCGCAATCCCGTTCGGGGCGTTCGCCGCCGGCGGTCTCGCGGCCGCCGCCGGCAACCGCACTGCGCTGTGGGTCATCTGCGGGCTGAACTTCTTGTCTCCGGTCACCTTGGTGAGCAGCCGGGTACGGCGCTACCGCGAACTGCCGACCGGGACAGACCTCGCAGATCCGAGGTGATGCCTATGGCGGCCGGTTCGGGCGAGCTGGACCTGGGCCGGGAGCGCACCGATCCGCCGGGAAAGGTCCCGGCGGCGGTGATCGCCACGGCGAATGTGGCCGAGAACCCGCCGGGGCGCGCACGAAGCTGGACAACCTGGCGTATCGGGGCATAATTTGGCAGCGTGAATGGTGCTTCCGGTGCAGTTGTCGGTCAGCGAGTCCGGTTCAGGAGCGCGAGTAACGCAGCGTTCCTTTTGGTTCTCGCCATGTGCGGGCTATTGATCGCCCTTCTGGAAACCCAGAAGGGCGATCAAGTCGCCGCGGTGGTCGCCGGAGTGTTTGCGCTCTGCATGATCGTGCTGCAAGGGCTCGGAATCCGTGCGGGCATCTCGGCCGATGCCAGCGGCGTCACGGTCGTCTCCGGTTTTGGGCGTAGCCACCATGTGCCGTGGCCTGAGGTCTCGGCTATCAAATACATGCACCGCACGGGCCGCGGCCTTTCCTACACCGTTCGCATACACCGCACCGACGGGAAGGTCCTGAGCACGTCATGGTGCACCTATCCCGTCATGAGCCGGAAGACAGATTCCAAGACCCGGCTGAAGGTGGAGGCCATCGTGGCCACCCTCAACTCGGCGCGGCCGCACTAGCCGGCGCTCCCGCAACCAGCGGCGAAACGAGCTACATCTCGGGCCGCTGCCGTCTGAGTATTAGGTCGTAAGCGCGCTCACGGCCGTGTAGATGCCGAGCCCGAGAAGTATCGTCGCTGTGATCCTCTGCACCCACGGCATGGGGATCACGCTCAGGCTCTTGCCGCCGACGGTCACCGCCAGCGCGGCCACCGCCCAGATGCCGAGGGTCGCGCCGAGAAAGACCAGGACCGGGTCGTAGCGCGCCGCGAGGTTTGCCGCCGTCAGCTGGGTTATGTCGCCCCATTCCGCGAGGAATACGACGCCGAAGCTCGCGATGCTGACGCGCCAGAACGTGGGCGTCGGCCCGCCCATGCGAGCGGCGTCGGAGTCCTCGTGGCCGCCGCCACGGAAGCTGGACCACAGCAGATACCCGGCCCCGGCGGCGAACAGCCCCGCCACCACCGCGTCGAGAACCTGGCGTGGCAGCAGGGTGAGGAACTGGCCGGCGGTGACCGCGATCGCCATATGGACCGCGAAGGCTGCCGCGGCGCCCGTCCACACCCATGA
>JASHOV010000005.1 GCA_030038495.1 Streptosporangiaceae bacterium
GCGCCTTCGCCATCCGGTAGAGGGCAGGATTGATCAGCCCGAGCGGGTGGCCCGCGACCTGATCGGCCAGCGCGACGATCCCGGCGAACAGCGGCGTGGCCAGGCTCGTGCCCGCGGCCGGCTGCCAGCCCAGCTGCGCCACGCTGAGGTAGATGGCGGTCTCACTCTGCGGTGAACCGTCCATCGAGATGTCGGGGATGGCGCGCATCGGCTGACTGACGAAGCCGTCCTGGTAGGCGGGCCGGGCGAACACCGACGACAGGCCGCCGCCGCTGTCGGACCAGCCTACGTCGGGCGCGGTCCGGCGGCCGCTGCCCGCCAGGCTGAGCTGCGTGCCACCGACGGCGGTCACCAGCGGATCGCTTGCAGGCCAGCCGACGACCCGCATGTGGTAGATGCCGTTCGTGCTGTAGGTGTAGCCCGCGGCGCCCTGGTCTCCGCTGGCCGCGACCAGCGTGACCCGGTAGCCAGGCTCGGCCGCAAGCTCGAACGCCGACCGGAAGCCGAGCAGCTGCGCCTTCGACTCGAATGTCTGCTCGGTCGCGCCGAAGCTCATGCTGATGACCCCGCCCAGGTGCCGGCGGATCACGTACTGCTCGGCCCGCACGATCTGCGGGAAGCCGGTGGCGCCCTCGACCTCGGCGGCCGGGGTTTCCACCAGCACGATGCTCGCGCCGGGCGCGATCACGTGCGCCCACTCGACGTCCAGCGTCGTCTCGATCGCGCTGCCGAGACGGCTGTTGCTCGGCCTGAACGGCGGCACCGGGCCGGCCGGCTGTATTACCCGGAACGACGGCGGCGCGGGCAGTCCGAAGCCGGCGTCGAACTGCCGCAGGTCCGCGGCGATCGTCGGCGAGCCGAACGGATCGACGATCACGATCGTCTGGCCCTTGCCGTCAATCCCCGCGCGGTAAAGAGCCGGGAGGTCGTAGGCGGTGCGGATCTGCGCGGGCGTCAGCAGCGAGCCGGGGATCGCGGCGCCGGGTCCCGGCACTCCGCTGCCCACGTCAGGAGCCGTCGCGGAATGCCCGGCCGAGGCGCGCGGGTGCGTTCCGGAGCCCGATGGCGCCGAGGAGCCCGAGCATGCCGCACCGGTAACGGTCAGCCCCGCCGCCAGCACCCACCCGGCGACGTGCCGGCGGCGCGAACGCAGCATGGCAGCTCCCCCAGAGTCGACAAAGCCGATGAGATCAGTCTCAGGCCTCGGCGCAGGCCCGGCAACCGGGCGCGGCCGGCGGCGGCCACTCCCGCCCGAGCAGGGCGAAATCGAGCTCGTCGGTCCACTCGCCCTTGAACCACTCGTTTTCGATCAGGTGCGCTTCCTGGCGCAGGCCGAGCCGGGCGGCCAGCCGGGCCGAGGCCGTGTTGCGCGCGTCGAGCCGGGCCATGACGCGGTGCAGCCCGAAATCGTCGAAGGCCAGGTGGAGCAGGGCGTGCACCGCCTCCGTGGCGAGCCCGCGCCCGCTGTGGGCCGGGTTGAAGACGTAGCCGAGTTCGCCGCACTGGTGTTCCGCGCTGATCCAGCGGAGCATGACGTCGCCGACAAGATCGCCGGTGTCGGCCAGCTCGGCGCCGAGGACGAGTGCATCCCCCTCCTGGGTCAGGGCGTGACATGACCACGGGCCGCGCAAGCGGTCCAGCACGTCCTCGGGCCCCATCGGCGTGAAGGGCACGTACCGGCACACCTCGGGCAGCGACCGGTAGGCCAGCAGCGCGTCGACATCGGTGGCAGAAAGCGGCCGCAGCAGCAACCGGGCCGAGCGGACCGGATACACGGGGGCAAGATTCACGGCCGCCAGTGTGTCACGGCTCTGACCCCGGCCCGTTGACCGGGGCCGCGGCCCGCCCAGCCTAGCGGTTTTGCGACATCAGCCTGCCTGCCTGGACTGTCGCAACCTCCATGTCGCAATCTCGCGAGCAGATGTGGCCCTCATCACCGAGACTGGGGACATGCATGAGGACAGAGAGCGATGTGTCCGGGCGGTCCAGTCCAAGGATGCCAGGTTCGACGGCTGGTTCTTCACCGCCGTGCTGACGACCGGGATCTACTGCCGGCCCAGCTGCCCCGTCGTGCCGCCCAAGGCCGAGAACATGCGCTTCTTCCCCAGCGCCGCAGCCGCGCAGCAGGCCGGCTTCCGCGCCTGCAAGCGCTGCCGGCCCGACGCCAGCCCGGGCTCACCCGAGTGGGACGTGCGGGCCGATGTCGTCGCCCGTGCGATGCGCCTCATTAGCGACGGAGTCATCGACGAGGGCGGCGTCCCGGCCCTGGCCAGCCGCCTCGGCTACAGCGTGCGGCAGGTCGAGCGGCAGCTGATGGCCGAGCTCGGCGCCGGGCCGCTCGCGCTGGCCAGGGCGCAGCGGGCCCAGACCGCCCGGCTGCTTATCGAGACGACTGCGCTGCCCATGGGCGACGTTGCGTTCGCCGCGGGGTTCGCCAGCATCCGCACGTTCAACGACACCGTGCGCGATGTCTTCGCGCTCTCCCCCAGCCAGCTTCGGGACCGGGCGGGACGCGGCCAGGCGCTCGCCGCCGCGGGCAGCCTGTCACTGCGCCTGCCGTTCCGTACACCGCTGCAGCCGGACAACCTCCTCGGTCACCTGGCCGCCACCGCAGTGCCCGGAGTCGAGGAATGGCGGGCGGGCGCCTACCGCCGCACCCTGCGCCTCGCGCACGGGCACGGCATCGTCGCGCTGCGCCCCGCCCCCGATCACGTCGACTGCCAGCTGACCCTCGGCGATCTGCGCGACCTGGCCAGCGCGATCAGCCGGTGCCGGCGACTGCTCGACCTGGACGCCGACCCGCAGGCCGTGGACGAGTTGCTGAGCGCGGACACCGTGCTCACGCCGCTGATCCGCAAGGCGCCAGGCCGCCGGGTCCCGCGCACGGTCGACCCGGCCGAGTTCGCGCTGCGGGCGGTGCTCGGCCAGCAGATCTCCACCGCTGCCGCGCGCACGCATGCCGCCCGGCTGGCCGCCGCCTACGGCGAGCCGGTCGATGATCCGGCCGGGGGGCTGAGCAGGCTCTTTCCGGACACCGCCGTGCTCGCGACGGCCGACCAGGCCGACCTGGCGATGCCGCGGTCCCGGCGCGAGTCCTTCGCCGCGCTCGCTGCCGCGCTGGCTTCGGGCCAGGTCGACCTCAGCGTAGGCGGCGACTGGCATGAGGCGAGGCTCCGGCTGGCCCGGTTGCCGGGCATCGGGCCGTGGACCATCGAGACGATCGCGATGCGCGCGCTCGGGGACCCGGATGCCTTCACCGCATCCGACCTGGGCGTCCGCACGGCCGCAATCGCCCTGGGACTGCCCGGCACGCCGGCCGCGCTGACCGAGCGAGCGGCCGCCTGGCGGCCCTGGCGAGCGTACGCGGTGCAGTACCTGTGGGCCACCAGTGACCACGACATCAACCGACTCCCCCAGTGCTGACAGGCAGAAGACGAGTAGGGAAAAGAAGGAGCCGACAATGACCAGCACGACGACCGCAGACCGCACGCACGTGATCGTGGACAGCCCGATCGGACCCCTGACGATCGTGGCCGTGGACGGCTCGATCAGCGCTCTGTACATGGCCGCGCAGCGGCATGCGCCGGGAGCGGAGGCGTTTGGCCTGCCCGGCGACCCGGCCGAGGAGCCGTTCGCAACGGCCGCGGGGCAGCTCGCTGCCTACTTCGCTGGCGAGCTCACCGAGTTCGACCTGCCCCTCGCGCCGGCCGGCACCGACTTTCAGCGCCGGGTCTGGAACGGCCTGCGGGCCATACCGTACGGGCAGACGATCTCCTATGGCGAGCTTGCGCGCCGCGTCGGCAACCCGGCTGCGAGCCGGGCAGTAGGCCTGGCGAACGGCCGCAACCCGATCGCGATCGTGGTGCCGTGCCACCGTGTTATCGGCACCGACGGCAGCATGACCGGGTACGGCGGCGGGCTGGACCGCAAGCGCTTCCTGCTCGCGCTGGAGCGCGACACCGCATCCCCCGGAACGCGGCACACATAGTGCAGCGGCCCGCGAATGGGTGCGTACACTCGGGTTCCCGGCCGGCGTCCAGGTACGGTGGTTAGGGACCGGGGTCAGGCGAGGCGGAAGCAATGACCACAGCAGAGCGCGCGCGGCTGCCGGCCGAGTTCAGCAGCTTTGTCGGCCGCGCGGGCGAGGTAGCGGAGCTGGCTGAGCTGCTCGGCTCCGCGCGCGCGGTCACACTGTGCGGGGCCGGCGGTATCGGCAAGACCAGGCTGGCCTTAAGGCTGCTGGCGGCGGTCGCCGACCAGTTTCCCGACGGCGTCTGGTTCATCGACCTCGGCGAGATGCGCCAGCCGGAGCTGGTCGCGGTCACCGTCGCGTCGGTAGTGGGCGTCGACGAGGAGCCCGGCAGGCCGCTCACTGACACGCTGGCCGACGCGGTCCGGCACCGGCAGGCCCTGCTGGTACTCGATAACTGCGAGCACCTACTCGGGCCATGCGCGGCCATCTGCCGGCGACTCCTGGCCGCGGCGCCGGATCTGCGCGTCATCGCCACCAGCCGCGAGCCCCTGCACGTGGCGGCCGAGATCGTCTGGCCGGTGCCGCCGCTCACGCTGCCCCCGCCCGGCATCAGCGATCCCGATCGGCTCGGCGAGTACGACGCGGTCCAGCTGTTCGCCGAGCGGGCCGCCGCGGTCGCGCCGGGGTTCGGCATCGGACCGGGCAACGCCGCGAGCGTCGCCCGCATGTGCCGGGCCCTGGACGGCCTGCCGCTAGCCATCGAGCTTGCGGCCGCATGGGTCCGAGTCCTGTCCGCGGAGCAGATCGCCGACCGCCTCGCTGACCGGTTCAGGCTCCTGACCAGCCCGGACCGCAGCGCCCCCGCCCGGCAGCAAACGCTGCGCGCCACCCTCGACTGGAGCTACAGGCTGCTATCCGAGCCCGAGCGGATACTGATGCGCAGGCTCTCGGTCTTCGCCGAGTGGACGCTGGAGATGGCCGAGCAGGTCTGTGCGGACGATCAGCTGCCCGCGCCGGAGATGCTCGACCTGATCACGGCGCTCACGGACAAGTCGCTGATTGAGCTGTGCCCCGAGGCACTCGGGCAGGCTAGGTACCGGCTGCTGGAGTCGGTCCGCGAGTATGCCTCTGGCTGGCTGCGCGAGTCCGGCGAGGCCGCCAGGTTCCAGTGCCGCCGCCGCGACTGGGTGCTGCGCGAGGCCGAGGAGATGCTCGTCGTAGGCATGGCGATCGCGCCGGGCCCGTGGTCGGCGAGGGTGCACGCGTTCCGACGCTACGACGCGGAGACGGCGAACGTGCAGGAGGTACTCGAGCAGGCCCTCGCCAGCGGCGATGCGGCGACCGGCCTGCGGCTGTGCACCGCGATGTGCCCCGTGCTGATCGTCCGCGGGAACTTCAGCCACGGTGCACGCTGGATCGACGCGTTCCTGGCGCTCGATACCGTGGATGCCGCGCCGGACTCGGTTCTGGGGCCGGCGCTGGCCGGACGCGCTCAGCTCGCTCTCGCCGGCGGCTCCGCTGATTCCGAGCGGCTCGCGCTCGCCGCGCTGGAGCTCTGCTGGTCGGCCGGCGCCCAGTTCCACGCCGCCGCGGCACTCAATTCGCTGGCCGAGGTGGCACTGCACGCGGGCAGGCTCGACGAGGCCGGATCCAGGGCGGCGGAGGTGCTGGCAGTAGCCCGCGCCGCGGGCGACCGGTTCAACGAGGGCTACGCGCTCGGGACCATGGCGACGGTGGCCGGGCTTCGCGGCAGCCTGCGCGAGGCTCAGGAGTTCGGCGAGCATGCGCTGACGGTCATGCGCGCAATCGAGCAACACTGGGGGTCGGCCAGGACGCTCCTCGGCCTGGGCGACCTGGCCCGGCTCCGCGGCGATTACGACACGGCGGGGCAGCGGTATGTCGAGGCGCTGGGCTACCTGCGCGAGGTGAACTCCCGGCCCGATAGCGCCCGGTGCCTGGCCGGCCTGGGCCGCATCGCGATCGAGCAGGGTGATCTGGCCACCGCCCGCCAGAACCTGGCGGAAAGCCTGCGGCTCAGCCATGCCTCCGGGAGCCGCATCGGCATGGCCAGGGGCCTGGAGGCGCTAGCGCGGCTCGCGATACTGGAAGGCAACCCGCAGGCCGCGCTGCACCTCGCCGGAGCCGTGACCACGCTGCGGCTGGACGCAGGCCTGCCGCCCATGCCCGGCGCGCGGACCCAGCGTTACCTGGACGCGGCCGCCGACCTCGGCCAGCACGTGGTCGCGAGGCTCTGGGCGGAGGGTGCCGCCATGTCCTCGGCCGAGGCGGTGCGGCTCGCGCTCGGCCCGCCCCAGCCGGCCGAGTTCCCTGCCGACTACGAGGAAGCCGAAGGCCTGCACCTGGTCCCGCAGCCGCGCCCGCCCGTCCCTGAGTCGCTGACGGCGCGCGAGCGCGAGGTGGTGGCACTGATCGCGGCCGGCAAGAGCAACCGGGCCATCGGCGCCGAGCTGTTCATCAGCCCGGCTACCGCGGCCCGGCATGTCGCCAACATCCTGGCCAAGCTGGGCTACACCTCGCGCAGCCAGGTCGCGGTGTGGGCCGCCTCGGCACCGTTGAGCCAGGCACGGGCCGATCACGCACGGGCGCCGGCGGATCAGGCGCCGGCGGATCAGGCTAGTCAGCTAGCGAAGAGAGCGGATACCGACTCGCCCTCGTGAATGCGGCGGATCGCCTCGGCCAGCGCGGGGGCAATCGAGATCACCCGCAGGTCCGCCGCGACGCCCGCCTCGGCGGTCGGCAGCGTGTTGGTGCTGACGATTTCCCTGACCAGCGGATGCGACGCGATCCGCTTCAGCGCGCCGTCGCTGAACAGCCCGTGCGTGCACGCGATCCGGGCGGACCGCGCATCGCGCTCTGCGAGCCGGTCGAGCAGTTCCATCATCGTGGTGCCGCGCGCGATCTCGTCGTCCAGCACGATCACGTCCCGGCCCTCGACATCACCGATGATGGAGCTGATCGTGACCTTCTCGTCGTTGAGGCGCTCCTTGGCTCCCGCGGCGACGGGTACCTGCAGCCGCCGCGCTAGCGCGGCGGCGTTCTTGGCGTTGCCGAGGTCGGGCGACACCACGACCCCGCTGGTCAGGTCCAGCCCGGAGAAGTGGTCGGCGAACTCACGCAGCGCATGCAGGTGGTCTACGGGGATGGAGAAGAACCCGTGTACCTGCGGCGAGTGGAGCGTCATCGCCAGCACCCGGCTTGCCCCCGCGGTGACGAGCAGATCGGCCACCAGCCTGCCCCCGATCGACACGCGCGGCATGGATTTCTTATCCGAGCGCGCGTAGGCGTAGTACGGGAGCACTGCCGTCACGCGGGCGGCCGACGCGCCGCGGGCCGCATCCAGCATGAGCAGAAGCTCGACCAGGTTCTCCTGGACCGGCGGGCCAAGCGGCTGGATGACGAATACATCTCGTTCCCGGCAATTCGCCTGCAACTGCACTTCGAGGCAGTCATTCGCAAACCTGGTCAGCCGCACAGAGCGCAGCGGCACGCCCAGGTCGGCGCAGATCTCGGCCGATAGCGCCGGGTGTGAGCTGCCGCCGAATACCACGATCTCCCGCACGCTCTCAGCGTAAGGGCCGGAAGCATCCGCGTCCCGTCAGTATGTCGGCAAGCGAGCTGCGCGGGGTGTGAGCCCGGTCATACCGGTCCGGCGGCCGCGGCCGGCGCTCCCGGCAGTGCGGCTCCGGACTCGGTGGCGGCAAGCTGCCTGCCCGCCTGCTCCAGCCACCGGCCGGGGTCGGCGACGGCGGCGGACTGGCCGCCGGCCAGCGCACTGAGCTCGACCGCGGGGCGGCGCGGAATTGTCGCCAGTACGCCGGCGACTATGACGGCCGGGACCCCGGCACCTGCCGCGAGTTCGAGCACCGTGCCCACCACCTTGCCGGTACGCGACGTCGTGTCGTACTGCCCCTCGCCCGTGATCACCATGCTGGCGCCCGCCAGCGCGTCCGGCAGCCCGGTGATCTCGGCGATGCGCGCCGCGCCGGGACACAGCTGTGCCCCCCAGATCGCCAGGCCGTAGCCTGCTCCCCCGGCGGCGCCCGCGCCGGGCTCGTCCGGCCGGCCGCCTGCCAGCGCCGACAGCCGCGCGAGGCCGTGTTCCAGATTGGCGACATCCGATGGCGACGCGCCCTTCTGCGGCCCGTACACCACGGCGGCGCCGTCCCGTCCCAGGAGCGGGGCGCGGACGTCCGTCAGGCACTGCGCGCCACCGGCGGGCGGCGGCCTGAGGGTGGCCAGCGAGATACGGGCCAGGCAGGCGAGCGCTTTCCCGCCGCGGGGCAGATCCGCCCCGGACGCGTCCAGGAACCGGGCGCCAAGCGCCGCCAGCGCGCCGGTCCCGCCGTCGGTGCACGCCGATCCGCCCAGCCCGATCACGACGCGCCTGGCAGCAGCGTCCAGGGCATGGCCGATCAGCTCCCCGACGCCGAAGCTATGGGCTGCCAGCGGCTGCGGCGGGCTGAGCAGCGTCAGCCCCGCGGCCGACGCCAGCTCGATGACATGCAGGTGGCCGGGCAGTTCCAGCCAGGTTGCCTGCACCGCTTCGGTGCCTGGCCCGCTCACCAGCGCAGCGTGCCAGCGGCAGCCCCTGACGGCGGCCGCGAGCACATCAAGCGTGCCCTCGCCGCCGTCGGCCATGGGCAGCTCGATGACGTCGTCGCCGGGCCGCACGCTGCGCCAGCCCGCGGCTATGGCCGCCGCAGCCGCCGCCGCGGTGCTGCTGCCCTTGAACGAGTCCGGTGCGACGATGACGCGCATCAGTGCCCCTCAGCGGTCGCTGGGCGGCAGATCCAGGGCGCACCTGATGGCGTCCCGTACCTGCTCCTTATCGGGCCGCGCGTCGATGCTCACCACGTATTCCTTGCGGCGGAAGATGTCGAGCACCGGGTTGGTCTTGCCGTGGTAGTCGCGCAGCCGGACCGCGAGCGCCTCCTCGGTATCGTCCTCCCGCTGCACCAGCTTCCCGCCGCAGGCATCGCACTTGCCCTCGTCGTGCGGGCTGCTGTCGATGAGGTTGTAGTCCAGCCCGCAGTTCGCGCACAGGCGGCGCGCCATGACCCGCCGGCGCACCTCGGAGTCGGGCAGCTCGAGGTGGATGACGCCGTCGATGTCGTAGCTTTCCAGGAAGAACTCAGCCTGCCGCTCATTGCGCGGGAAACCGTCGATGATGAAGCCGTAGTTCCAGTCATGGCGCTGCAGGCGCTCGGAGACCACGCCCTCGACCAGGTCATCGCTGACCAGCTCCCCGGCCGCCATGATGCGCCGCACCAGCGCGCCCAGTTTGGTGTGGTTCTGGACATTCCACCGGAAGATGTCCCCGACGGCGATGTGCACAAGGTCGAAGTCGGCGGCGAGCATCGCGCTCTGGGTACCCTTGCCGCTGCCCTGGACGCCCATGATGACGTACTTGCGCATGCCGTAACTGTAGGACGTCGGCGGCGCCCGCGCCGAACTGTGGCCCCGCCCGAGGAGGAGCAATGACGACCCCGTACGTGCACGGCTACCAGGCACGCGAAGGCGAGCGCCTACCAGGCCAGCGCCCGCACCGAGCTGCTGCACGGCGACACCTTCTATTCGGCGGGGAACGTCGTGCTCGGGGTGGGCTGCGCCGTGGGCGCGCAGACCATTGCGCTCACGACCAGCAGCCCTGCCGCCCGGGTCGTTGCGATCGACGTGGCTGCCGGCGATGCGCTGACGGGCCTAGGGCCGCGTCTTGTCTGCCAGCCGACGCACGGCCGGCCGGGCAGCCGGTCAGCCAGCGGGCGGCGTCGGGCCCTGCTGGTGGGCGAAGTCCCTGGTACGGATTGCGGCCAGGGACACAACGCCGGAGACCAGCGCGATGACCGCGGCGACCAGCAGGATGTGATCGAGGCCCGTGGTAAATGCGGACCTGGTGATGAACCCGACGGTCGGCCTCACGCTAGCGGGCAGCTGGCCGATAACGTGCGCGATCTGGCCGGTCTGAATTCCCCCGGCGATCTGACCGGAGCGGCCGGACAGGCCAGGGACGGCCGACACCCTGGCCAGCACGTCAGACCGCACCTTGTTGGCGAACAGCGATCCCAGCAGGGCTATCCCGGTGGCAATCCCGACCTGGCGGAAAGTCGAGTTGATACCCGAGGCCATGCCCGCCCGCTGCGGCTCCACCACCCCGACGGCGGTCGAGGCTAGCGGCGGATTTACGATGCCGACGCCGAGCCCGCCGAGGATCATTCCGGGAATCAGGTGGGTCCAGGACGAGGTGCCCGTCAGCCCGCGCATGAGCAGCAATGAGATGCCCACGATGATCAGGCCGGGCCCGACCAGCAGCCGGACCGGCACGATCGAGGAGACACGGCCCGCGATCGTCGCCGTGACCAGGATGCCGGCCGAGATCACCATCAGCCGGACGCCGGTGCCGAGGGCCGAGTAGCCGAGGATGTCCTGCAGGTACAGCACGAGGTACAGCAGCATGGAGAAGATCGACGCGCTGAGCCCGAAGGCCGCGATCGCGCCGCCGCTGAAGGTGGGCAGGCGGAACAGCGCCAGGTCAAACATGGGATGCGATCCGCGGTACTCCACGATGACGAACGCGACCAGCAGCACCGCCGCCGCGGCAAAGCAGCTCAGCACCAGGCTGTTGCCGAACGACTTCTGGTTGGACTCGATCAGCGCGTAGATGAGGCTGGCCAGGGCCAGCGTGAAGATCACGAACCCGGACCAGTCCGGCCTGCGCGCTCGCGGCTCGCGCGACTCCGACACCTTCATTATGGCGATGACGAGCGCCGCGACACCGATCGGGGCGTTCACGAAGAAGATCCACCGCCACGAGATTCCAGTGGTCAGCAACCCGCCCAGCAGCGGGCCGATGGCCACCGCCAGGCCCGTGACCGCACCCCATACCCCGAACGCCACGCCGCGGTCCTTGCCCCGGAACGCGTCCGCCAGCAGCGCCAGCGAGACGGAGAACATGATCGCGCCACCGACGCCCTGCGCGGCCCGCGAGACCTGCAGCATCAGGGTGCTGACGGCGAAGCCGCACAGCACGGACGCGCACGTGAAGATCGCGAGACCCAGCAAGTACAGCCGCCGCCGCCCGTACATGTCCGCCAGGCTGCCGGCCGTCAGCAGGAACGCGGCCAGCGTCAGGGCGTACGCATCGACGATCCACTGCAGGTCGGCAAAGCTCGAGTTGAGTGCCTTCTGGATGTCGGGCAGCGCCACGTTCACGATCGTGATGTCGAGCAGCAGCATGGCCGTGCCCAGGCAGACCGCGGTGAGCGTCCACCACTTGTTGCCGCGCTGGCCGTCCGCGCCGGCCGCTGGCCCCACGGCCGTCGACGGCCGGGCCGCCCGGTCGCTCGCCCGCCAGGATTCTTCCGCGTTGACCTCGGCCACCGTGTCCTCCTCCCCCCGGATCCTGCGGGTCAGGCCGCCGTCGTCGCGGACGGGATGAGCGGAGTCAGCTGCTGGATGTAGAAGATCTTCAGAACTCGACCGTCAGCCACGGATAACCTCCCCATCGCGCCCGCAGATGCCCGCAGATCGCCAGCGTAGCCCGGATCCTCGTAGTGCTCCTGGTATCCGCGAGCGGGGCGGAGGGAGCCGAGGTCAGGCCTCCGCCGACGCCGCGGCCGACCGGGCCAGGGCGAACCGCCGCTCGCAGTAGTCGCGGAGCCTCGGGTCCAGCACATCCCGGATCTGCGGCCAGTCCGACCGCAGCAGCTGCGGGTTGAGGAATCTGGCGACATCGTTGCGCTGGCCCTGGGTGAGCACGATGCCGTACATGTTCCTGCGGGTGGCGTCATCGGTGACGTCGCACTCCCGCATGCCCGGCCACGACAGGTGCCTGGGCAGCATAATGACACCCTTCGCCGGGCCGCGGAATTCCTCGATGCGCGCGGGCAGCCGTCGACTGTGGGCACGGGCGGATAGCCAATCAGCGAGAGACATGGCTTGATTATCGCCAGATCGATGCCCTCGTTACCCACTGACTCGCTGATAGCGACCGGCGACCGGCCGCCGGCCTGATCATCGCGGCCGTGTCCGATGTCACCGTTATCCCGTTTGCGTGCCCGGCGGCCCGCCGGCCACGATCGAGGGTATGGATCAGCCGCCCGAAGAGCTCACCAACGCCGCCGTTACGCTCCGCAGGCGGCAGCCTACCGACGCCCAGGTGACGTTTGAGCTGATCAGCGAGTCGCTGGACCATCTGCAGCCGTGGATGCTGTGGGCGACTCCGGACTATTCACTTGAGCACGCGAAAGAGTACTCGCAGCGATGCGACGCGGAGTGGGCCGAGGGCTCCGCCTTCCATTACGTGATCTACGTCGACCAGGCCCCGGTCGGCAGCGCCGGGCTCATGGCCAGGGTCGGGACCGGCGGGCTGGAGATCGGGTACTGGGTGCACCCCTCCTGGACCGGCCGCGGCGTCGCCACGTCGGCCGCGGCCGCGCTGACCGACGCCGCGCTGGCACTGCCGGGCGTCGACCGCGTCGAGATCCACCACGACGTGGCCAACAAGGCCAGCCAGCGCGTCCCGGAGAAGCTGGGCTACGCCCTGGTCGGCGAGGTGCCATCCGACCCGGACATGGCCGCGCCGGCCGACTCGGGCAGGGTCAAGGTGTGGCGGATCACGCGCTAACCGCAGGCTGCCCGGTCACTACGCGGCGTAGCAGCAGTAGGCTCTGACCATGTCCAGCGCAAAGCCACGGCCGCGGTGGTGGTTCCTGATAACACCGCACTGGCTGGCGTGGCACGCGTTCGCCGTGTTCGCCGCCTGGGGAATGCTCTGGCTCGGCGACTGGCAGTTCCATCGGGCCGAGGGCGGCAACGCTCTGAGCTGGGCCTACACCTTCGAGTGGCCCATCTTCGTGATCTTCGGCGTCATCTTCTGGGGCAAGACCATCGCCGACGAGTTCAAGGCTCAGCGGGCTGCGGCCGAGGCGGTCAGCACCTCGGAGGCGGCGGCGACCGCGCCGGGCGAGGACCTGTCGCTGCCGGCTGCCGCGCACACCGCGGTCAGCCTGGACGAGTTCGACGAAGAGGAAGACCCCGAGCTCGCCGCCTACAACGCCTACCTGGCCGGCCTGTCCAGCGGCCGGAAACTGGGCCGGTTCGCGGGCGGCCAGGCGGGGAGCACACAGCCGAGTGCCGAGCGGCTCGCGGTCCCTGGCTGCCGCACGGGACCAGCCGCCGATGCTTACCAGCTGGGCACGAAACGAGGAGGTCCTTCCCGGTGAACTCACCCGAGGCGCTCAGGCTGTCCGTGCGCGCCTACCGCTTCATGGCCTACCTGACCGGGACCATGCTGATGATCTTGTGCTTCGTCTGCATCCCGCTGCAGATCGCGGGGCACAAGGAGCCGGTCGAGATCGTCGGCACCCTGCACGGCATCCTGTACATGATCTACATCGTGGTGGCGTTCACCATGACCAGGTTCGTGCGGATGAAGGTCGCGAGCCCCGGCACCGTCATCGTGCTCGCAGCCGGCACGATCCCCGTGCTGACCTTCGTCGTGGAGCGCTGGGTCCGGCGGAAATACATCAACCCGGCGCTGGCCCAGGCGGCCGGCACCGTGACCAGTGAGCAGCCAGTACTTCGCTGAGCAGCCGGATGCGCCGCACCGGCCGGGGACGGTGCATGTCGTGCTGCCTGACCTGCACCTCCAGCTGGCGACCGATTCCGGCGTGTTCTCCCCCGGCCGCCTCGATCCCGGTACCCGGCTGCTGCTGGACACCGCCCCGCCGCCGCCCGCCGAAGGCGACCTGCTCGACCTCGGCTGCGGCTACGGGCCGCTGGCCCTGACGCTCGGCGCCCGTGCGCCCGGCGCGCGGGTGTGGGGCGTGGACGTCAACCGCCGGGCCGTCGACCTGTGCGCCGGGAACGCGGCGGTCGCGGGGCTGGCCAACGTCCGCTGCGTCGAGCCGGACTACGCCGGGCTGCCGGGTTCGTTCGGCCTGATCTGGTCCAACCCGCCGATCCGGATCGGCAAGCCGGCCCTGCACGAGCTGCTGTCCTCGTGGCTGGCCCGGCTGGCTGCCGGTGCGGCCGCCTACCTGGTTGTCCAGCGGAACCTGGGTTCCGATTCGCTGCACCGGTGGCTCGAGGAAACAGGATGGGATAGCCGCCGGATCGCCGCCAGGACCGGCTACCGGGTGCTGGAGGTCCGGCGGTGAGCCACGGCATGATCGCGGGGGGCGACCCCAGGAACCCCCGCCAGCTCGCCATGACCGAGGTGAAGCGGCTTAACCGCGGATGGCGGCGCCGCACGGAGGCCGACATCAGCCTGCTGCTCGACAGCATCGGCCAGCCGTTCAATGTCGGGTCGATCATCAGAAGCGCGGCGGCCTTCGGGGTCCAGCAGATCTGGCTATGCGGCGACACCGCCCCGCCGGGCCATCCGTCGGCGCGCAAGACCTCCCTCGGCACCGACCGGCTGCTGTCGTTCGACCACTCTCAGACAGCCGTACTCGGCGCGCAGGCGGCGCGCGCGGCGGGCTACCGGGTTATCGCGGTGGAGCTAGCCGGGGACGCAGTGCCGCTGCATGAGGCCGACCTGTCCGGCGATGTATGCCTGGCCCTCGGGAACGAGGACCACGGCTGCTCAGCCGGCCTGCTGGCCGCGGCCGACCTGGTGGCCTACATCCCGCAGGTCGGCAGGGTCGGCTCACTCAACGTGGCGGCCGCCGCAGCGATCGCGCTCGCGGAGGCGCGGCGGCACGAATGGGCAGGCCAGGAACGCGACCCGGATCCCGGCTAGACCATCCGACCTGGAATCCTGTGGGCGTGCCATCCGGATTCCTTGATCGCCCCGGCCCGCTGGCGTTCGCGCACCGCGGCGGCGCCGACCACTTCCCGGAAAACTCGTGGAAGGCGTTTGAGCATGCGGTCGGGCTCGGCTACACCTACCTCGAGACCGACGCGCATGCGACCGCGGACGGCACGGTCGTGGCCTTCCACGACAAGACGCTGGACCGGGTCACCGACGGCGCGGGTGCGATCGCGCAGCTCACGACCGCTCAGGTCGTAGCGGCCCGGATTGGCGGGACCGAGCCGATCCCCCTGCTAGCCGACCTGCTCACCAGCTGGCCCAAGCACCGGTTCAACATCGACGTCAAGGACGAGCCCGCCATTGGCCCGCTGGTTGAGGTCCTGCGCGCCACCAACGCCTGGGACAGGGTGTGCATCAGCTCGTTTTCCGGCCGGAGGCTGAAGGCGACCCGGATGGTGCTGCCGAGGCCGGTTTGCATGGCTGCGCCGCCGGCCGCAGTGGCCGCGATCACGGTGGGAACGCCGGCCACGGTGCTCGCTGCCAGGTTCTCTCAGCTATCGATCCAGTGCGCGCAGATCCCGGTCTGGGTGGCCACCGCCGCCTTCATCCGCCGGGCGCACGCAACTGGCCTGCAGGTTCACGTCTGGACCGTCAACGACGCGGCCACCATGACCCGCCTGCTGGATCGCGGCGCGGACGGCCTCATGACCGACCAGACCGAGCTTCTGCGCGAGGTGCTGACGTTCCGCGGCCAGTGGCAGCCACGCCCCGTCGGGCCAGTGGCACCGGAAGGCTGACCTCGAATCGGGCGCATCCCCGGCCGAGCCGGGCTTTTCTTCGCCTTCCGGCCGCCTAGCGGGGTTGGAACCGCGGCATGCAGGGAATCTTGACCGCGTACTCACCGTTGGTGAAGTAGGACGGCTGAGAGCCTGGGGAGGCAGCAGACATATGGCCGAGCGCGCACTTCGCGGCACCCGACTCGGAGCCACGAGCTACGAGAACGACCGCAACACCGACCTGGCCCCGCGCCAGGAAGTGGCCTTTGACTGCCCGCGGGGCCACCGGTTCACGGTGCCGTTCTCGGCCGAGGCGGAACTGCCGGCTAACTGGGAATGTCGCATATGTGGCGATCTGGCGGTGACCGCCACCGGCGACACGCCTACCCCGAAAAAGGTCAAGCCGCCACGCAGCCACTGGGACATGCTCATGGAGCGCCGTACCATGGCTGACCTCGAGGAAGTCCTCGCAGAGCGGCTTGCGGTGATCCGCGGCCAGCGCGAGCCCGCTGAGCAGCCCGCGCCGCGGCAGAAGCGCAAGAGCGCGTAGCTTACTGGCCGGGCCCACGGCCCAGCCGGCCTAGCCGGGTGGCGAGGCCCCACTCGGTGACCTTCCAGAGTGCCTCGGCGACGATCGCCCTGCTCATCTTGCTGCTGCCTGCCGTGCGCTCGGTGAAGGTGATCGGCACCTCGACAATCTTCTTGCCAGCCCGCGCCGCGCGCAGGGTCAGGTCGATCTGGAAGCAATACCCCTGCGACCGGACGCTGTGCAGGGCTATGTCCTGCAGCGTGGCCGCCCGGTAGGCCCGGTAGCCGCCCGTGGCGTCATGGACGGACAGCCCCAGCATGACGCGCGCATAGGCGTTCCCCCCTCTGGAGAGCACCTCGCGCGAGCGCGGCCAGTTACGCACCTCGCCGCCCGCCACCCACCGGGACCCGACGACGAGATCCGCATCCTCCAGCGCCGCGAGCAGCGCGGGCAGCTCAGCCGGGTCGTGGGAGCCGTCGGCATCCATCTCGACCACCGCGCCGTAGCCACGGTCAAGCGCCCAGCCGAACCCGGCCAGGTAGGCGGCGCCGAGTCCCTGCTTGCCTGGCCGGTGCAGGACATGCACATGGTCGTCGGTCAGGGCAAATTTGTCGGCCATCTCGCCGGTGCCGTCCGGGCTGTTGTCGTCGGCAATGAGGATGTCCGCGTCCGGGACTGCGCGACGAAGCCGGGCGACGATCTGCTCGACGTTCTCCGCCTCGTTGTAGGTCGGAACGATGACCGCGACTCGTCCCACCGGACCGCGATGCTGGCTGCTGGTCATCACCATCTCGTCTGAACTCGTGACGTGCCGGCTCGCTACCTCGCGCCGACGGTCAGCGTCGATACCGCATTCTCGTTATTCCGGCGTACGCGGCCGCTGACCCAGCCACCACCTCGCCCAGCCCGCAGCGCAGAACACTACCGGCCGCTGAGCCCTCGCAGCGGACAGTTGGCCGTATCAGCCATGCACCGCGGCATCGCTGCGCACGATCCCGGACTGGGAAGAGGGCCTGGGAATCCCTTCGGACCGGTGCGCATCCCGTCGGCAGCGGGATCGCGCTCCGTTGTCTACTGGGCGCCCAGGCCCCTCCCGGATCCAACCCCCCGCCAAGCCAGGGCTCACGCGCTAGACGCGGAGCCGAGACGATGACCGCCTCGCGGTGCGGCCACGGCCCGGCCACCTCCCTGGCCTGCTGGCCCGGTGCTGGACTGCGCAGAAACTTACCGTCGATCTCCGCGATGTCAACCTGTCCTGCCAGGACTGATACCGCTGCGCAACCTGATAGCCCGCCGCAGGTGACGGGCCTGTTCGCTGTTGTCCGGCAGCGTTACGATTGAGGTTCACGTAACGTGTGAGGGTCCCCATGACGACGACGGCCTCAGGTCGGCAGTGCGTGGAATCTGGCTTTTCTCCCACATTACGTGTACGGCCCGCATAGCGGCTTCCGCCAACCAGTGGCACATGCCCGGCGTCTGGCCGCGCGCCGATTCAGCTCCGGCCTGGAGGACAGGAATGACCGAGAATTCGGATGAGGAAGTTGTATCTGAGTCTCAGATCGCGGTGCACTGGCGTGAGGAGGAGTATTACCCGCCGCCGCCGGCGTTCGTGGCGCAGGCGAACGCGAACGACCCGGCGATCCTTGACCGGTTCGCCGAGGACAAGTTCCCGGACTGTTTCACCGAGTACGCCGACCTGCTGGACTGGGACCGCCGGTGGGACACGGTGCTGGATACCAGCCAGGCGCCGTTCTGGCGGTGGTTCACCGGCGGCAGGCTGAACGCCTGCTTTAACTGCGTGGACCGGCATGCGGCAGCCGACCCCGACAAGACCGCCATTATCTGGGTGCCCGAACTCGAAGAAGACGAGACGCTCTACATCAGCTACGGCGATCTGCTGCGCCGCGTCAACGAGTTCGCCGCGCTGCTGCAGGACTTCGCCGGGCTGAAGACCGGCGACCGCGTCACGCTGCACATGCCGATGGTGCCCGAGCTGCCGATCACGATGCTGGCGTGCGCGCGGCTGGGGATCATTCACTCGCAGGTGTTCGGCGGATTCTCGGGAAATGCATGCGGGACACGGATCGCGGACTCCGGCAGCCGGGTGCTGATCACTATGGACGGCTATTATCGGGCCGGCTCGATCACCGACCACAAGGTGAAGGCCGACGAGGCACTGGCCGAGGCCGCCCGCCTGGATCAGGAAGTCGACAAGGTGCTGGTCTGGCGCCGGCAGCCCGGTCAGTACGCGTCAGCGACGCCCATGGCCGACGGCCGCGACTTCTTCGTGGACGACCTCATCGGGAAATACGCGGGGCAGGAAGTCGAGCCGGTTTCCATGGATGCAACCGCGCCGCTTTTCCTGATGTACACCTCGGGTACCACTGGCCGTCCCAAGGGCGCACAGCACAGCACCGGCGGATACCTCTCCTATGTGGCCGGCACGTCGAAGGTATACCAGGACATCCATCCCAATGACGTGTACTGGTGCATGGCTGACATCGGCTGGATCACCGGCCATTCCTACATCGTCTACGGACCGCTGGCGCTCGGCACTAGCACCGTCATCTACGAGGGCGTGCCCAACTATCCCGACGGCGGCCGGCCGTGGCGGATCGCGCAGAAGCTGGGCGTAAACATCTTTCACACCTCGCCGACCGCGATCCGGATGCTGCGCAAGGTCGGCCCCGACGAGCCGGCGAAGTATGACTATCAGTTCAAGAACATGACTACGGTCGGCGAGCCGATCGAGCCGGAGGTCTGGCGCTGGTATTACAGCAGCGTCGGCAAGGGCCAGGCTGCCATTACCGACACGTGGTGGCTGACCGAGACCGGCGGTTTCCTCGGCAGCACGGTCCCCGCTCTGCAGCCGATGAAGCCGGGTAGCTGCGGCCCTGGTGCCCTCGGCATCTTCCCCGTCATCTATGACGAGAACCGCAACGAGATCCCGGCCGGAAGCGGCAGGGCAGGCAACATCTGCATCCGCAACCCCTGGCCCGGGATCATGCAGACCGTGTGGGGCCAGCCCGAGCGGTTCCTGGATGTCTACTACCGCAAGTACAACGCCGACCCCGACAGCAAGGACTGGCATGACTGGCCGTTCTTGTGTGGTGATGGCGCTGTCCGCTCGGAGGACGGCTACATCCGGATTCTCGGCCGGATCGACGACGTCATCAACGTGGCCGGGCACCGGCTGGGCACCAAGGAGCTCGAATCTGCCGCCCTCACCGTGCCGGAAGTGGCCGAGGCCGCCGCGGTCCCGGTGATCGACGACATCCGCGGCCGGATGGTGGAGATGTATGTCTCCCTCAAGCCCGGCGTCGTGCCCGACGGGATGGAGGCCAAGGTCACCACCGCGATCGAGACCGAGATCGGGAAGATCGCCCGGCCCAAGAACGTGTGGATCGTGCCCGACATGCCCAAGACCAGGTCCGGGAAGATCATGCGCCGCGTGATCGCGTCGGTGTCCAACTTCGCCGACGTCGGCGACGTCACCACCCTGGCCAACCCCGAAATCGTCGAGGGCATCCGCCAGCACGTCCAGAAGGCCAAGGTCGACAAGGGCGACACCCCCCGCCCCCTGACCGACACCGAACTCGCCGAGATCCAGTCCTTCGGCAACGAGTAACATAACCGGCACGACCCGCAGCGGCCCGCCAGCCACCCCGGCCGGCGGGCCGCGTTGCCCTAGCACTGCTGCTGGCAGTTGTGGTCAACAGCCAGTCCCCGCTCGTCATGGTCCACCCATGACGGCTACTTCGCCGAGCGAGTCGGCTTCACCAGGCAGCTGCTGGTCGGCAACGGGACGGTCACGCCGGGAGCTCGGGGTCGCCCCCGGGTCAGCGCCGCAGCCCGCCTCCGCGGCCTGCCTGGCGATCCGACACGCGCCTGCAATTTGCTGATTGTCCGATCCGGCGTCCGCGCGAATCCAGTACAGTCTTCTCAGAGCGGGATGTTATGTGCGCGGGCGACGAGGCTAACGCGCGCAGGCAGTGCAACGACAGCTGGGCCAGAAATCGCGAGTCGTTCGCCTGAACGAGGATCGGTAGCTCTTATAGATGCGCACCCGCAGTGCCCGTTCGAAACGCGTGGCCCACGTGGGCCGGACGAAGCAGCACAACCCCATGCGCTGGGCGCTGATCCTGTCGGTGCCGACACTCAGCCTGCTGTTGCCGGCTCTCGCGGTGGCCATCGCCAGCGCGGGCGGTACCAGCCAGCTGTCCAGGACCGCGGGTGACATCGCCAGGTTCTTGTTGTTTTACTCGGGTGTCTTCGCGCTGATCGCGCTCACCGCGGCGGTTGCGGCCGGCCTGCTCGCCGCGGACCGGACCCTGATGACGCCGGACCGCCGGATCTTCGCCCAGGCGCTGCACCGGACCATCTCGCTGATCGCAGTATCGGCGCTGGCCAACCACATCATGCTCGAGGTGCTCGCGCATCGCGCCCGGCTGATCGACGGCTTCGTCCCGTTCATGGCCGCGCGAAACACCTTTTACATGGGTCTGGGGACGGTGGCCTCGGATCTGCTCATCGTCATCATCATCACCGGCGCGCTGCGCAAGAGGTTCACCAAGGGCGCGCGCCCATGGGTCTGGCGCGCGCTGCACGTGACCGCGTATGCCGCGTGGCCGTTCGCCGTGCTGCACGGCCTGCTCGCCGGCCGGTCGGCAAAGCCGTACGTGGACTGGAGCTACGGCGCCTGCCTCGCGGCGGTCGCGCTCGCGCTCACCTACCGCTTCGTCGTAGCTCAGCGCGGCCGCAGCGCCGCGGAACCCGGCCGGGGCACGCGCCCGAGCACAGTCCCGGCCTGGACTGGGGGCGAGCAGGCCGGCACCGTGCAGCAGTGGGCGGGCACCGTGCAGCGGCAGGCGGGCCTGACCCCGCTGCCGCCGCCGCGCGTGCCCGGCCGGCCCATGCGTGCCCTGCCGCCGGGGCAGGGCCCCGGCTACGGACGGGAGTGGTGATGCGCGCGCTGCCGCCAGTGATCCGGATCGGCCAGGCCAGGATCACCGCGGGGCTCGACCGGCACGCGCGGCTGGACTTGGCCACCCACCGCGCCGAGTTCGGGCCGCTTCCGGCCCTGTCCGCGACCGACCTGATCACGCTCGCCGACCAGGTCGACCTGCGGGGCCGTGGCGGTGCGGCCTTCCCCGTGGCCCGTAAGGTGCGCGCGGTCCAGGCTGCGGCCCGTGGCCGCAAGCGCCGAACGGTGGTCGTCGTGAACGCGGCCGAGGGCGAGCCCGGCAGCGTCAAGGACAAGATGTTGCTGTCCCGGTCACCCCACCTCGTGCTCGATGGTGCGCTGATCGCGGCACGGGCACTTGATGCCCGCGAGATCATCGTGGCGGTGGCCGGAGACGGCGCGCACCAGCGCTCCATTGCCGAAGCGGCTGCGGCCGACAGCGTCCTGCGGCGGCTGACCCGCGTCGTGGCGGTGCCGGACCGGTTCGTTTCCGGCGAGAGCGGGGCGCTCGTAAACGCGCTCAACGGCAAGAGCGCGCTGCCGCCAGGCACCAAGGGCAACGCCAGCGACGGCGGCGTCGACGGCCTGCCGACCCTGCTGTCGAACGCCGAGACCTTCGCTCAGATCGCGGTCCTGGCCATGCTAGGGCCGGCCGGCTATGCCTCTGCCGGGCTCGCGAGCGAGCCGGGCACGGTCCTGCTCTCAGTCGGCGGCTCGGTCGCCCGGCCCGCGATCGCGGAGGTTCCGACGGGCCTACCGCTCGGGCACGTTCTCGACATCTGCGGAGCGAGCCTGCCCGGCGGGGTCCTGACCGGCGGCTACCACGGCATGTGGCTGACGCCTGACGCCGCGTATGAGGTCCCGGTGAGCAGAGCCGGGCTCGCCGCGGCGGGCGGGGCGCTCGGGGCGGGCATAGTCCTCGTGCTGGGAGCCGACACCTGCCCGCTGGGCGAGGTCTCCAGGGTGGCGAGTTACCTGGCCATGCAGTCCTCCGGCCAGTGCGGACCATGCAAGCTCGGCCTGCCGTCGATTGCGAGATCACTGGCGGCCGTCACCGCTGGCGCGGGCGGGGTCGATGAGCTCGAGGCGGTCAGGCGGGCGGCAGGCGGCGTACGCGGCCGGGGCGCCTGCGCCCATCCCGACGGCACCGCGAACTTCGTGATCTCCGCGCTCGACGCCTTCTCCGCCGACCTGAGCGAGCACATGTTCCGCGGCCGGTGCGGTCGTCCCGTCCTCGGCGTCCTGCCGCTGCCCGGCGATGCGGGCACGACCGGCGAGGAGCCCGCGACCCGGCTGTCGGTCGACTGGACCCGCTGCCGAGGCCACGGTCTGTGTGCCCGCCTGGTACCCGAGCTGGTCCGGCTCGACGACTTCGGATTCCCGGAGTTCCTCGACGCGCCCGTGCCGTTCTGGCTGGCCAGGGATGCCAACCAGGCGGTGGAGATGTGCCCTGCGCTTGCGCTGAGGCTCACCGAGCAGGCGCCCGAACCGGCGGGCCTGCCGTTGCCGGCTCCTCCCGCTCCGACCGCCATCGGGCCGGATCGGCACCTGGAGCGGCCGCAGCTGGTCGCGCGTCCCGCGCCGACGAGTAAGCGCGGCCGGAAGAAGGCCGAGCTGGAAGAGCTGGACGGGGCAACCGCGTGGATCGCCACGATCGGCGGCCGGAACCCCGTGAACCGGGGCTAGCTGGCTCCGCGCGGTGGGTGATTCGGCCCCTTTGCGGCCAGCAGCCTCGGCGTTAGGGTAGGAGTTCATGGCTGATCAGCTGCCGTACGTCGGCTACCTCGAGCTCGGCGACGAGCCGCACCTGGTTGCCCAGGAGTGCGGCGCCTGCGGCGCGCTGTTCCTGGACCGCAGGAATGCGTGCGCCAGCTGCGGCGGCCTGGACTTCGCGGCCCGTGCGCTGTCCGGTGACGGGGCCTTGCGCACATTCACGATCGTGCACCGGGCTTCGCCGGACGTGCAGGTCCCCTACGTCTCGGCGATCATCGATCTGGACGGCGGCGGAGTGGTCAAGGCAAACCTGGTCGGCGTCGACCCGCTGCCTGACCAGGTGCAGCTCGGCATGCGAGTGACGCTGACGACCTTCCCTGTCGGCACCGACTCCGATGGCGTTGAGGCCATCGGCTTCGGTTACCGGCCCGCCTGAGGTGAGCCCCGAGCTGCCCGAACTGCTCGCGCTTGAGCGGATAGAGGACAACCTGTTCCGCACGGTCGTCGTCAGCGATGAGCCGGCCGGCCTGTACGGCGGCCAGGTTGCCGCCCAGGCACTGCGGGCCGCGGCGGCGACCGTGGCCGGCGACCGTCATCCGCACTCGCTGCACGGCTATTTCCTGAGCCGCGGCGATGCGGCCCGCCGGGTGCTGCTGACCGTGCACCGCGACCGCGACGGCCGTTCCTACTCCAATCGCCGCGTCATCGCGGTGCAGCACGGCGTGGTCATCTTCAACATGGTGGCCTCCTTCCACGTGACCGAGGAGGGCCGCGACTACCAGGCGCATCAGCTGCCCGAGGTCACCGCGCCCGAGGACCTGGCCGACAGCCAGATCGCGACACGGCTGCGCGGCGTCGACATCCGGGTTCCCGAGCAGCCCAGCCCCGGGCAGGAATGGCCGTCGCGGGTCTGGCTGCGGTCCCGGTCGCCACTGGCCGACGACACGCTCCAGGCATGTGCCCTGACCTACGTGTCCGACATGTTCAGCGGCCTGGCCCGGATACCGGGCGGCCGCGGCTACGCAGGCCCGCTCACCAGCATCGATCATGCGGTATGGATCTACCGCAAGGTAGCGCTCGACGACTGGGTGCTGATGGATCTGGAGCCCGAGTCGACCGCGGGCGGGCGCGGCATGTACACCGGGCGGATATTCGGCCGGGACGGGACGCTCGCGGCGGGTATCGCGCAGGAGTCGCTCTTCCGCCCCGGGCCGCCGCGGACAGGGCCGCTGGCCGACTAACCCAGGCCCCGCCGTCCGCGATGGCCGTCTCTGGTGCACACCGGGCGCGGATGGCTATCATCCGTGCATACCGGGACTCACCTGGCGCCCGCCCGCGTGGCGGTGCCGACATCGTATAGGGGTACATGATGTCCGGACGTCGGGCCCGGCCCGCGGAGATCGATGCATCGCGCCTTGGCGATCTGCTGCGCCGTACCGTCCGGCCGACCGACACCGGCGAGCCGTGGTTACGCCCGGCTGACATTGCCGAGCGGGTCAGCGAGCGTCGGGGGCGGCCGTGCCCGGTGGAGGAGGTGGCGGCCGCCCTCCGGCCGGGCAACGTTCCCGCCACCGACATTGTCCGTGCCGCCCTGGAGCTTCGCGCCGAACTGAAGCGCGAGGAGTCCGGATCCGCCGCAGTCCGGCGCGCGCAGGCCGATGACGAGGAATTCATCGCGCGTGCGCTACGCACCGACGCGCCGGCTCAGCGACGGCGCCGACGCGCCAGTGCCCTAGCCAACACGACGAAGAAAAAGACCGCCTGGGCAGTCGGCATTATGGTCGCCGCCGGACTCACGCTGCTGGCAACCGGAGTCATCCCGGCCGTTCTGCGGCAGTTCATTAACGGCGCCGCCATCGAGGACGCGATCCGCGGCGGCCCGGCGATCACGGTCACGGAAGGCATCTACACTGATGGCCCGGTACCGGCTTATACGGTTATTCCGCCACACCAGCCGATCAGCGCGTCCCTGCTCCGTGCCATTGCCCGCCCTGCCGGGGTAGGAGATCCCGCGCTTGCGCGATTCCTGCTGGGCAAGGGAGTGGCTGGGTACTCGCTCCAGATCAGGATCATCGCGCAGGGGAATCGCAATGAGTCCGTCCGGATCATCGGCATTGAGCCGGTCGACCTGCACCGGAGCCCACCGTTGCATGGCGTACTCTTCGCGACACCCTCGCAGGGCATTGACGCCAATGCCGTCATGGGTTTTGACCTTGACCAGGTGGACCCGCCGGCCCAGAGTCTCAACGAAGTCGGGACACCGCAGAAGACACTGTACTTCCTGAATCACACGATTTCGCTCGCGGCTGGCGAGCAGGTGGTGACGATAGTCGAGGCTTATACCAGAGACTATGACGTGACCTTTAACCTGGGCATCAGCTATATCGTCGGTCAGTCGTCACCCAGGACGATGATCATTGACAACGGCGGTCGGCCGTTTCATGTCA
>JASHOV010000632.1 GCA_030038495.1 Streptosporangiaceae bacterium
GAGCACCCCGTCGCGGCCGGCCACGTCAAACCCGGTGCGCCGCGTCGGCGCGGTGCCGACCTCGAAGCCGGAGGCGTAGATGATGCAGTCGACCGGGTACTCGGCGCCCGCCACCACGACGCCGTCACGAGTGATCCGCTCCACTCCCCGGCCGTCGGTGTCGATGAGGTGGACATTCGGCTGGTTGTACGCGTCGAGGTACTCGTCGTGGAAGCACGGCCGCTTGCACAGCTGCCGGTACCACGCCTTGAGGCTCTCGGCCGTCTCAGGATCCGCGACGATCGAGTTCACCCGATCGCGGATCTCGCCCATCTTCTCGAAGTCCGCGGCTTCGACCTCCGCCGCGACCTGCTCGGGAGTGACAGAGCCCGAGCTCAGCTCAAGCACGCGCCCGCGCATGCGCTTGGACAGGTCGGTCCACCCGTCGTTGACGAGATCGTCGCTCGGCCACTCCCCCGGCGTCATGTTCGCGACGAAGTTCTCCAGCCAGCGCTGCTGCCAGCCGGGCGTGTCCGCGACCTCGGCGAACCAGAACGGGTCGATCGGCTGGTTGTCGCGCACGTCCACCGACGAGGGGGTCCGCTGGAACACGAACAGGTCCCGGCAGGCGGCGGCCAGGTGCGGGACGCACTGCACCGCGGTGGCGCCAGTGCCGATGATCGCGACCCGCTTGTCCCCCAGCTGCTCCAGCGGCGCGCCGGCCGGGTCGCCGCCGGTGTAGGCATAGTCCCACCGGCTGGTGTGGAACGTGTGGCCCGCGAACGCGCCGATGCCGGGAATGCCCGGCAGCTTGGCCACGTGCAGCGGGCCTGTCCCCCAGCCAACGAACTGGGCGGTGAACTCGTCGCCGCGGTCGGTCCGCACGATCCACCGGCCGACCGTATCGTCCCACTCCAGGCCGGTCACCCGGGTGTGGAACAGGGCATTCTCGTACAGCCCGAACTGCTTGGCAATGCGCTGGCAGTGCTCCAGGATCTCCGGCGCGTGCACGTAGCGCTCGGTGGGCATGTGCCCGGTCTCCTCCAGCAGCGGCAGGTAGATCATCGACGCCGTGTCGCACTGCGCGCCCGGATAGCGGTTCCAGTACCACGTCCCGCCGAAGTCGCCGCCCTTCTCGACGATGCGCACATCGGCGACCCCGGCCTCCTTGAGCCTGGCGCCCGTCACGAGCCCGGCGAAGCCGCCGCCGATAAACGCGAACGTTACGTGGTCGCGGAGCGGCTCCCGCTCCACCCGCTCGGTGTACGGGTCTTCGAGCATGTCCGCGAACCGGCCGGTGAACTGCAGGTACTGGTCGTTCCCTTCCGGACGCAGCCGCTTGGCCCGCTCGTCCGCGTACTTGCGGCGCAGCGCCTCGGTGTCGACCACAGTCATCGCTCATACCTCCGCCGCAAGTGACGCATATCGACTCGGCGGCCGTCAAGTGGGGCCAGAGCCGGCCCCCGATCTAGGCCGGGTCGAGGCCGAAGCTGATCACTCGGTCCGGGTAGACCCGGATGACCTCGCCGGAGAAGCCGGGTCCGTAATCCTGGTCGCGCAGCGCCTCGGCGTGGCCGCGGATCTCCACCATCCGCGGCCGCCACGGCTGCATGGACGCGAGATCATCGACGACGAATGCCACCCTGGGGTTCGTCGACAGGTTCCGGAACTTGCGGCTTGCGCCCATGTTCCTTCCGCCGATGTCGATCGTGCCGAGGTCGGGGTTGTAGCGGAAGCCGACCGGGTTGTTCTGCGGCGCGCCGTCGCGGTCCACGGTCGCAAGCCGCCCGAGCCGCTGAGTTGCCAGGTAGGCAACCACCTCAGGGCTGAGACCCGCGCTGGTGTCAGGCATGACGACTCTCCCTAGTGGATGTGATCAGTGTCAGTCTGCAACCGCGGGCGGCGGCGAAGGCTTCCCGATGGGATGGGAACGGCGGCCGCAGGGCGACCGGGCGCTCACCACATCTCAGCTCAGCGTCGAGCTGGCCGACGTTCCGGCCGCGAGCCTGTACCGGCACGTCGCCCGCCTGGTCGGCGGCGGCGTGCTGCAGGTGGTCGCCGAGCGCCGGGTTCGCGGAGCGGTCGAGCGGACCTACGTGATCCGCCAGGCCGCGGCCCAAGCCGGACCTGGTCAGGGACGGCGTGGCCTTCGGCATCGAGGGACTCTGGCTGGACGACGCCGAGTTCACCGAGATGATGCGCGAGCTCTACCTGGTGCTCGACGGCCGACGGGCAAATCTGCCGGGCAAGGGACGCCGTCGCCGCGGTCGCCGCCTGCGTGCTCGGCACGCTGGCCGCCTGGTACGAGACGGGCGTGCTCATCGGCGGGCTTCCGGCCGGCGGCATGGTCGCGGGAATGCTGTGCGGAGTCGTCTATTTCACGCTCGCCGTGGTGGTCGCGGCGTTTGCTGCCTCCTGGGTGCGCGGCGCGATTCCGGTGGACCTGGTCAACGGGACCGAGCACCTGACGCACTTCGTTCCCGCGCTCCCGGTGAGCGCGTCGGTCACCCGGGCTCCTCGGGTACCACGAAGCCGGACTCGTAGGCGATCACCACCGCCTGGACCCGGTCGCGCAGGCCCAGCTTGAGCAGGATCCGGCTGACGTGCGTCTTGATCGTGCTCTCCTCGACCACCAGGTCGGCGGCGATCTCCGCGTTGGTCATGCCGCGGGCCAGCAGCCGCAGCACGTCCAGCTCGCGGCTGGTCAGGTCCTTCAGCTGCCGCGGCTGCAGCGCGGGCGGCCGCACGGCATGCGCGAACCGGCTGATCAGGCGCCGGGTAATCACCGGATCGATGAGAGCGTTCCCGGCCGCGATGCTGCGCACAGCGCCGATGAGCTGATCGGGCGGCGCGTCCTTCAGCAGGAACCCGCTCGCTCCCATGCGCAGCGCCTCGTAGACGTATTCGTCGGCGTCGAACGTGGTGAGGATCAGCACCCGGCTGTCACAGCTGCCGAGCAGCCTGGCCGCGGCCGTCAGGCCGTCCATGTTCGGCATCCTGATGTCCATCAGCACCACGTCGGGACTCAGGACGCGGACCAGCTCGACCGCTTCGGCGCCGTCGGCGGCCTCGCCGACAACCCGGAGATCCGGCTCGCCGGCCAGGATCACCCGGAAACCGGCGCGCACCAGCCGCTGGTCATCCGC
>JASHOV010000062.1 GCA_030038495.1 Streptosporangiaceae bacterium
GGGTTCGGCGTGGAAGCCGTCCGTCATGCTCAGGCGGCCCAGGACTGGGCGCTGGCCACGCGGCTGCTGACCGACCACTGGCTCAGTCTGCACCTGGAGGGGCAGGAGGCGACGGCCCATACGCTTCTGGCCGCGTTCCCTGATGAGTTCCGCACGACGCGGGCCGAGCTCGCCGCGATCGCCGCGGCAGACGAGCTAGCCCAGGGTTCGATGGCAGCGGCGCAGGGGTTCCTGGGCCTGGCCGAGCAGCTGATTGCGTCAGTGCCGCAGGCTGGGCGCAGCCAGGCGGAGGCGCTGCTCGGGACGGTCCAGATGATGCTGTCGGGCCGAATCGGTGATCAGCAGGCGCGGACGCGGCATGCCCGCGGGCTGCTGTCTGCGCCGACCGGAGAAGGGACGCCGCCCGCGGCGAGTGAGGACTCGCGGGTCTTCGCCCTGGTCGAAATCGGCGACAGCGAGACCTGGGCTGGCCGACTGGACGATGCGGAGTCGCACCTGGAGCAGGCGATTGCGCTCGCACGGCGGAACAGCCGGCCGTATCTGGAGTTCATGGGCCTGGTGTACCGGGCCGAGATCGAGCTGAACCGGTGCATTCCGCGCACGGCCGAGCTGTGCCAGCCGGCCATCGAACTGGCCGAACGGCACGGCTGGACCGACGATCTGTTCGCAGGCTTCAATGCCATGACGCTCGGGGCCGCGCTGGCCTGGCAGGGGCGGCTAGACGAGGCAGAGGGCTGGGTGGAGCGCGCCCAGCTGATCTTCCGCGCCGAGGCCAATCCAGCCGCCGCGATGGGAGGTCAGTATGTTCGCGGTCAGCTTGAGCTAGGCCGCGGTCGATTCGGCGACGCCGTCGCAGCGTTCCGGGCCGCCCAGCGTATGGCCGGGCCCCATCCGCTCGCCAGGCCGCTGCGAGCCTGGCTTGTGCACGCCCTCGTGCTGGCGGGCGATACCACGGATGCCGATCGGTTCCTGGCTTCCCTGAGCGAACGTGACCGCGACCGCGCCGAGATGCGCATAGCCGCCGCATCGCTGTGGCTGCGGCGGGAGAACCCTCGTGCGGCCGCAGCCGCGCTGGCTCCGGTCGTGGACGCCTCCGCAAAGGCGGGCTGGCAGGCATGGCTCGCTGAGGCATTCCTGCTGGAGGCAATCACCAGAGACGCACTCGGCGACCCCGCCGCCGCCGGGCGCGCTCTCGAACGAGCGCTGGACCTCGCCGAGCCCAACGGAGCGCTTTTGTGGTTCCTGATGCACCCAGCGCCCGACCTGCTCGAAAGCCATGCTCGGCACGGCACCTCGCACCCCGCGATGATCGCTGAGATTCTCAGCCAGCTCGCAAAGACCGGTTCCGGACCATCACCCACCAGGCCCCGGCCGCCTATTGAACCGCTGACCGAGGGGGAAATACGGGTGCTGCGTTACCTGCCGACTCACCTGTCCGCGCCCGAGATCGCCGGCGAGCTGTACGTTTCGACCGCCACCGTAAAGACCCACCTGCGCAGCGTCTACGCCAAGCTCGGAGTACACCGCAGGGCCGAGGCTGTCGCGTCGGCCCGCGCCCTCGGTCTGCTCGCGCCGTCCGGCGTGCAGGGCTAACCCTGGGCTAACCCAGGACTAACCCTGGGCTAACCCGGCAACCGGCGGTGGACAGCGCAAGCCTGCACCGCGGTGGTGACCCACCGCCGCGCATGCCACAGGAGAGCGCCCGATCGCGCTCTCTCCCCGCACCTCCAGAATCGGCGGTGCCAGCGTCTGCTCCACCTACCGCCAGTCAGCAGGCCCATGTCACCGGCGGCCTCGTCTTCCTGCTTCGTCGCGACGCGAGTAATGCGCAATGACCCTCGGCGGCCACGCCGACGGCCCGCCCCCGATCGTGCATGCCAGCAACGCCATTGGCCACTTGCGCTGCTCGGCGTCCAACTGCTGCCCGGGAATTGTCAGCCTGAACGATGTGACGTCCGAGCTGTTCCAGTCATGCTCTCCGTACCGATCTACCTTCAAGTCCGCAGATCTGAGCACGGAAACAGCGGCGACGGCCAGCCGAGCCGCCGGGCCCGAGGCATAAGCCGTCATTCCAGTCGAGGCTCGCGGCCTGCGCCAGGTCAGCGGCATTCGGCCGGGCAGTCTGCCGTAGCAGGCGGCGTGCTAGCTGCAAATGGCCTCCTGGGGTTGCTGATAGTCCCATTAACTAAGCACGAGCGGTGTGACGGGAGAGGTTACCCTCCGCCGCGGCGCAGCTTGCGAACGACGGGAGAGATTAGATGCGCGGGCGCGGAACGGATGCTGGCCGTAAACGCCTTTATTTCATCCTGATGGGAATATGCCTGGCCCTGTTCATCCTGGCCTGGGCAGTGGTGCGGAACTACTCGACCACCGCGGCGATCATCATATCCGCCGTCGCGGTGCTCATCCCGCCGATAGCGGCGATGGTGGCGAATGCGGGCGATGAGCAGCGCCCGCGCCAATGACCGGGCTAGCGCGGGTGTGTGCGGCGAGCGGCCGGGCGTCGCGCTCGACTCTGGCCAGCACGAGGCCGCCTTGCAGCGCGGCCAGGACGGCGGTGGCCAGTGTGCCGGGATCGGCGTCGGAGCTGAGCTAGCCGCGGTCGCGGCGGCGGGTCGGCTGCCCGGGTTCTCCTGGCCCATGACCGCCAGATAACGTTTATGGATTAGACATTCCATTTTTGATACGGGATTCTGAATCGTGCCAGACAGCAGATCAAGGAGGGCAACGATGACCATGACGATTGCGGAGCAAGTCACTGAGCATCACCGTGCGTCTGCCGGGCAGCTTCCCGCTGATGTCGCCGACGCGTTCGCGGCCGAACAACGCGGACTTGCCGCGGGTGGCGAGCCAGGTGTGACAGCCGGGCCCGGCGACCGCATGCCAGATGGCAACCTGCTGGACGTGGCGGGGGAGCCAACCACTCTCGCGGAAGTCCTCGGCTCGAGGCCAGGCGTCGTCGTCTTCTACCGCGGCGGATGGTGCCCGTACTGCAATATCGCCTTGCGGGCGTACCAGAGCCAGCTCGTTCCCGCGCTGGCTGAGTACGGCATTCCGCTGGTGGCGATCAGCCCGCAGACTCCCGACGGGTCACTATCCACCCAGGAGACCAAGGAACTCACGTTCACGGTCGTGTCCGATCCCGGCAATCAGATCGCCGGCCAGCTGGGAATCCTGACCGCTCCCAGCGACGGCGCACGGACCGCCCAATTGCAGCTAGGCCTGGACCTCACGAAGGTCAACGCGGATGGTACAACCACGCTGCCCATGCCGACGACCGTCATCGTCGACGCGGATGGGATGATTCGGTGGCTCGACGTCCACGCTGACTACACAACCCGGACCGAGCCAGACCAGATACTGCAGGCAGTCGCCCAGCTCATTGGGTGAAAGTCAGGACGGCTAACGATTCTCGGGGTCTTGGCAGCCCGCAGGTCAACTCAGCCAGTGGCCACCTGGCGCACCTCGATCAGCTCCAAGCCAAGCGACTCGATCAGCGCCAACACGCCGTAAACGGCCGCCTGATCTGGCAGCGCTCCGGTCAGCACCGTGTCGTCACCGTCGACCTGGAGGTGCATCAGGGGGAACGCGGTGCGCATCGTCTGGCCGAGGTGGCCCCGCACCCTGATCTCGTAATCCGCGCCACGGCTAGCCATCCGTTGGCCTGCCAACCTGTGCAGGCGGCGTCGGCCGCACCGATCGTGCGGCCTTTCCGTCCGCTTTGTGAGGCTGCCAGGCATGCTCGGCGGCCGTAGGAAATGTTCGCCGGCGGTTCCGGCAAGGTCCGCCCAGCACTAGGTAGCAGTGATCCGCGCCAATTCGGCCAAGGCGAGCCGGAATGTGACTAGCTGGCGGCGTGCGGTAGCCCGCGCCGTCCTCGGATGCCGTCGGCAATCTTCACCCCTCCGCGCGCCGGTACTGCCGATACCGCCGGTACTCAGCGTTGGCCGTATCGTCCGCGGCCACATCGTTAGATCCACTAACAGCTGCGTCCCTCCTGTGCGCCGATCCGCCCAGACGGAACGCCGGCCGCGGGCGCCCGCAAGGCCTGTGGCCGGCTTGGCGGGCACCTCAGCGGCCCGCCGCCCGGACGTCACGGCCGCCAGAAGCCTCGTGGCGCCGTGCCGTTAGCAGTCTTGACGATGTGGGCTGAGGAGGAACGGGGCGACCATGTTTGCACCGGGTTTTCCGCAGGTGCCGCAAAGCGTGAACGCGGAAGGAGCGATCATGTCGCAAGAGAATGAAATGTCGATGGGCGGGCCGGACGAGCCGTCGATGTCGATGGGCGGGGCGGACGAGCCGTCGATGTCGATGGGCGGGCCGGACGAGCCGTCGATGTCGATGGGCGGGGCCGACGAGCCGTCGATGTCCATGGGCGACGCCGACGAGCACGAATGATGGGCGCGGGCGAGCAGCCATATTCGATGCGGATCTCTGTCGCTCGTCAGCAGCGCGCCTGACCGCGGATCTGGCGAGTCGCGATGTCTCCTGGGCTGGGATCGATCTCCAGCCCAGGCCGTGCCGCCTGCGGTCGAGCGGCCGGTAACCCGGGCCTCAAAATTTATTCATCTTGACGATGTGGGGATCCGCTCGGCGGCGGATAGTTGCCGTCACTGCGGGCGCTGAGCCGTGTCTGTGATGAAGGGGATCGACGAGCTATGAGCAGTCCGGTCTCGCGCGGGTTTCACCGTCTCAGCCGGCCCGGGGACGACCAGGCCGGGAAGCTGCCGCCGGGGCAGCATGCCACGGCGGACTTTCCGGTGCTGTCGGCGGGCCCGACGCCGCACACGCCGCTGCCGGAGTGGACGTTCGCGATCCGCCGGGACGGGGTGACGCTGCGGTCCTGGACGTGGGCGGAGCTGATGGACCTGCCTGCGGAGACGGTGACGGTCGACATTCACTGCGTGACGCGGTGGTCGAAGCTGGGCACGGTGTGGCGGGGTGTGCCGGTCAGCCAGCTGCTGGACCAGGTCGGCCACGACGCGCCGTACGTGGTGGCGTTCAGCGACGGCGGGTACACCACCAACCTGCCGGCCGGCGACGTGCGCGGCGGGCAGGCGTGGGTGGCCTACGACTACGGCGGGCAGCCGCTGGCGCCCGAGCACGGCGGCCCCGCCCGGCTGCTGGTGCCGCACCTGTACTTCTGGAAGAGCGCCAAGTGGGTGCGCGGCCTGGAGCTGCTCGACCATGACCAGCCCGGTTTCTGGGAGAACTACGGCTACAACAACTACGGGGATCCATGGCGGGAACAGCGGTACGCGGGCGACTGACCTGGCAGGTTGCCACGGTCGCCGCCGTGAGCGACGAGACAGACTCCGTCCGCACCATCGCCCTGGACCTGCCGGACTGGCCTGGCCACCAGGCCGGCCAGCACCTGGATGTCCGGCTGACGGCCGAGGACGGCTACCAGGCGGAACGGTCGTACTCGATTGCCTCGGCCAACGGCGAACCCGTCGCCATCACGGTTGAGCGGCTGGATGACGGCGAGGTCTCGCCCTACCTGACCAAGGAACTGCGCCCCGGCGACCAGATGGAGATCCGCGGCCCGATCGGGAACTGGTTCACCTGGGGGCCTGACGACGGCGGGCCGCTACTGCTGATCGCCGGCGGCTCGGGCGTGGTACCGCTGCGAGCAATCCTGCGGTATCGGCAGCTCAGCGGCAGCAACGTGCCCGTCCGGCTGCTGTACTCCTCGCGTTCGCTGGAGGACGTCATCTACCGCGAGGAACTGGACATGTACCGGGGGACGGCCGATGTGCGCTACACGCTGACCCGCCGCCAGCCGCCGGGCTGGGGCGGCTTCGTCGGCCGGGTCGACGACGCCATGCTCGGCCGCGTCGCCTGGACCGCCAGCCAGGGGCCGCTGGCCTTCATCTGCGGGCCCACTCGCTTCGTCGAGGCGGTGGCCGAGCTACTGGTTGCCCGCCACTACCCGGAAAGCCGGGTCAAGACCGAGCGCTTCGGAGGAGCCTGAATGGTCCTGGACGGCAATGCCATCGGCGGCCTGCTCCTGGAGGTCTTCGCCGCCGACATGACGAGCGCCCTGGCGACCTGCGCCGCCTGCGGTGCGGTCCGCCCGGTCGCCGAGACCATGGTGTACCTGCGCGCGCCGGGCACCGTGGTCCGCTGTCGTACCTGCACGAACGTCCTCATGGTCATTTCCAGCGCCCGGGGACTGCACTGCGTCGACCTCAACGGCCTGGCAGCGCTGCAGGCGAGCGGCACGAGTGACTGATCACCTCCCCTGCGGCCCTCGCCCGCGGGCGATCATGTCGGCCGCGTTCCTCGCATTGTCTGTCTTGACGATGTGCGGGCGCACCGGGTCGGTGACGCTACCGGTGAGCAGATGGCACCGCGGGGCTGCGTGCCGCTCGCCGGAAGGAGACCCGCATGACCATGAACTGGCTTGAGCGCATGCAGCCGCAGATGGCCGACCCGATGACAGGGCAGACGAGCAATCCCGAGATGAGCGGGGCCATACGTCAGCAGGTAGGCGGGCCGATAACGATGCCCGTGTTCGACGGGCAGAAGCTTGTCGTCGTCGGCGGCAGCAGCGGCGTCGGACGCCAGGTCGCCGTCGACGTCGTCGCCGCTGGCGGTAGCGCCGTCGTGATCGGCCTGCACGACAGGCGGGTCAACGACACCGCGGCCGAGCTGAGCCTGAGCGGCAAGGCCTACGGCATCGCTGCCGACCTGACCGACCGGGCGGAAGTCGAGCGCGTCCGTCAGCAGCTCTCCGATGAGCACGCCGATGCCACCCTGCTCGTCAACGCCGCCGGCCTGTTCGTTCCCAGGCTGTTCCTGGACCACGACGGCGAGGATTACGACTCCTACCTTGAACTGGACCGCGCCATCTTCTTCATTACCCAGACGGTGGCCCACGGCATGATCGTCCTCGGCCGCGGCGGCTCCATCGTGACCATCGGCAGCATGTGGGCGCACCAGGCCATCGGGGCCACGCCCTCCTCCGCGTACTCGCTCGGCAAGGGTGGCCTGCACGCCCTGACTCGCAATCTCGCCCTGGAACTCGCGCCGCACCAGATCCGCGTCAACGCCGTCGCCCCCGCCGTCGTCGCGACGCCGATCTACGAGCGGTTCGTGCCCAAAGAGCAGATCGAGGAGACGCTGCACAGCTTCGACGGCTTCCACCCGCTGGGCCGGACCGGCACCACGCGGGACCTGGCCAACGTCATCACCTTCCTGCTCTCACCCGCCACCAGCTGGGTCACGGGCGCCATCTGGGACGTCGACGGCGGCGTCATGGCGGGACACGTCTAACCCAACAACAGAAGGAGAATCATGAAACCCATCTTGAAGGCAGCGGCGGTCACCATCGCCGGGGCCGCGGCCGCCGGGCTGTCCGCGCTGCCGGCTAGCGCAGCGACCTCGCATGACGGGCCAGGCGATGCCGACGCGGTGTTCGTGCAGACCGACAACCCGGCCGGTAATACGATCGTTGCCTACACGAGGACCGCCTCAGGCGGGCTGCAGCAGTCCGGCAGCTACCCGACCGGAGGCAACGGCGGGCAGACGAATGGCTCCGTTGTCGACCATCTGTCGTCCGAGGGCTCGCTGGCCTATGACCGCCAGGCCGGTCTGCTGTACGCCGTGAACGCCGGCAGCAACACCATCACCGTGTTCCGGGTCCGCGGCGACCAGCTGTTCCGCACTCAGGTGCTCAGCTCCGGCGGCCAGTTCCCGGTCAGCATTACCTTCCACGGCAGCCAGGTATTCGTACTCAACGCGTGGGGCGGCGCCTCCATCGCCGGCTTCCTGCAGGTCGGCGGATTCCTGATCCCGGTGCCAGCCTGGACCCGCGACCTGGGCCTGGGCACCAGTTCCTCGACGATTTTCACGGGAACGCCGGGTCAGGTCGGATTCACGCCGGACGGCTCGCAGCTGGTCGTCACGACCAAGAACGCCACCGACAGCGTGGACGTCTTCGCCGACGGGCTGTTCGGCCCGTCGGCCGAGCCCACCGTGACGTCGCTACCCGGCACCATCCCGTTCGGATTCACCTTCGACGCCTACGGGCACCTCGCGCTGGTCGAGACGGGCGCGGGTGCCGTTGCCACCTTCGCGATCGCGCGGGACGGCACGCTCACGCAGCTGGGCAGCGCCGCGACCGGGCAGGCCGCGACCTGCTGGGTCACCGTGGCACCCGAGGGCACCCTGTACGCGTCCAACGCCGGCAGCGCCACCGAGTCCACCCTCATCACTCAGCCTGGTGGTGCGATCACCCAGGTCGGCACCACGCCAACCGACGCCGGGACCACCGACGCCGTCGTATCCTCCGACGGCCAGTACCTGTACGTGCAGGCGGGGGCAGCCGGCAACGTCGACGCCTTCCGCATCGGCGCCGGCGGGACCCTGACGCAGACCGGTTCGGTCACCGTCCCCGGCGCCGTCGGCGGCGAGGGCATCGCCGCCTCCTGACCGCCGCACCACCCGGCACCCGGGCAGCGCCACGCGCCGGCCATTGCAGGCTGACCCGGGCGCTGCCCGGCGCCGCCCCAAGCCCGGCGCCACGCTGATGAGGAGAAAGGCATGTCCCACCATTTCGACACCCCGACGGCGATCGAGGACGGCCGGCTGAACCTGGGCGACCTGTACGTCTTCCCGGAGTCGCCAGGCACCTCGACGTTGCTAGTGACCGTCAACCCGGACGCAGGGCGGTCCAACCCTGTCACCTTCCGGCCCGACGCCCTGTACGAGTTCGCCATCGCCGGCGATGGCGGCATCCACGAAGACCGCGCCTTCTGCATGGCGTTCAGCGAGCCAGACGCCGACGGGAAACAGGAGATGCGGGTCCGCTACGCCGTCGGCTCCTCCAGCCGGTCAGGCACCGACGGTTCCGACCTCGGCGCCGGGTCCACCGGCGAGACCTTTGCACTCGCCAACGGCGGATCGGCCTGGTTCGGCCTGGCCCAGGACCCGTTCTGGGGAGACGCGGCCGCGCTGTTCGCGTTCACCCGCGGCCTGGCCGAAAGCCAGTTCCACCCGGAACTGTTCGCGGGTACGCCGGGGAACCTGCTGGCCGGACGGAATGTCACCGCCATCGCGCTCCAGGTCCCCGACGACACGCTCGGCGGCAGCGAGGTCGCCGTCTGGGCCAGGATCAGCCTGTACGGGCACGCCCCGCAGCGCCAGGTCAGCCGGGCCGCCCATCCGCTGCTGCGGTCATTCTTCTTCCCCCAGCCCGGCATGGCCACCGAGGCACTGAACGCCGCCTCGCCCGCCGACGACCTCGCCACCTACGGCGCCCTTGTGCACAGGGCCGCCCTGCACGCGGCCGTCGTGAGCGGAGCCGCCAACGCCGACGATCAGGCAGCCGCGGTTGTCGATGCGTTCCTGCCCGATCAGCTCCGGTACCGGAGCGGTCAGCCGGCGCACTTCGCGCCCGGCACCGGAAACGGGCGCGGCCTGCACGACGACGCGTTCGGAGCCACAGTGTCGCTCATGGCGGGCCGTCCGCTTGGCGTCACCACGTCGCCGCATCCTGTCGTGCC
>JASHOV010000633.1 GCA_030038495.1 Streptosporangiaceae bacterium
GGGCCTGCACGAGCGCGAGGCCCGTCTGAGCCTGCCACCACGCGCTGCGCTGCGCGCTTGCGAATCGAGCGGCGGCCCGGGCCCGCTCGACGGCCTCGGTCGGCTGGCCTGCGGCCAGCGCGCACTGGGCGGCCGTGAGCAGCAGCTCCATCCGGAGGGTGCGCCGCCCGTTGATCCGCTCGATCTCGGTGACGGCCGCGTTCACCTCGCGCAGCGCATCCCCGGCTAGTCCCGCGGTGCGCAGCACGTCGCACCGGAGCTGACTGAGCGCGGGCGTCGGGACGTTGAGGGGCCGATAACGGGCAGCCGCGGTGTCCGCGAAGGCCAGTGCGGCGGGCAGGTCGCCGGCCTGGAACGCGGCCACGCCGCGATTCAGCACCGTGTGCACGGGCTCCAGTTCCTGGCTGGTCCGCGTGAACAGGAGCTCGGCCGCGGCGAAGTCGGAGTCGGCGCGCCGCGGCGAACCGAGGCTCAGGTACACCAGGCCGCGGCTGTTCAGCGCACGGGCAGCCCACAACACGTCCCCGGCCGGCTCCAGCAGCGCCACGGCCCTGCGCAGGTCCTCCAGGGCCGCCGGGTAGGAGCCCAGCAACCGAAAGACAACGCCGCGCCGGTGCAGCACCCGGCCAAGCAGGACGCCCTCGGCCATCTGGACAGCGCGATCGTAGGCAGCCAGTCCGGCCGCAGTCCGCCCGGACTGTACCAGGGCGGTACCGAGGGAGGCGAGGACGTCGGCCTCGCGGTCTACCGCAGCTAGTCGGCGGGCCAGCCGGAGGGCTGCGCGCAGCTCCCGCACTCCAGCCTCGACGTCCCCGGTATCCCGCAGGACGATTCCGGCCGCCTGATGGGCAATCAGCGCCTGCCGCGGATCCGGGCGGCCGCTCAGAACGACGCGCGCCCTCGCCAGCGCGTCACGCGGCCGGGACAGGGCGAGCTGCCGCAGGTCATCGGCGCCAGCAAGGTCGGAGCCGACGCCAACCGCCCGCTCAGCCACAGAACCAGAGTAGGTCTCGATTCCCCGTAGATTGCGGAAAACCGCCGCAATGCTGTATCAAGCCGTCAGGCACCGACTCCGCACCGGTACCGGCGGCGGGAGCGGCCGCACCCGCCGCCGGCTCGTACCGCGGGCACGGCATCGGCACACCCACTGACATTCGGCTGTGGAGGCCAGCATGACCGAGAACACCGACGGGAAGTCCAGCCTGCTACCGAGGATCGCCGACGAAATCGCGCACATCGTCGGCGAGTTCCGCGATAAACGGGGCAAGGACATCACGGTCGTCCCGGCCGGCAACGGCGGCATAGACCACATGCACGCCGAGGGCGAGATCCTCGTCCGCGAGGAGCACCTGCCGCGAGTGCTGGGGGTGCTCGGGCTGCCAGCTCGGGATGATATCGAGCGGGACGACCCGCAGCGGGTACGCCGGGTCATCGCCGGCTACGTCCTGCTGACCCTCAGCGAACCGCACAACACGGTCGCGGTCGCGCTAGACCTGGTCGACCAGCGGCTCGGCCGGCATATCGCCACTCCCAACCACGTGCTCACAGTCTCGCCCGGCGAGGACAGCTCCTGCCCGGCCACCGAGCCCGAGCAGGTCTACGCCGGCATGGAGCCGTTCCCGTCCGTCGCACCCGACGGCGGCCGCGGAGTACTGGTCTACCTGGCCGACACCGGGCTCCTCCGCGACGCCGGCGCGCACCCGTGGCTGGCCGGCGTGCGAGTCGGCGACGACACGCAGGACCTCGACCCGAAGGACCCGATGACCGGCAACCCGCCGGCCATCCCCCCGTACACCGGGCACGGCACATTTGTCGCCGGGGTGCTGCGCTGCCTGGCGCCCGACGCCGAGGTCATCGTGACCAACGCCTTCGCGGTGGCCGGCAGCGAGCTCGAGGCCGACCTGGTCCCCCGGCTCGAGACCGCGCTTGGCCTGGGCGCGGACATCTTCCACCTGACGATCGCGTGCGCCTCCCGGCAGGACCTGCCGCTGCTGGCGTTCGGCGAGTGGCTGCGCCGGCTGCGCGAGTCCAAGGGGACGATCTGCGTCGCGGCGGCCGGCAACAGCAGCACGCGCCGGCCCAGCTGGCCGGCCGCGTTCGGCGACGTCATCGCCGTGGGCGCGCTCGGCAGTGACTGGCGCGGCCGGGCGTCGTTCAGCAACTACGGACCCTGGGTCGACGTGTACGCGCCCGGTCGGGATCTGGTCAACGCCTTCGCCACCGGCAGGTACGAGTGCTACGTCCGGCCGTACGCTGGCACCCAGCGGGAGTTCTACGGGATGGCGAAGTGGAGCGGCACCTCCTTCTCCACGCCGATCGTCTCCGGGCTGATCGCCGCCCGGATGTCGGGCACCGGCGAGAACGCCCGCCAGGCCGCCGCGGCGCTGCTCGCCGAGGCCCGCGCCCAGGCGATCCCCGGCACCGGCCCGGTGCTGCTGCCCCGCAGCGGCAGGCGGCACGCCGGCGAAGCGCTGGACTAGCCGGCGGTACTTCGCACCGGCGACACCAGCCCGGCACCGGCCGCCGTTCCCCACCATCCGGTCACAGCAAAGACGATGAGTGCGATCGCGCAGCCAAGCAGGACACCCGGCGCCAGCGTGTGGACGATCACGTTGTCGATGGCGTCGAGTGTGTGGCCGGGCGGCTTGCCCGGATTTCCCGGTATGTTGGCCAGCGTCGCCGCCGCAAGCCTGGCAATCATCAGCCAGTCCAGGCGACTCGCCGGATACAGCAGCAGCACGCAGAAGGCCATGGCGTCATACCAGGGCAGCTGATACGGCCAGAAGACCAGCCAGGCCAGGCTGACCGCGAGGACCGGCTGCAGCGCGGGCCGCAGCGGATCGGCAGCCGGGAGCCGCATGAGCAGCAGGATCCCCAGGCCGATGACGAGGACGACGCCGGTCTCGCCGAGGTAGGGCCGGATCGCAGCCATGTCGGTCAGGCGGTAGAAGCTGTCCACCGTCGACTTGTTCCGGCGCGCGAACAGCGCCGTGATCGCCGGTGTACCGAACCACGCGTAGCCAGGGACGAGCGCGACGAGCCCGCCGGCCCCGGCGGCCAGCAGCGCGGCGGGTCGGCGCCGCAGCGCCCAGGCCAGTCCCAGGCCGAACGCCAGGTAGTTGATTTTGATGTCGCCGGCGACGCCGACCAGGGCACCCGCGAGGACGGCGCGCGCCAGGGTAGGACTCTGGCCGGCCCGCTGCTGGCCGAGCGCGAGCAGCCCGAGCAGACCCGCCGCGGCCGCGAGCACGTCCAGGTGCCCGGCCGCGATCAGGCCCCAGATCATCAGCGGGTTCACCGTCCAGAGCAGGTGCGCGCGCAGTCTGCGGCCGGGATCGCGGCGCAGCACCCGGTCCGCTGCTATCGCGACGGCGGCAAAGCCGATCGTGTTCCAGACTTTGAGCCAGAAGGCGACCCGGACGATCGAGTCGCCGCCCAGATGGGCGGCCGCGTACTGCTCGAAGGTGGCAACCGGGCCGTACAGGCTGACCTGGTTCTGCCACCGCCACGGCACGGATTTGGCGAACCCGGGGTCGGAGACGCGCAGCAGGTGCGGAGTCGCGATGTACGGGTTGTGCCCGAGCACCATCAGCCGGCCGTAGGAGGCATAGTCCAGGATGTCGGTCGATCCGGCGGGCGGCAGGAGCGCGAGCACGGCCACGACGAGGGCCGCGGCTATCAGTATCGGTCGCATCGGCGGCCTGGCGCCGCGGCGCGCGGCCAGGAGCCCCGCGGCCAGGCCGGCCACGGCCAGCAGCCCGGCGATCCAGAGTGCGGCGATGACCACGCCCGCCCGCACCGCGACGCTGGACGCTTCGAAAGGGAATCCGCCCGCGGGCAGCCGCAGCGGCGGATACATCCAGTCCTGACGGACGAGATCAGCCCCGACCATAATCAGCAGCGAGCCGGCGATGCAGACGGCGGCGATCCAGCCGGGAGCCACGGGGCTCTTGGCGCTTGCCTCCGTCCCTGGCGCCGACTGCTCGCCCTGACTACCCGGCGAATTCGGACGCGTACGCGGAGTAACCGTCACCGGTTCGGCAAGCGACGCAGATTCAGAGTCGGCCATCGTTCCCCTTCGCGCTGGCCGCCGGTAACCGGCGCGAAGCGGCCGTACCGCGGCGATCTCCCCGTAGCTGCGACCGCAGAATTGGGCCCCTACCCAAGCGGGCCACATCGCACGCCCGCGTCCCTGAGTCAGCTGCGCTTGCGAGTAACTTCGTCCGCCGACCGGGCATTGATGACCCGATCCGGGCCTATGCTGGCTCGCTCGGCCCGCTCGCAGCCGTTGGCCAGCCAGTCTAGCTGGCCAGGCGCATGCGCGTCGGTATCGATCGCGAACATGCGAGATCCCGGACGCCAGCGGTATGGCGTCCGGGATCTCGTCGCAGGATGCGCAGTAGTCTGCGAGCGCGCCCGCAGCGTAAATGGGACGGTCACTCGCGCACAAGTCCGAAGTCCCGGCGAACTTGAGATAGACGGTGGCGTCACCGTAGTAAGTGACCCTGTTTACGATCTGTGCCGCCGCGCTGAATTCTGGGCGCCATCGTTAGTGGGTAGCTTTCGGGGGCCGTCGGCTCAAACGGCGTGCACTCATCAGCCATGAACCGATAATCCAGCCCGCTACCACCGTCGCGCCCGATATACCTGCCCACTCCACCGCGTGCTGACCGGCACTGACGCCCAGCACTGAGATTCCGGACAGAACTCCCAGAAGGCCGTACCGCAGCATATAGATCTGACGCTCGGCTAGGGCGTATATACCAAACACCGCGCCAACAGCGACCATGATCCACGCGGGTGCATTAAGCGCCATTCGTTACTCGCGAAAGGTTATGAGTGTCGTAATAGGCCGCATACTATCACACCTGCCACAGTTCGGTCGGAGGTGTTCACTGCCCCACCTGGGGCCATGATAACGACATCCTATGCTTCCACGGGCGGTGGTGGCCACTCCCCAGGTGAGCCGCACCTGTCGGTTTGCTCCTTGCCGCCGATTGCGCCCAGATTTGTGAGCCCGTACTGGCAAGTTCTGGTATACCAAGCCTGATACCTCGTCTGACCTAGGGCGTTTGTATGAG
>JASHOV010000634.1 GCA_030038495.1 Streptosporangiaceae bacterium
GCCCGCTGGCCGGGCGGTCCTGGCCCCGCCGCGGCTGCGGCCGGGCCGACCCGGCACGTACCGCTGGGGCTGATCTGCGGAGCGCGGTCGGGCGATAAGGGCGGCAACGCGAACGTGGGTTTGTGGGCGCGCGATCCCGCCGCCTACCCGTGGCTGCGCGACTACCTGACCGTGGACCGACTGCGCGAGCTGCTGACCGAGGCCGAAGGACTGGAGGTGCGCCGGTTCGAGCTGCCTAACCTGTCCGCGCTGAACTTCGTCGTGATCGGCTTGCTCGGCGCGGGCGTTGCCGCGTCGACGCGGCCGGATCCGCAGGCCAAGGGCCTCGGCGAGTACCTGCGGTCCCGGTACGTCGACATCCCGGCCGCGCTGCTTGCGGATGCGGGGGTTACCGGGGCGACCGGGGCGACCGGGGCGACCGGGGGCGTCCGCCGGGTAAGCACAGCCGGCGATGACTGAGCCCGTGCTGGCGCGAACCGCGGAGGCCAGACGGCGGGACCCCGACCGGCGCGAGCGCATACTCGAGGCGGCTGCGGACCTGGTGGCCGAGCGCGGCTATCACGAGGTCGGCATGACCGACATCGGCGCGGCCGCGGGCATCACCGGCTCAGCCATCTACCGCCACTTCGACGGCAAGTCCGACGTTCTGGTCACCATGTTCGACCGGGTCATCGACGACCTGTCCGCCGACGCGGCGAAGATAGCCGAGAGCGACGCGGAGCCGCTGGAGGCCCTGCGGGCACTGATCCAGGGCCAGATGCGGTTCGTCGTCGAGGACCGCACGCTCGCGCAGGTGTACTACAACGAGATCGCCAACCTGCCCGCCCAGGACCGGCGTCGGCTGCGTCGCAAGCAGCTGCTCTATCTGGAGGAATGGGTGCACCAGCTGGCACCGCTGCGACCCGGCGTGAGCGACGCGGAACTGCGCGCCCGCGTCCATGCCGCGATCGGCGCGATCCAGTCGGTGCTGCGCTACCACAGCGGCCTTGCCACCGACCAGCTTGAGGACCTGATCGCAGGCAGCGCCGAGCTCGTGCTGACCGGGACAGCCGACGGACTTCCCCGGTCCTGCTCGGGGCCGGACCTGCAGCAGGACCGGCACTCCGGCGACTGACCGCCGAGGTGCGCAACAGCCTGCTCTGAGCCAGCACGGTTAGCTCACCAGCAGCGAGATCCGCAGGCGCCGGGACAGGTCCGCGATGCGGGCCAGGTCCGCGGCCGACAGCGGGCCGTCGTCGCGGCGGAAATGCAGATCGCCCAGTGCCCCGATCGGGTGCGCGGCGGACTGCACCAGCCGCAGCCGGGCGCCGTTTCCCCAGGTCAGCTCGGCAGCGTCGGCGTCCCGACGGACGACTTCGCCGTCTAGGGCGTGCGTGAAGAGCGTCGTCGCACCGTCGAGGTCCGCGACGCGATGCTCGACCAGGGTGAACGCCGACGGCGCGCCAGGGGCGGGCAGCCCCGCGGGGGCCGGCGGCCGCGGCGGCGGACCGGTTTGCTGTGCCACCTGGATGACGATGCCGTGCGCGGTCTTCGGGTGCAGGAACGCCTCTTTCCACCGCGGGTTGGTCAGCTCGACCCCAACGGGCTCGATGCCCAGCTCCCGTACCCGTACCAGCGTCGCCTCGATCTCGCCGACGATGAAGTTGAAGTGGTGCGGGCCCGCGGTCCGCGCGGCGAGGAACCGCTCAAGGAACGCCGCGTCCGGCCCGTCCGTGGGCGTGAGCAGCTCGATCTTCGGGCCGGTCGCGAACTCCAGCTGGCCCCACCAGTAGCCGGGCGAGTCGCCGCCGTAGCCCCAGGTACCGCCCAGCAGGCCGCCGAACAGCTCCCAGCCGTCGGTCAGGACCCGTGTGCCGATGGCGACGTGATCGAGGACGGTGCGCTTCACCCGCAGCAGGCTACCGGCCGGTCGCTTCCGGCTAGCGGTCACTCCCTCGCCAGCATGGCGGCGGCCTCGCGCTCCAGGTCCAGGTAGGGCTGGCCGCTGACGTCGACGGCCACCCGGTGAATGGTGCCGCCGGTGAACGACCAGGGCCGCTCGCCGGGGTAATCGTCGGTCACGGCCTCGCCGCCGTCCCGGCCGACGCACAGGCCCTCGCCGGCGATGGAGAACTTGCCCGGCTGGGTCTTGATCCGCCCCTCGCCGACCTTTCTGTCGCCGTAATACAGGGAGAGGATGCCGGTAGCCACGCCCGGCTGGTCCTCGCCGTCCTTGTCGAACGATGCGGACAGGATCAGGTTCTCGCCGACCGGCAGGTCCGCGCGGGCGGTGATGCGCTGTTCCTGCATGCCGACGAAGTTGTAGACGTAGTTCAGCCGGCTGTCCTTCACGTAGAGCGCGTGCCCGCCGAACCGGGAGCCGTGCGCGAATAGGACTCCGGCCGGACGCGAGCCCGCCGCGATGTCGACGAGCGCGCCGATCGAGTACGAGCGGTTGCGCACGTTCACCGCCTGCGCCTCGGGCACCTCGGCCGCGTCCGGGAAGTAGACGTAACGGTTCTTCGACGTTGCCAGCGTCGGCCGCGGCGTGGTCAGGATCTCCACCGCCCCGCGGTCGTCCAGCGGGAACGCGCCGTTCGCGCCGGCCTCGGCGTACCAGAGGTTGATCAGGTCGCGCAGCCTGGCCGGCTCCCTGGCGGCCAGGTCGTGGCATTCCGACCGGTCGACGTCGGTGTGGTAGAGCTCCCAGGCATCGTCGCCGAAATTGCTCCAGCCGGCGCAGACGATATGCGTGGTCACGGCCTTCCAGCCGTCGTGCCAGATGCTGCGCGAGCCCAGCATCGAGAAGAACTGCGTCCGCCGGGCCGACAGGCCGGACTCGTCGTCCAGGCTGTACCGCATGCTCACGCCGTCGAACGGCACCTGCGCGTGACCCTTGATCGTGGCCGGAGCCTCGACGCTCAGCACGTCCAGGATCGTGGGCACCAGGTCGATCGCATGGTGATAATGGTGGCGGATCTGACCGCGTGACTTCATGCCGCTCGGCCACGAGATGATGCACGGGTCCGCGGTGCCGCCGTTGAACTCGTACCGCTTCCACATCTTGAACGGCGTGTTGAACGCCATCGCCCAGCCGGTCGGATAGTGGTTGTAGGTCTTCGGGCCGCCGAGGTCGTCGATCTGAGCCAGGTTGGCCGCCATGTCGTCGGGCAGCCCGTTGGCCATCTTGTTCTCGTTCACTGACCCGTCCGGGCCGCCCTCGGCGGAGGCCCCGTTGTCAGACACCACGATGACCAGCGTGTTGTCCAGCAGATGCGTCTCCTCGAGGTAGTCGAGCATCCTGCCGATCTGGTCGTCGGCGTGCGACAGGAAGCCCGCGTAAACCTCGGCCATCCGGCAGAACAGCCGCTTCTCGTCCGCGGACAGCGTGTCCCAGGGCCGGGTCGTATCGACCTCCGGCATGGGCCTGGCCGGGTCGGTGTGGGTCTGCGTCGTGCCCAGCGGGTTGATCGGCGGCATGTCGGTGCTCTGCGGCACGATGCCCATCTGCTTCTGCCGGGCCAGGGTCTGCTCGCGCATGGCCTCGTAGCCCAGGTCGAACTTGCCCCTGTACTTGTCGATCCACTCCTTCGGCGCATGATGCGGGGCGTGACAGGCACCGGGCGCGTAGTACAGGAAGAACGGCTTCTCCGGCGCGATCGTCTTGGCATCCTTGATGAACTCAAGCGCCTTGTCGGTGATGTCCTCGGTGAGGTGGTAGCCCTCCTCCGGTGACCGCGGCTGATCGACCGGGTGGTTGTCGTACACGAGGTCGGGATACCACTGATTGGTCTCCGCGCCGAGGAACCCGTAGAACCGCTCGAAGCCGCGGCCGGTCGGCCAGTTCCGCCGCGTCGCCGCGATGTTCATCTCGGCCTCGGGGCACAGGTGCCACTTGCCGACGTGGTAGGTGTTCCAGCCCCGCTCTACCAGGATTTCGGAGACCATGCCGTTCTCCGGCGGGATGGTGCCGCTGCCGTTGGGGAAGCCGATCGCGGCCTCGGTGATGCAGGCCATGCTGTTGCGGGTGTGGTTGCGGCCGGTCAGCAGGCAGGACCGGGTCGGCGAGCATAGGGCGGTCGTGTGCCACTGCGTATACCGCGCGCCCGCGTTCGCGATCCGGTCGATGTTCGGCGTGTCGATCGGCCCGCCGTAGCAACGCATGGCCGAGAAGCCGACGTCGTCCAGCACGATGTAGAGCACGTTCGGCGACCCGGCCGGCGCCTTCGGTGCCTCGAACGGCGTCCAGTCCGGTACCGAGTCCCGGATGTCGACATTGACTGTGCCCTTGAATGGCTCACTCACGCTAGGCCCCCGATTGCCACGCCGCAGCGATGTCCTGTTCGGGGAAGCGTGCCCCTGTCCGGTCATCCGGCCATCACCCGTCGCGGGTGGTCCCGCTACCTAATGAAGAGTCACGCGACACACGGGCAGACTGGCCGGCCGACCGGCACGAAACGGGGATTTAGGGCATTCCGAATGCCCAGGGGATTTGCCGGCGTTCGTTTTTACGCTGCCCGCCGGGGCAGGGTAGCCAAGGTCAGGCGGCGCGCAGCCGGCGCGGAGGCCGGGGTCACCCTGTCGGCGTGAACCGACTGTCCGACCCCCGACGTAGCATCAAGTAGTGCGGTCGCTCCCCCCGGAGCGACAGGGCATGGACGGCTGTTAAATCGGTCGCCCCGCACCGACCCGCGGCGGACACCCGAGTCCGCCGGCCCGGACCTGGAGGGGCCTTATGGCCGTTATCAGCACTTTCATGCAAGGTACCCCTGACCTGCTAGAGCCCCTTTCTGTAGACGCCGCTTACGACCGGTCGCGCAGCGCGGCGCTGGCCGACACCACTGTCGGCGCGGTCGGCCTGGAAATCGAGACGCACCTGATCAGCCTGGACGAGGTGACGACCAGGGTCAGCTGGCCGCAGGTCGAGGAGGTGACGGGCCTCCTGCGGGGCATGCCGCTGGAGAGCAGGGTCACGGTCGAGCCCGGCGGGCAGGTTGAGCTGTCATCACCGCCCGCGCCTGACATCGTGGCCGCAGTTCGCAGCCTGAGCGACGAGACCAGGGAGGTCAGGCTCGTCCTGGCCGGGCGAAACCTCGGCACGGCCTATGTGGGCGCCGATCCGCTCCGGCCGGCCCAGCGCGTCAACCCGCGCCCGCGCTACCGCGCGATGGAGCAGCATTTCCGGGCCACCGGCCTCGGTGGCGCGGGGGCGGTCATGATGAACTCGACCGCCGCGCTGCAGGTGAACCTCGAGGCAGGCCCGCGGAACCGCTGGCGGGAACGGGTCGCGCACGCGCATCGCATCGCGCCGACGATGCTGGCGATCGCGGCAAACTCACCCTGGCTGTCGGGCCAGCCGACGGGCTGGAAATCAGCCCGGCAGCGCGCCTGGGGAACGCTCGACTCCCGCGTGTGCGGCCCGGTCCCTGGCTGCAGTGACGACCCGGCTGGTGCCCGCGCCGCCGACCCGGCCGAGGCGTGGGCTCGCTACGCCATGAAGGCGCCGGTCGCGTTCGTCCGGGGCCGGGGCGACGATGTCCGGGCCGTCGGCGCGCCGGTGCCGTTCGAGGAGTGGGCTCGCGGCAACGTCCGGCTCGGCAACCGGGCACCGACGGCAGCCGACCTGGACACGCACCTGACCACCCTGTTCCCGCCGGTCCGGCTGCGCGGCTACCTGGAGCTGCGCTATCTGGATGTGACCGCCCCGTGGTGGTGGCCCGCCATCGCGGCCGTCGTTACCACCCTGATGGATGACCCCGTCGCGGCCGACGTATCGGCCGAGGCCACGGAGCCGACCGCGCCGCTATGGACCGAAGCGGCGCGGGACGGGCTCGGGAACGCGGCGCTGGCCAGGTCGGCGGCGCGCTGCCTGGCGGTGGCCGCGCGGCGGGCCCCGGCCGAGCTCGGCTCCGCGATCGCTGACCTGGCCGACCTGGTCGAGTCCGGCCGCTGTCCCGGCGACCTGCTCGCTCAGCGCATCAGGCAGATCGGGCCCGCGGCGGCATTCGAGGAGCTGGCCCATGCATGACACCGTCGTCCGCGACCTGGACCGAGCGCGGTCGCGGACGCTCCATCTCACCGACCTGGACGAGCCGATCCTGGTCGCTCAGCACGACCCGCTCATGAGCCCGCTCGTATGGGACCTGGCCCACATCGGGCAGCAGGAGGAACTGTGGCTGCTGCGCGGCGGTGACGTCGGCCGGCCGGGGATGCTGGCGCCTGAGGTCGACTCGCTGTACGACGCGTTCAAGCACCCGCGGGCCAAGCGCCCGTCGCTGCCACTGCTGCCGCCGGTCGAGGCGCGCGCGTACGACCGCGAGGTGCGCGGCCGGGTGCTGGACGTGATCGAGCGCACGCCCGCGGACGACCTGTTCACCGCGGGCATGGTCGTGCAGCACGAGGAGCAGCACGACGAGACGATGTTCGCCACACTGCAACTGCGGCAGGGACCCCCGGTCCTGCTGGAGCGCCGGGCGCTGCCGCCCGGCCGCCCGGTCGACCCGGCCCGCGTCTTCGTGGCGGGCGGGCCGTTCAGGCTCGGCGTCGACGCCGCGGACGAGCCGTTCGCGCTCGACAACGAGCGGCCGGCGCACCAGGTGGACGTCGGCCCGTTCTGGATCGGGCGGGTGCCGGTCACTAACCGGCAGTGGCGCGAGTTCATGGCCGACGGTGGCTACGAGCGCTCCGAGCTGTGGTCCCCGCGCGGCTGGGCGCACCGGGCGGAGGCCAGGCTCGACCGGCCGATGTTCTGGACCGCCGAGGGCACCAGGCGGCGGTTCGGCATGGAGGAAGAGGTGCCGCCGGACGACCCGGTGCAGCACGTCTGCTACTTCGAGGCCGACGCCTTCGCCCGGTGGTCGGGGGCGCGGCTGCCGACCGAGATCGAGTGGGAGAAGGCCTGTGCCTGGGATCCCGCGGCGCAGGCCCGGCGGAAGTGGCCGTGGGGAACCGCGGCACCGACGGAGGACCTGGCCAACCTGGGCGGGCTCGGGTTGCGCCCGGCACCGGTCGGAGCATATCCCGACGGCGCCTCGGCTTACGGCGCCGAGCAGATGATCGGCGACGTCTGGGAGTGGACGTCGTCCGACTTCGGGCCATGGCCGGGGTTTACCCCCATGATCTACCGCGACTACAGCCAGCCGTTCTTCGGCGGCGACTACAAGGTGCTGCGCGGCGGCTCGTGGGCGGTGGCGCCGACCACGATCCGCCCGTCGTTCCGCAACTGGGATCATCCCGTCCGGCGGCAGATCTTCACCGGCGTGCGGCTGGCCTGGGACGCCTGAGTGTGCCGTCACCTGGCCTGGCTCGGCTCGCCGCGCACACTCAGCGAGCTGCTGCTGGAGCCTGCCCACGGGCTGCTCGTACAGTCCTACGCGCCGCGCCGCCAGACTCACGGGCGGATGAACGCCGACGGCTGGGGCGCCGGTTTCTTCGCGCCGGGCCGACCCGAGCCTGCCCGCTGGCGGTCAAGCCGGCCGCTGTGGACCGAAGCCTCGTTCGCGTCCGTGGCCCCGGTCATCAGCTCCTCCTGCGTGCTGGCCGCGGTGCGCTCGGCCACGGCCGGGATGCCCGCGGACGAGACCGCGGCGGCGCCGTTCCAGCGCGGGCGCTGGCTGCTCTCGCACAACGGCGTCGTCGACCGCTCGATACTCGGCCCGCACCCGGCCGCCGAGTCAGTCTGCGACTCCGCGCAACTGGCCGCGCACCTGTTCGACTTCGGGCCGGAACGGGCCGGCGAGTTCGTCGCCGATCTCGGCAAGCGCGACCCCGGCGCCCGGCTCAACCTGCTGCTCACCGACGGCGCGCGGATCCTTGCTACCACCTGGCACAACACTCTCAGCGTGCTGTGCACCGAGGACGGGATCGTCGTCGCGAGCGAGCCGTACGACGACGACCCGCGCTGGACTGACGTACCCGATCACCACCTCGTCGACGTCCGGGCCGGCGAGGTCACCATCACCGATCTGGAGGCTTAACGCGATGCCCGCATCGAACCGGGTCCAGGCTCGTCCCGACCGCTACCTGGCGGCGCTGCGAGCCGACGTCCTGGCCGGCCTGACCGCTACCCCGAAGTCCCTCCCGCCGAAGTACTTCTACGACGAGCGGGGCAGCGCGCTGTTCGACGAGATCACCCGCCTGCCCGAGTACTACCCGACCCGGGCGGAGACGTCGATCCTGCGCGCGCGCGTGCCCGAGATCGCGTCGCTGTCGCGCTGCGAGTCGCTGGTCGAGCTGGGCAGCGGGACCTCGGCCAAGACCGGGCTGTTGCTGCGCGCGATGCTGGATGAGGGGACTTTGCGCGAGTTCGTGCCGCTGGACGTCGACCCGGCCGTGCTCGCCGAGGCGATCGAGGCGCTCGCGGCCAGGTATCCGAGGCTGCGGCTGGCGCCGTTTGTCGGCGACTTCGAGCACGACCTGGGCGCGATCCCGCGCGGCGGCCGCCGGATGATCGCCTTCCTCGGCTCGACCATCGGCAACCTCGATCCGCCCGGCCGGGCGGGCCTGCTCGCCCGGGTGAGCGCCGCACTGCGGCCGGGCGACACGTTCCTGCTCGGGACCGACCTGGTCAAGGACACCGGGCGCCTGGTCCGCGCCTATAACGACGCGGCCGGGGTGACGGCGGAGTTCAACCGCAACGTACTGCGGGTCATCAACCGTGAGCTGTCCGCGGACTTCGACGTGGACGAGTTCGGGCACGTCGCGATCTGGGACGCGGCGAATCAGTGGATCGAGATGCGGCTGCGCTCCGCCCGCGCGCAGACCGTGCGGATTGCCGATCTCGATCTCACGGTGTCGTTCGCTCCCGGCGAGGAGATGCGCACGGAGATCTCGGCCAAGTTCCGCCCCGAGCAGGTCCGGGCCGAACTGGCCACCGCGGGTCTTCGGACCGTGCGGTTCTGGACCGACCCAGGCGGCGACTTCGGCCTGACGCTGGCCCAGCGTCTATAAGCCGAGACCGAGAGAAGCCATGGCGGCGTGCCCACGGGTGTGCAGAATCTGCACCCGAATGAGGCCAGGCCCGCGCCTTGCATGACCGCCAAGTTCGTGATGAACAGCACGATGGCCACGAAGATCGCCACCATGTCGAACGTTCAGGCGTAACACCGGACGGCTGATCCGTACAGATGCGCGCCGCGAGAATGTCATACCCGCTCGATACTGTGATCGAAAGACGTCGGCAGGGCTGGCGGACGACCGGCCGGGAGGACGAAAGGCGAAGCGGCGGCAATGGGCAGCGCTAAGCACGATCGGCATCGGACGTGGGTGGACTGGCCCGCGGCCCGCCCGAGCAGCGAGCCCGGGATCACGGACGTTATC
>JASHOV010000635.1 GCA_030038495.1 Streptosporangiaceae bacterium
GAGGCGGCCGCCAGAGAGGCTCAGGTACCCGTCGGCGCGGCAGGCGAAGAACTCGTCTCCGCATAGCAGCCGGTTGGCCGTGAATCCGCCCAGGGAGTGGCCGGCCAGCCAGAACCCCGAGATGCTGGCGGCACCGAAGCGCTCGGTGACCATGCCGACGACGTTGCGCAGGTGCTGGTCGTCAGCCTCGGGGACCCATCGCCGCATGGGCATGGCGGTCGCGGCGGTCGGCGTCGCGATGACAAGGCGCAGGGACTGCGCGTAGTCGAACGCCGGGAAGTACAGCCGCTGCCAGGCGCCGAAGGCGCCGCCGCCGTGCAGGCTGAGCAGGAACGTGACCTGCTCGCCCGCGCCCAGGTCGTCGGGATAATCGAGGTAGAACTTCCGGCCGGTCTCGGGGTCGACCGCGGACTCGTGCGGCATGCGGTGCAGCTTCCTACAGCTCGTGACCCGTAGTGCTGTCCACGTGGTCGGGGATCTCGCCCTCGTGCCAGTCACCCGTGGTCAGGGTCTGCGAGGGCTCGAACATGAGAACCGACCCGCCCGGCGAGGACGGCTTGTGCTCGGTGCCCTTGGGTACCACGAAGACGTCGCCACGGCGCAGCCGGACGGTGCGCTCCGCGCCCTCCTGACCGTCGCGCAGTGAAATGTCGAAGACGCCGTCAAGCACGAGGAAGAACTCGTCGGTGTCGGTGTGCGTGTGCCAGAGGTGGTCACCCTTGGCATGCGCGATCCGGACGTCGTAATCGTTCATGCGCGTGACAATCCGCGGGCTGTAGATGTCGTCGAATGAGGCCAGTGCCTCGGTCAGGTTGACGGGCTTGGATTCCATACGCCCCATTCTGCCGGGCGGCCGCTCACCTCGGCGACGCACGGGCGCTAGCTCATCTCCTGCGCCGGCGGCGTCAGCTGACCTTGCTCATCACGTCGTCGGCATACCGGCGCAGCTTGTCCAGCTTCGGCTGGAGTTCCTCGGTGTCAGGCCCGGCGTGATATGGCCAGCGGAAGCCGACGATGACGTCGGTCACGCCCTGATCCTCCAGCCGCCTGATCCCGTCCGCGGAGTAGGCGTCCATCGAGATCACGTGCACCTCGAACGGCCGGTCCGCGGTCCCCGCCTCCCGCCGCAGTTCCCCCAGCCGGGCGAGCAGGCCGGGCAGCAGTTCGGGCTTACCGCCCCCGTGCAGCCAGCCGTCGCCGCCGGCGGCCGCCCGGCGCAGCGCCGCCTCGCCGTGCCCGCCGATCAGGATCGGAACGGGCCGCGTCGGTACTGGGGCGATCTTGATGGCCGGCACGTCGTAGACCTCGCCGTGGAACTCGAAGTAGCCGCCCGCGGACAGGCCGCGCAGGACGGCGAGTGACTCATCCATGCGCTGCCCGCGCCTGGCCCACGGCACTCCCAGCACGTCGTAGTCCTCCCGCCACGGGCTGGTGCCGACACCAAGCACGAGCCGGTTGGCGGTCAGTACCGCGGTCGACGTCATCTGCTTGGCGACCAGGACCGGATGACGGACCGGCAGCTTGAGCACGAACGTGATGAACCGCAGCTGCTGCGTCACCGCACCCAGCGCCGGGATCAGCGAGAACGGCTCGAGGAACGGCTTGTCCTCGAGAAAGTCGCGAGTCCCGTCCGGATTGAACGGGTAGACGCTGACCGACTCCCGTGGGTAGCAGATGCTGTCCGGTATGACCATCGAGTCGTACCCGGCCTCCTCGGCGGCCCGCGCCAGCGGCGCGTAGAACGAGGGGTCGGTCATGGACTCGGCGTAGCAGAAGCGCACTGATCCTCCGGGTTCATCTCGCCGCGCCGATGCAGACTTGCCAACGCAGGTAGAACATGTTCTTGTTAGCGGCAGTCAATCAGATCTGAGGGCTGGATGGATATGGACCTTGTCGCGCTGGAAGAGATCCGCCAGGTGAAGTACCGCTATCTGCGGTGCGTGGACCTCAAGCTCTGGGACGAGATGGAGGACGTGTTCACGCCGGACGCCAGCGCCGAGTACGGCACGCACGCGGTCAGGCAGGAACTGAGCCTGTACGGGCGGGACGCGATCGTCGGCTATCTGCGCGAGAACCTGGGCCGGGACATCATCACCGTGCACCGCTGCGGCCAGCCGGAAATCGCGATCGACGGGAACTCGGCGACCGGGACCTGGTCGTTCGAGGACACCGTGATCGCGATGAAGTTCCGCGTGGTGATTAAGGGCGCTGCCTTCTACGAGGACACCTACCGGCGTGGCGACGACGGCAAGTGGCGGATCAGCCACATCGGCTACACCCGCATCTACGAGACCATGCAGTCACTGGATGACACCCCTTCGCTGCGGTTCCTCTCGAACAAATGGGAAGAACCGGCCAGTGACGCCGGCAAAGCGGCCGAATGAGTTGGCCGACCGCGACAACTGGGAGGGTTACGGTCCTAGGCGGACGGTAACCCTCCCAGTTGTCGCGGTCGGTATGCCCCGGAGTTTGCGTGCCTTCAGCCATTGACTAGTTTTTAGAACATGTTCTACCTTTGGTCGAGTCCTCTCGGGTGGCCCGTGCTGGATCGGCAGTGCTGGGTCCAGTGTCCTGGGCCGGCCGTCGCAGGCCGGCGGTCGGCTCGGGTCGGCTCGGCCAGGCTGGCTCGCTTCGGGTAGCCGGTCCCGTGCGAATCAGCCTGGCTGACCGGCTCACCTGACCGGACTGTCGACATGTCGAGAGGATGCCGTGCTCACCCAGTCGTTCGCTGACGCTGTGCTCGAGGCCGAAAAGATCATCGCCGACGCGCCGCACATACAGTCCGCGCAGGACCTGGCCGAGGGCTACGACTACCTGGCGGGCAGCATCTCGGCCTCGCTGCACCTGGCCTGGGCCTACCAGCGCGACTTCCCCTACTTCGTGCAGTCCACCGGGCCCTACACCAAGATGGGCCTGGATAACCCGGACGCGCTGTACCTGCACTCGTACCTGCGCGATGACGCCGAGTACGTCGTGACCGGCCGCCGCGGCAGCACGCGGGACCTGAGCTTCCAGGTGCTGAACGGTGACTACTCTCCGGTGGACGTGCCCGACAGCCTGGCCGCGTTCGACGACCGCGAGCTGGACATCGCGGCCGACGGGTCATTCGAGCTGCGATTCGGCCCGCCGCGCCCGAACTCGGGACGGCAGCACCCGCCCCGGAACTACTTCACCCTCGAGCGGGGTTCGGCCATGCTGGCGGTCCGCGAGGTGTACAGCGACTGGGCCACCGAGCGGCGCGGCACGCTGCGGATCCAGCGCGCCGACAAGCTCGGCCAGGCACCGGAACCCGCCGACGAGGCGCTGCTGACCAAGCGCTACGGCGTGGCCGGCAAGATCCTGCTGTCGCGGCTGCGGACGTTCCTGGCCTTCCCCGAGTGGTTCTACCTGAAAGAGCCCGTCAACACCATGACAGCGCCGCGGCGGACGCCAGGGGGACTCGCCTCCCAGTTCTCCTCCGCGGGCCACTTCGACCTCGCCCCCGACCAGGCGATGATCGTGACCGTGCCGTACGCCGGCCCGGATGTAGCGCCCTATCAGGGCATTCAGCTCGGCAGCATGTGGTACGTCTCGCTGGACTACATCAACCACCAGACCAGCCTGACCGCTGACCAGGCGCGCAAGGACCCGGATGGCATGCTGCGATTCGTGATCGCGCAGGCCGATCCCGGCGTTGCCAACTGGCTGGAACTGACCGGGCGGCGCCGCGGCTACGTGCAGATCCGGTGGCAGCGGCTCGCTCGCGATCTCGGCCCCGAGCACGGGCCGCAAGTGGAGGTCGTCCCGGCCGCGAGCCTGCCGGACATGCTGCCGCATTACGAGCAGGCCCGGCTCGCGCCGGGGGAGTACGCGGCGCGCATCGCCGCTCGCCAGGCCGCCGTGGCCGAGAGGATGTTGGGGTAGTGGCCGGCCGGGCCGGAAGGATGCTGGGGTAGTGGCCCGCCGGGCCGGAAGGATGCTGGGCTGATGTACCTGCAGGACAAGGTGATCGTGGTCTCCGGCGTCGGCCCGGACCTCGGTCGGCAGATCGCCGTGCGCGGCGCGGCCGCGGGCGCGGACGTTGTGCTCGCCGCCCGCACGGTACCCCGGCTGGAGGAGGTCGCCGCCGAGATCAAGGAACTCGGCCGCCGGGCGCTTGTCGTTCCCTTCGACATGACGATAGAAGCGGACGCGGCCCGGCTGGCGGAGGCGGCGGTCGCCGAGTTCGGCAAGGTCGACGCGCTCGTGCACAACGCCCTCGTGATGCCGCCGATCAAGAAGCTGGCCGATGTCGACCTGGACGCCGTGCAGGCGGGCTTCAGCAACAATGTGATCTCCGCGCTGCGCACGACCCGGCTGTTCATCCCGGCGCTGACCGAGACCAAGGGCGCCGTGGTGGTGGTCAACTCGATGGTGATCAGGTACTCCCAGCTCGGCATGGGCCCGTACAAGATGGCCAAGTCCGGGCTGCTCGCGATGGCATCGAGCCTGGCGACCGAACTCGGGCCGAAGGGAATCCGGGTGAACTCCGTCGCGCCGGGCCACATCTGGGGCGAGTCGCTGAAGTGGTACTTCAGCTACCTGGCCCGCAAGCGCGGGGTGGAACCTGACGAGATCTACGCCGAGACCGCCAAGAACATCGACCTGCTCCGGCTGCCGGAGCCGGACGAGATCGCCGACGCGGTGCTGTTCCTGGCCTCGCCCCTGTCCCGCGGTATTACCGGCCAGTGCCTGGACGTCAACTGCGGCGAGTACCACCATCACTAATGACGGGCACCTGATGACTGGCACCGACCGCGTGCATGTCGGCACCGCCCCGGACCTGCACGAGTCCGCGACCCGGCTGACCGGGCTGTCCGATTTCGGCACCGACGATTACACCGACGGCCTGGCCGTGATCCTGGAGTCGTACGCGCGGGACGCCGACCTGACCCCGCTCGGCAGCAAGGTCGCCCGCGTGGGCCTGCGCGCAGCGCTGGGCGCCCGGCTGATGGCCGAGGCCGCGTGGTCGGCGCATCCCGAATATGCCGCCGTTCCCGTGAATCGTCCGATCTTCGTCACCGGACTGCCGCGCAGCGGAACGACCGCGTTGCACCGGCTGCTCACCGCCGACCCGGCCCATCAGGGCCTGGAGATGTGGCTGGCCGAGATGCCGCAGCCACGCCCGCCGCGCGGCACCTGGGCGGAGAACCCGACGTTCCAGGCAATCCAGGTCGGCTATGAGCGGCACCACGTGGAGCATCCCGAGTTCATGGGGATGCACTACATCGCGGCCGACACGATCGAGGAGTGCTGGCAACTGCTGCGGCAGACGCTGCGCGCGGCGTCGTATGAGTGCCTGGCCCACCTGCCGACATACTCGGCCTGGCTGCGGGGTCAGGACTGGACCGGCCCGTTCCGGCGGCACAAGCGAAACCTGCAGATAATCGGGCTGAATGACCCCGGCCAGCGCTGGGTGCTGAAGAACCCGAGCCACCTGTTCTCCCTGGACGCGATCATGGCGGTGTACCCGGACGCGCTTGTGATCCAGACGCACCGCGCGCCGCGCACCGTGATCGGCTCGATGTGCAGCCTGGCGGCGCACGCGACCGAGGGCTTCTCGAATACGTTCCAGGGCGCGGTGATCGGCGCGGGGCAGCTGGAATTGTGGGCCCGCGGGCTGGAAGAGTTCGCCGCGGCCCGGCCGCGGTACGACCCGGCCCAGTTCCTCGATGTCGACTACGCGGATTTCACCGCCGACCCGGTCGGCACCGTCGAGTCGGTGTACGGGCGCTTTGGCCTGGACTATTCGGACGCTGCGGCGGCTGCCGTCCGGGCGCTGCACGCCGAGGCGGCGCGCGGTGACGCCCGGCCGTCGCACCGGTACTCGCTGGCCGACTTCGGCCTGACCGGCGAGCAGGTCGATGAGAGGTTCGGCGGCGACACCCGCGGCTAAAGGCGCGGGCTCCCGCTAGACGGCCGCCGCGGGTGGCTGGGTCGGCGGCCAGAACTTGCGATCCGGTTCGACCGGGCTCATGAGGCCGACCGCGTTTCCGTCAGGGTCGTCCCGGCCACAACCAGGTCCGTATAGAGGTCGTCGACCGCCTTCCGGTTCGGGACCGCGAAGCCAATCACGGTGCTGGTGCCGACCGGACCGCGCGAGCCGGAATCCTACTGGGCGGCGAAATCGGCGGTGTCCCACTCGATGGCGAGGCCGTCGGCCAGGGCTGAGCTGGCTGGATGTGGCTCCGCTGCTGCTCATGGGGCCATGATGCCAGCCCCGGGCTGCCCTGGCCGCCGCGGCATGTCCGGCCGCGGAGCCGGGCAGGAAGCTGGGGTGGACGCCGACACGAGGAAGCGCAACCTGGCCATGGCCATCGAGATCCTCACGGCCATGTACGCCGACCCCTCGAGCACCGATTTCGCTCTTGAGCGGATTGAGGAGATTGAAGAGGGTCGCGGCAAGCAGGGGCTTATGGAGGCTTTTTCCGGACTGATAGAGCTAGCGGTCTACGGTGCGGCTGAGCTGGGAAGGCTTACCGGGCGAACCCCGCTCGAGGTGCTGCAGAACTTCGCGCTCAACATCCAGGCCGAGGACTGGCGCGAGTCCTGACCGCTGGAACAATCGTGAGCATGGGGATCATCCAGGAACTGGGCTACCAGGTCCCGCGGCCGAACGCGGCTCAGCGGGCGATGTGGGTAGTCTCGTCTTCCCGGCCGGGCTCGTGGCTGTTCGCCCGGTCGCTGCATCATGTCGACAAGGTGCTGCTGTCGGCGAGCGGGGGCCGGCTGACCGCCGCGGGCCTGCTGGGCGGTATCCCGGTCCTGACGATCACCACGACCGGTGCCCGCAGCGGTGCACGCAGGTCCGTTCCCCTGCTGGGCGTGCCGTACGGGGACGACATAGCCGTCATCGGGACCAGGTTCGCGCAGCCGGGCACGCCAGGCTGGTACTACAACCTGCGGGCCAACCCGGCGGCCGATGTCACCTACAAAGACAAGAGCGCGCGCGCCTTCGCCCGCGAGGCCGGAGACGAGGAACGCGCGGCCATCTGGGACCGGGCGCGGTCAATCTATGCCGGGTACGAGGCCTATGCCCGGCGGATCACGGGCCGCAAGATCCGGATCATGGTGCTGAGCGCAGCCCAGGACTGACCTCGGTGCCGCGGGCAGGGCCAGGCCACGGTCAGAGCTGGCCGGGGTCGGTCAGGCCGAGCAGGGGCTCGTCGGGGGAGCGGATGTCGGCCGACGGCAGGCCGCCGGGGTACTGCTCGCGTACCGTATCCGCCACCGAGATCGCGATCTCGACGTGCTGGCGCCGGGTAGCCGCATAGAAGGACTGGGCGTCCTCGCTGAGCTTGGGTCGCGAGTGCAGGGGTTTGTCGCTCACCGCGAGCAGGGTGGCGGTCGGGATGCGGTAGCGGAACCCGTTGGCCGCTACGGTCGCGGATTCCATGTCGACCGCGATCGCCCGCGACAGCCGCAGCCGGGCGTCCACCGAGGACAGCTGCAGTTCCCAGTTGCGGTTCGCGGTGGTGAAGACGATCCCCAGCCGGCGGCGCAGTCCGCGCGTCGTGAGCTCGTTCAGCAGGAGCGTGTTCAGCGTGTAGTTGGAGACGACGGGGACGCTGAGGGGCAGGACATCGTCGAGGACCCGATCGTCGCGCATGTACGCGGTGGCCAGCACGAGGTCGCCGATGGCCTGATGGTTCCGCAGTCCGCCGCAGTGCCCGATCATCAGCACCAGGTCGGGCCGCAGTACCGCAAGGTGATCGGTGATCGTCTTGGCATTCGACGGGCCGACGCCGATGTTGATGATCGTGATCCCGGCCCGGCCGGGGAGCACGTGATGCCAGGCCGGCATCTGTCGGCCATCGGAGTCGGGTCCTATGCAGCCCGGCAGCGCCGAGCGGAACTCCTCGACGTGCCAGGAATAGTTGGTGAGCAGGACGTAGCGCTGGAATTGCTCGGCCGGCGTGCCGGTGTAGTGCTCCAGCCGGTTGATGGACAGGGCCATTCGTTCCGGGCCAAAGAGAAAGAGTTTCTTGCGGCGCAGGTCCCAGGTGGTCTCGTCGAGCGCGGGTCCGAGCTCGGGGTCGTGCAGATCGACCGCCTTGCGGCCCTGACTGACCGATATCCGGGCTCCGGCGGCGGCCAGCCGGCCGAGTTCGCGTTCGAGGTACCAGCGAATTGCCCGTGGAGAGGCGAACTCGCCCTCGAGCACCGGATTGTGTTCCGACCAAGGGCGCTCAACGGTGACCTGCGGGTAACGGCCCGCGTTGTCGGCCGCCTCCATCGCGTCGCACAGCTGCTTGACCGCGGCCGGGCGCTCGCTGGCAGGTACCGCGGCGAATCCAATGGAATTCGTCATCCGGTCATCATGACAGCAGGGCGCCGGGCCTCGCCCTTCAGCCGTCTGCTCGGATCGCGTAAACGACGCAGCCACGCACGGTGAGCGCGAGCGGCAGCTTGAGGGTGGCGGCCGCGGCGCGGGCCGCCTCATCGCTCAGACCGTGGACGCGCAGGAAACCTGCGGCATGATCAAGATCGTTCAGGGTGACCAGCGGGCCGTCCCAGCGATCCACCTCCACCGAGTCACCAGGCTCGCCGAAGACGGACGCGACGATCGCCGGCGCGTCCTCGCCGTCGAAGGTCGAGGGCTTCCCCCAGCCCGGCACGAGGGCAGCCAGCTCGGGGCTGCTGTCACGATTGGGAGCGCAGGCGGCGAACAGCCCGCCATTGCGCAGCACCCGGCGGGCCTCGGCGACCGGCTGCCGGGGGTCGTCGTAGTGATAGAGCGTGTAGAGGGCGGTCACCGCGTCGACCGCGCCGTCGGCGATCGGCAGCCGCGATCCGTCCGCGCGCACGGCCGGACGGGGTGCCTCGGTCAGCATGGCGGGTGAGATGTCCAGGAGCAGGCAGCGCATCCCGAGGTCAGGCAGCAGCCGGGCCAGCCGGCCGTTGCCGCCGCCGACGTCGACGACTGTCCGCGTGCCCGTGCTGGCCAGCCGCGCCGCGACGTAGGGATGGACATCGTCCTGCGGCAGTCCGCAGGCGGTCAGAAACCGGCCGGGATCGCAGTCATAGTCCGGGGGAATTGCCGTCATGGTCGCCCCGCCCGCTGTGGGCTCATGAGCGACTATCTGCTCCGCCGCCGATCCGGCGCAACGCATTATCAGGCCCAGAAAGGGGGAACGGGGGCCGAGGGCGTCGGTGGCCCGCCGCGATAGGTCGGCAGCTGCGGACGCGGGCCATTGGTGAACAGATCGGACGGCGCGCTCACGGGCAGGTCGCGCGGTGCGGCGCGGCGCGGCGCGGGCGTAGCGCTAACCCGGACGCGCCCGCATGGATCGCTGGCTTTGGGCGCAGGTCAATACTGTGGGCATGGAGTTCTTCTGCTATCACCGCGATCGCCCCGGCTCAATGACCCTGCGAGACCAGTTGCTGGAACAGCACTGGGCCTACATGGATCGGTTCGCGGCCACGATGATAGCCCGCGGGCCGACGATCGCCAGCGATGGTGAGACGGCCACCGGCAGCGTGCACATCGTGGACCTGGCCGATCCTGCCGCCGCGCGTGCCTTCGCCTTCGACGAGCCGAATTATCAGGCCGGTGTGTACCGGGACGTCATGCTGCGCCGGTGGCGCAACACGCTGGGCCGCACCATGTGGAACTTCTCGGGAGGCCGGGCTGGTGGCCGCCGGTATCTGGTGCTTGGCCTCGGCATGGGTCAGGCCGCCGACCTCGCCGTTCCGCCTGACTATGGCGAACAGCTGATCGCGTACGGACCCTTGCTTTCCGATAACGGCGATGTGTGGCTGGGCACGGCGGCACTGATCCGAGCGTCAGACCCGGATCAGGCGCGGGCGGTACTGACCTCCCACCGGTACGCGGACATCGAAGTGCACAACTGGCAGTTTGGCGGGCGGTCGTGATGACCGGCGCGAGTCGGCTGGGAGCTTCAGCGGTTCAGGACCGGATCGGCCGCTGCGAGTCCTGGTGAGGCGTCGGCCTTCACTGCGACATGACCCGGCCCGGGCCTGCGATGAGGCCCGGGCCGTGCCGCTTTTTGCCGGTGCTAGCCGCTCGAGTTAGCTCCCGACGGTGTAGGCGTAGGCGAAATCGTGGAAATCGGAGAAGGATGTCGTGTCCCCGAGGGCCGGATCAAAGCCTGTCCAGTCCGTCGAGTCGTAGACGCTGAGAGTACCGCTTACCGCGGTGCCCGCGGCCGCCGTTGGCGACAGCGTCGCCGTCAGCGTCCCTGTGGCTCCGGGCGCCAGCTCGAGCGGCGTGGTGGTGTTGCCGCCCGTGATGTCGTTGCCGGACGGTATCAGCTCGAAGAGCCCGATGTGGTTCGTCGTGTTCGTGACCGTGGCCGTGATCGGCACGCTGGCGCCGGAGTCGATGGTCGTCGAAGCCGACGTCGGGAGACCGGTCTCGGTGACGGGCGCGAGCCGGTTGTAGGCGAGGAACCCGAGTACGGTCTGGGAGAACTCCGTCCCGTCGGTGGTGGCGCCCTGCATCACGTCGATCTCCCACAGGCCCGGCTGGGGATCGGGGGCGATAAGCGAGGCGTTTCCTGTCGGGTTGTCGGGCGTCGGCGTGGTGTCCTGGGCGGTGACATCGATGTTCCCTGCCTCGGTGATGGCCGGCTGGAGGTCGGCCGGCGAGAACAGGTAGTAGTACACCGGGTCGTCGGCGCTGTGATCCGGCGCGTAGAACGACACGTCAAGGTCGTTCTCGCCCGGGGGCACGTCCACATAGAACGTCTTGATCTGCCCGGGACCGCGAGATACCGAGCTGGTCAGTGTGGCGCCGAAGAAGCCACCGTGCGACGGGATGAGCGTACGCCGGGCGATCGGCACCGAGCTCTCGAGGCCGTTCGCCCCCGTGAACTGCACCGATTCTGGGGCATCGCCGGGAGCCCTGGGGAGAGCGATGCTGAGCGGCACGCTCACCGAGGTGTGCGGCGCGATGGTGACGGGGGCCGACGCCGGGCTGGTCGTGAAGTCCTGGCCGCTGGCCTGGAAGGTCACGGTTCCGGTGTAGGTACCCGGGGTGTCCGGCGCACTCTGCACGTGGCCGCGGCCGTTGGCCCAGAGGACCTGGGCCGTCCAGACTCCGGCCATCGGATGCTCGACCGTGCTGTGCTGTATGTCCGGGCTGGCGTTGGGACCGTTGGCGGCGCCGTAGTCGTACGAACTCTGCGCCAGCCTCCCGGCCGGGTCGGTCAGGATGAACGACAGGATGTTGTTATCGCTGTTCGTCGGGTCCGGCCAGCGCATATCGGCATCGAGTACGCTGACACCCGGCGGCACGGAGAAGGTGATCGGTGCCGCCGCCGTCGCCCCCTGGGCGGGAATCGGAGCGGTCGGTGACGGGGCGCTGACGTTCTCGGTGACCGGCCTGCCGAGGCTGAACTCGCGTCCCAGCACCCGGTAAGTGCCGGCGACCCGCTCGGGGTTGGTGGAGGCGTTGTACAGCGACACCGACGTGTTGACCGTCGAGCCGCCCTGGCCCTGCACGTCGACCTGGGTGGGGCTGTCCACCAGTTCGGGAGTGCTGGGACCGGTCGCCGTCGTTCCCGGCATCTGGCGGGCCGCCTCCACGGCCGCATATACGTTCAGCAGGCCCGCACCCTGCTGATCTGCCTCGGCCCCGATGTCGGTTGCCGTGCTGGTGAGGATCTCCTTCACCTGGGCTGGCGTCGGGCTGGCGCCGCCGTGACTGTCACGGTAGGCCTGGATCACGTCGGCGGCGGCGCCCGAGGTGAAGGGGGCCGACTGGCTGGTACCGCCGAATGCCTCGGTGGGAAGCGGCAGCGGTGTCTGGCCGGCGCCGGCGGCGGCGAACGCCAGGTAGCCGGGGGCGACCAGGTCCACCACATCGCCAACGGGAGTGGTGCCGCCCGACGACAACGTGGTCATGTTGTTGTCGAGCCAGCCCTGGGTGTAGCCGTCGGCCTGGGCGAGCAGCCTGAGGTCGTTGGTCCCGCCGACGTCGATAACGGCGGGG
>JASHOV010000636.1 GCA_030038495.1 Streptosporangiaceae bacterium
CGGAGGGTCGTCAGGTCGTCTCTCATCTCGGCGTCGCCGATGTAGGCAGCGATCTCGCCGCGGCACTCAGCTGGCGGCCCGGCAAGATACGAGGCCTCATCCGTCTCGCTCGAGTAGATGCTGGTCCAGCGCACCACGGGCACGAGACCGCCAAGCCAGCCGGCCGGCAGCCCGTCGCCCAGGCGATCGTCGATCCAGAGCAGTTCCCACGGGGTTGCCACATCCGTGTTGTCCCAGATGACGAGACGCAGTTCGTCGTCACCCACGTGCCGCCGGAGCCTGGCGATCCAGTCGACAATTTCATTGTGCGAAGTCGACCAGGAGCGCATCCTCCAGCAGATGTCGAACGGAGCCTCGCCGCCCTTCCGGGCCAGGCGCGCGAGCGACAGCCGGGGCGGGCGGTAACGCTCGTTTCCCCCGATGACGTCCAGGGGGATCTCCTCATGCGACCCCCACACCCTGATGCGGTCACCGTCGGGCTCGATGTGGAGCACTGCGGTGCTAGCCGGCAGCTTTTGCACCGGGTCCGCCGCGAGCCCTCCGAGAGCGTCAGGCCCGGACGCCTGCACCAGGCGGGGCGGCTCGGCCAGGAATGGCGGCGGCTCGGCCAGGAATGGCCGACTCACTGGCGGCAACGGCAGTGAGCGCATCGGATCTGCGGCGGCGACAACTCCCGGCGCCCGCAGGACATCCAGGAACTGCCCGTTCATAGCGCAGCACCCGCGTCGCTGTGAGCAACCTGGCTGGGTTCGTCAGCTACCGCAATCGGCGCCCGAAGCGCCTGAGCCAGGCGCTCGAGGTGGTGCCGGTAGGCAGAGCGCGGCGGCGCCACGCACACACACCTGCAGCGGTTCAGTTCCGCGAGGCCGGCGGCGGCTGCGATGGCGTCGTCGACGCCCTCCTGGCGCACGCGCCCGAAAAGGTAGCCGTCTACGCTCGCCTGCAATGGCACGTTGCCGAGGCCGTCGGTCGCCACGACAACGATCGCGTCGGTCACGCCGCCGCGTCCGTGCTGAAGCGCGTGCCGCACCTCGGCCTGCAGCTTGGTGAGCCCGTCGGCGAGCGGCGTGGCTGTACCCGGCTGCCGCGACATCGCCGCCGCGAGGCGGGGGTCGAGCATGCCCCGGACCCTGGATCGTTCCGCGCGCAACGGTACCGGTGCCCCGGCGCCGCCCACCTCAATGACGCAGACGCCGGCCCGGTGCACATACGCCCACCTCAGGAAGGGCGCCAGGCTCAGCGTCCAGTCCCAGTTCCGCTCTCGCCTGCAGGTGTGATCAAGCAGCAGCCCGAGAAGATACTCAGACGCGGGCGCCCGGCGATAGCTGCGCAGGTCACTCGCACGGACAACAAGCCCCGACTGGCCACCTGCCTGAGCTCGCCAGGACTGGTGTTTTGCCGCTTCCATCGCCGTCGCGACCCAGGCGATATCGGCCAGCTCACTCGAGGGCTGGGTCCCGATGACGACGCCGCTGCGAACCGGCCGGCCACGCCGGCGCTGTGCCGCCGGCCGGAGCGGTGCCGCCTCGCGAACCGGGCTGGCGGTATCTTCCGGGAACGGTGAGCCATCCGGTCCGGGCACGGGACTTGCCGCGAACACCTCGGGTGGGCTGGCACCTTCGAGGCTGGTCCCTTCCTCAGGTCCTACGGTATCCGCGGCAACCTCGCCAATATCTGGCGCGGCCGCAGGCTCGGCCTGCTGCTGTGGCGCAGGAGAAACAGGCTCAGGTTCCACGGTAATGGGCTCGGGGGCCGGCTCCCAGAGGCCCACCAGTCCTGCGGCGGAGTCGACATGCTCGGGGCTGACCGTGTGATCATCTTCGAGTCGCGCGGTCGCCCGTGCGAGCCTGGCCAGCCCGACCTGGCGCCGCATTCCCGGCTGCTGCGTGCTCCACTGCCCGGTCTGCCGGACTGCGGCAGCAGTGAACGTCGCCGTCGGCGGATTCGCAAGAGCGCGCCGCCACCGCTGGGGAAGCCCGGACATGATCTCGGCGGCCGACGCGGACTGGCCTTCTCCGGCCAGTTCGGCAAGCAGCCGCTCCACTGCGTCTGCGGGCTGCACGGGTTGCGAGACCGCCAGCCGCAGCAGGAACCGGTCGAGTACATGTGGCGAGACCTGTCCGACGTCGGCTGTGGCGCAGCTGGCCAGCCAGTGCGCGGTCGGTACCCAAGTTCGGGAGACACCGTGCCGCTGGACCGTTGCAATCGGCGCGCCCAGCAGCTCAACCACGGCCCTGCTCACAGCGAAGCTGGCCCGCGCGAGGTCAGGTATCACGACCAGGAGCGGCGGCTGGCCCTCTCCGCCCACCAGCGGGCCGGGGCCGATGGCGAACCGGGAGGTGCCGTCGGCGTCCCGCTGAAGCAGGCTCGTCCACAGATCGTCTTCTGTCTGATACGAGCCGAGGGTGACCCGGCCGACTGGCTGGCCGTACCGGATCGCGAGCATCTGCGCGTAAGCGTCCGCAGCGGGCCTCAGCAGGGGACCGGCCAGATCGAATAGCAGCAGCCCGTGCAGGTCCGGCTCGACGGCTGCGCACGCGAGCACCGTCGTCAGGTCAGAGGGTTCGCTCTCCGGCATCGTCACACAGGATCTTGCGCCCGGGACTGACTGGGGATCAGGACCTCGGTCGTGGCCGGGATGCCGTGCCCGGCAACGGTGGTCACCAGCAGTTCCTGATCGTCATCCGACCACGTGACTGGCCCGCCACGCACTACTGCCGGGCGCCGGTGCTGCAACGCCAGCGGTGCGACGGCGATGATGTGACGATCGGCTACCGAGCCGGCTCCCTCCAGCGCGGCCAGGGCGCGGCTCGCCAGCGCCGTGACGATATCGCCCCGGTGCCCGGCAACCTCGAACGCGGCGGCGACCGCGGCGCACGTTCCCAGCACCGGCTCGATCGCAACGTCATTCAGCCGCTGTCTGGCCGCGGCAAGCTCAGCGTGCCGTTGGGCGTCCTGAGCGCGCCCGGCCGAGATGAACTTTGACTCGGGGTCCGATCTCGCCACGTCCATCTTCAGCACCACGTCGAGTATCTTGGCCCGTTCCAGCGGGTCAGTCTCCGCGCCGACAGTCACGTGCAGCCCGAACCGGTCAAGTAGCTGCGGGCGCAGCCCTCCCTCCTCCGGGTTCATCGTCCCGATGAGGGTGAAATCAACGTGCCGTTCCCGCGCCAGCGCTTCTCGCTGCACGCTCAGCACCCCGGTGGCGGCGGCATCAAGGATGATGTTGACGATGTGGTCATCCAGCAGGTTGACCTCATCGACATACAGCACGCCGCGGTCGCTGGCCTCCTCCAGCAGGCCCTTCTCTTCCACGGCCTGCCCGGTCATGAGGGCATCCAGCCGCCAGCCACCGAGTACTCGGTCGTCAGTGGCGTTCAGGGGCAGGGTCACTGGCAGCGACTCGTAGGCCATCCGCGCGAAGGCCCGAACGGCCGTCGACTTCGCCGTGCCGCGCTCGCCGCTGACGAGTACTCCGCTTATGCCCGGCGCAATGTAGGCGAGTTCAAGCGCCCGTTTGAGGTCCTGCTGGCCCACCAGGTACGAGTACGGCAGGATGCCGGAATCGAGGTCGGTCACTGCTCATCCCCGAGCCGCTCATCCCCGGCCTGCTCATCCCCGAGCCGCCAGCGCATGGTGACCTCCATCAGCGCGCCTGGGGAAAGCTTCGCGAGGACAGCGCCGAAGGTTGCGTCGACCTTGATGGCGAGCCTGACCTCAAGCTCGTCCGGCTTGCGAACGCCGCCTGGCAGGTGCGCGAGGCCATGTGCGACCTTCGCGGCGCAGTCGCGAACCAGATCGACGCCGTCACTGAACACGTCACCGGCGACAGCGAGGACCTTTTTCGCGGCGTCTGTTCGCGTTTCTTCCTCGTCATAGACCGACGTAGGGTCCGGTGCGTCCAGGGTGTCCAGGGAGTCGACCTCGAGGTAGATCGGCACGAGCGACCCGCCGGGCTCCAAAATCTCGGTGCGGGCAATTGGCATCTGGAACCTCCGGCGGCCAGGGCGCTGCAAATGATGTTCAGCGTGGCATTCGGCGCCGATTCTTGCAATGACTGTTCCGTAGTCGTCCGCATTTGCAAAAGGTAATGGTCGCGACGGCCGACGACACTTAGTTCCGGCGCCGAGCGTTGTGCTGACATGACGACAGTGCGGATTGCGCAGACCGATCCATGGCCGGGCCAGCGACTCGGCGGCAGCGGGTTCAGGATCTCCTCGTTCCTCGTGATCCTCGTCGACGACACCGGCGGCCGGGCACTGCCGCTCTGGCTGAACGGACCGGAAGGACACGGCCTGTTCCGGGGCCGCGATGATCACCCCCACCCCGAGCCCGCGGAGGCGATCACTGCCGACCTGCTGCGCGCTGCGGACGTCACCGTGACCGGCGTGGACATCGAGGAAGTGGACACCGCACTGACCACCGGGCCACAACGGGGGCGTCCCGACGCGGTGCAGGCGAGCGCTGGGATCGAGTTCACGGCGGCGGGCGACGCTGAGCCACGGCAGATGACGGTCCGCATCGGATACGCGCTGGCCCTGGCCGCGGCCACCGGCGCGCCGGTTCGTATCGCCGACCAGCTGATGGAGCGGCTCGCCGTACCCGCCCAGGATGACCTGGTGGGCCAGTTCACCACGGGGGTGCAGCTGCCACGGCGCCGGCACGGCCGCCTGGCGCGCCTCTTCCGCCGGCATCCGCCGGCTCACCCCGCGACGCGCTGACGGCCCCGCCACAAAGGCGGGGCCCCTGGCGCGGCATCAAAGGCGCCGCGCCAGGGGCCCGTTACTCGCTAACTCAGCGACGAAGCGAGTCCGCACGGGACCGGATCGCCGACATGGACTGGTTGCCGCGGGCCAGGAACGTGATGTCGGAGAACAGCTGACTCAGGTCCGGGGTGCCCCAGCCCGATGCCGCGTCCCAGCCCGGCGTGGCGCTGTAGCCGGGAACGCCGTCCTGCCCGTTGTTGCCCACGGTGATGTCGTGGAAGCCGATGCCGGCCGCCCCGAGCGCGTACAGGTACGGGTTCAGCAGGCCGAGCGGGTGCCCGGCGAACTGGTCAAGGTCAGCCGCCAGGCCGGCCCAGTCCGGGGAGCCCTCGCTGGTGCCGCCGATGGTGTAGTACCCGGCCTCGCTGGCCCCGAAGAACGACAGGTAGATCAGGATCGGCGTGTTCGGGTCGGCGTTCCATGAGACGTCAGGGATGCCGCGCATGCCGCCCAGCTCCGTCTGGTCCGCGGGCGTCAGTGTGAGGCGCTGGTACAGCGGTTCGCTGAATTGCTGGCTGATGCCGCCGCCGCTGAAGGGCCAGACCACCTCGGACTCCCAGTCGCCGTTGGTGTCGGCGGTCAGGCTGGTACCGCCGACCGCGGTGAGCAGCGGCGAGGACGCCGGGAAGTTGACGGTCGGGAACGGGTAGACCGTCGTGCCGTTGGTCTCCACGTTCGCGGTCCCGGCGTCGCCGGTGGATGCGAATATCGTGACACCCGACGCGTCGGCGCGAGCATAGGTGTCCTCGAAGTCGCGGTACACCTGCTCGCCGGCGGGATTGAAGAGAGTGTTCTCCGTGGCGCCCCAGCTCTGTGACCAGACGTCCCCGATGTGGTGGTCGAGCGCGTAGTTCTCGAGCTCGTTGAACTGCGGCATGCCCTGCACGCCCTCGGTCTCGTCCACCGGGCTCGTCATCAGCACGATGCTCGCGTCCGGCGCCATCGCGTGCGACCACTCCACGTCGAGCGTGGTCTCGGCCGCCCAGCCGACCTGGTCGGGTATGGCGGTCGGGTCGTACGGCACCGTGCCGAGCGGCGAGAGGATCGTGAACGAAGGCGGCGCGGGCAGACCGTAGCCCGCGTCGAAGCTCGCCAGGTCGGAGGCGATAGTCGGGCTGCCGAACGAGTCGAAGATGACGATCGTCTGTCCGGCTCCGTCATCACCGCGGTTGATCAGCTGATCTACGCCGTAGGCGTGCCGGATCTCCTGCGGGCTGTAGCAGGGCACGCCGATCGAGGCCCGGCACTGGGCGTCGGTCGGAGCCTGGGACCCGGTCTGGACGAGGTCGACGTTCAGCGGACGCGACGGAAACTCCATCGCGCCGGAATGCGGCAGCAGGTGAGCTGCGGTGGCGGACCCGGTGCCGGCGAACCCGCCGATCGCAAGCACGACGGCGGCCCCGCCGATGGACGCGGCCATTCCCCTTCTCGGCATAAGCACTCTCCTTTACCAGACCACGGCCATTGTGATCAAAGGTGAACTTACGCTCGATGCAGGTCTTTGGCGAGACCTGAGGCTTCTCAATGGTCTTCGCGGAAGTCACCGCAGGATCTCCTGAGCGCTCAGGCGATCGGCGGCCGGCGGGCGGCCGGCGGGCGGGAAGCGCTTCTCGAGGAACTCGGCCTTCCCGATGTGATCGTCCTGCGGGCTTGTGAACGCGAAGAAGTTGACCAACAGTAGAACCTGTTCTAGTTTTAGCGCGTCGCCCCAGAAATGCTTGGCCGGGAGGAAGCGCAGCGATGACGGAAGAGACTGTCACGATCCGGGATCTCATCCGCCGGTCGCGCGAGGCGGTCAGGGACCATGACCGGGACGGCTGGCTCGCACTCTGGGCACCCGACGCGGTCATCCAGGATCCGGTCGGGCCGTCGCCTTTCGACAAAGAGGGGAACGGGCACCGCGGGCCCGAGGCGATCGCCGCGTTCTACGACAACGTGATCGGCCCGAACGAGCTGATCACGTTCGAGATCGACCGGTCGTATGAGTGCGGGAACGAGGTCGCCGACGTCGGCCTCATCCGCACGGTGCTGCCCGGCGGCAAGCACGTCGCGATCGTCCACGGTGTCTTCACCTACCGCGGCAACGGTAAGGACCAGCTCGCCGGAATGCGCGCGTACTGGGAGTTCAACAAGGCCGAACTGGTCGAGGCCGAGCAAAGCTAGTCCTTAGGCGGATTAGCCGCCTAGCATGAGCCAGTGCCCAGGCATCCGGATGCTCCCGAGCTGGCTACCGACGCCAGCCGGAAGACCGCGACGGACTTACGTGCCCGCCTTGAGCGCCTCTCGACGCTACATCCATCGTCACCCGATTACGCAGCCGACAGGTCGTGGCACCAGGCAAAGGCCGGATTCGCCGAAGCCTGGGAGCGCCACAAAGAACGCTGGCCCCGCCCCGAGCACAAGCCAGAGCGCAAAGACCTCGGCGCGGCCGTCGAGCGAGAATTAGCCGTCGGCTGCGACAAGATCCAGGCAGCGGAAAAGGAGATCACGAGCAAGCTCCGCGCTATCGAAGCACAACAACCCGGCCGAACCCTTGTCGGTCTTGACTTCCGCCTGAAAGGCCGAGACAGGCTGATCGAGAAAGCGAGGCAGGATGTTGTGGACAAGCCCGGTCGTAGCATGGAAGTCGCCTTGGCCCTGATGCCCGACGCTGTTCGCTATACGTTGCGTTACGACGCTAAGGACTACGCGACTGGTGTTCGCCGCGACGTTGACCGCCTTAAGACCACCGGGTTCGAGATGCTCAAGCTGAAAAATCTCTGGAGCGACCCCGAGTACAAGGGTATCAACTCACAGTGGCGCGACGGCCGTACAGGCCAGCGCTTCGAGGTCCAGTTCCACACCTCGATCAGCTTCGAGTGCAAGCAGCTGACGCACGATGCCTATGGTCGACTGCGCAACCCACTGCCGACGACAAGCCGCCGAGAGCTCGCAGCGCTGCACAAGCTCCAGCGAGATATCACGGCTAACGTCCCGGAGCCGCCAGGTGCAAAGGACATCCGCAACCAGACCTGAGAAGGAGACCCAATGCCCGACAGCGTCACTTACTACGCCGTCGTGGATGAGCTGAGCAGCCGGGAACAGCCTGCAGGCGTATTCCGCCGCACGTACTTCGACGATGGAGGCATGGATGACGAGGCATTCACCCGCAACATGGTGTGGGAGCGCAGCGGACTGCTCGCTTCAGCCGAGCGCGGCGATACCGCCAACGACTTCGTCGAGATCAGCGAGGACGAGGCCAACCAGATCGTCGAGCGGTTCCGGCAGTTGTCTGGTGGAAGCGAGCCGGGCGCAGGCGCGCCCTGATCATGCACGACCAGGTGCTGGTACTGCTTAAGCCTTCGTTCGGTCGGCGAGTGCCAGGCGCATCGGCGGGCGTTCGAAGAGAAATTCCTCGAACCGGTCCAGTGTCAAGCCACTCGGCCCAAAGCCTGCATGGAGGTAGGCCGACATCGGGGCCAGCGGATCAGGCGACGGGGTCTGGCGCGTCCAGGTCGCGCGTCCGTGGAACTGGGACCGGGCTACAATACCCCGCAGTATCGAATATGCCATCCTGCTAAGCGCTGACAGATCCTGATGCCTGTTGACGCGCGCGTCAAGCTCGATCTGGGCCATAGATGCCAGGCCGTATTCCACGAAGACATCGATGAGCAGACCTACATCGACCGCGTATCCCGTTAAGAAGGGAGTCGACCACAACACGCTCCTGGTGGCGCCGAACTCTCCGGCCAAGGGCTGCGCGAAGCCACTCAACTCAGGGAAGAAGGCGCTTATAAGAGGCTTAGCCATCAGCTCGGTCACCCGGCCGCCCCCGTTCGGGATAACAGAATGCGCAGCATGGAAAGGCCGTCTATAAGCTGCCTTCGCAAAACGAATCTCCGGACGTTTAAGCAGGCATCCGACGACGCTGTACACAAGGCAATCTGTGAAGTTACACGTGTCGGTATCCGCGAAGACTACAAGATCTCCGTGAGCCTTCGAAAGAGCTCGCCACATAGCGTCGCCCTTTCCGTAGACTTGACCGAACTCCGGCATGAGCTCGCCTTCAGGATAAATTTCGACCTCGTAGCCCCTGGCGACCGCCAACGTGCCGTCATCTGAGGACGAATCGACGACGATCACCTGGTCGCAGATGCGAGATCCGCATTGTTCATGCCGGGCAACGGCGTCAAGAATCGGGCCGATGGTTTTACCTACGTTGCGCGTCGGTAGTATTAGCGTAACGGACACATCGCGCTCTCGTTTGAGTCTGGACAGTTCACGACTGTCGCAAAAATCCTCGCCCTTAAAACTACGGGCAACGAACCACTCCTCGGTAAGCACCTAATCCCCGAATCCCTAGATCAGTGATCTCAAACAGCAACTCACGCCAAGGCTGGTCACGCATAAGACGTGAGACGCTCGAGCGGCACTAGCCAGCGTTCGCGCGCATGCTCAGGTTCGATCCAATCAATCCCGTCGAAGTCATACCAATCTGGCTGCCCCAGCCACAAGGCAGTGATCGCGGACCACGCGGGTGGACCGACCGGTCGGCCATCGCGCTGAGCGGAGACGATCTGCTCACCGATCGCCAGCCCTTCCTGCAGCTTGCCCTGCCCTACCTTTATGATGACATCCACCGCATCGGGTGGCAGCATGTCAAATCGCACGCCGAGCCTGCGGAACCGCGCCCGCGCGTCGGCCATACGGCCCTCGGCCGTATACCAGTCGGCGTCAAGTGCGCTTGCCAGCGCGGCAGCCAGATCGCACTGTGCAATGCCGATGCCGGAGTCGACGGCCTCATTCATGTCCCACGCCCGCCGAACTGCCTCATGCGCCCGCCCGGCATCGAACCACATGCACGCCAGAGCCAGGTGTCGGGCGGAACGAGCGACGAACAGAGGAATAGCCGCCGCAGCCGCCCGGTCGAGATTAGCCGAGAAGATCTCCGCGGCCCGCTCGAAGAACCCGTTGTGGAGATAGCAATGCCCTAGCACGTCCTGAGCTCGAATCTCTTCCATCCTCGACCGGGGCTGCTCCAGCATGCGAGCAACGACGCTGCTGTATTTGCTGCGCCTTAGTCCGGTAGTAGTCACGCCGACGAGGGAACTGTTATTGAGCTCAGAGGGCTTGCCGTAAGCGCCCAGGTAGTAGGCCTCGGCCGCATCCATATCGACAAGCCACGCTAGATATCCGAGTTCGAGGCATGCATAGCCAGCATAAGCGCCGCTGGAGATGTCACCCGCGGCCGACTGCATACGGCTATAGCGTTCCGTAGCGCCCATGGACTGACCGGAACACAGCCTAGCGACGGCCGAAAGGCGCGCCAGTTCGGCCTTGTCACTTGAGTACTCGGGCAGTGATGCGAGAACCTGGCTGTAACCGAGCTGGCGCATCGTGTAAGCCATATAACCCAGCAATCGCGGTGTTATGTCGTACTCGGCCGCCGCATGCAGCGTCAGGAGGAACGAGGCAACTATCTCCTGGCTGTTGTCTCGCGGTGGGTAGTTGACCTCCCTTTCGTCGCTCCAGATGGCGAGGACGATGCTTTCAAGATGAGTCAGGACGAGATTAAGATGCTGGATTCGCTCAGTGGCCGTCCAGCCGTCGGGCATCAACTCATCCGCAGCGAGGATGCTCTGGCGCAGGTTCTCGTGAAGGCGATACGGAGGCCAGACCGAGGGCTCATGATGAAGAAAGCGCCGCTGCAGCAGGCGTTCGATGCTGCGCTCAGAGACACCTGGCAGCGCTAGTCGTATCATGTCCGCGTCAAAGGCTTCAAGCAGCGACGCCGCCCGCAGACATTGACGATCCTCAGCCGAAAGGTCTCTCATAGTCCGGACCGTCAGTTCGGGAAATGATTTTCCAAAGGCGCCAGCAGCCGGGTTCTCTCCCCGGCTGGCGATCTGCTCGAATAGCGCCGCGGAAAGCTCAAGATATAGCGGCGAGCCTTCGGCGCTCGCCACGACCCTCCGGCGAATCTCCTCCGGGATCGCGGGGGAATCGCCATCGCCAGCGGTCAGGCGTTCCCGGAGATAGGCGTCCGCTTCCTCTGGAGGGAGGCCGTCCATGGGGAACTGATCCCGCTGTGCGCCCAGACCGGCGAGCCCGGGCCACCGTTCACCGCCTCCGAAGGACAGTCCGACGCTGCGGACTGGGTCGTGCCATTGGAGCGGGCGACGCGAGGCTGCAAGGAAGAATACGTTCGGCAGCATGTAGACCATGCGCGCCACCATGTCTTCGAGCGCGCCCTGAACAGGTGGGAGGAGCTGCACCTGCTCGAAGGTGTCGATGAGGCACAGAGCGAACGCAGGGCGACGTTTCCGCTGCGCTTCGATGTCGTAAGCCAGCATCGCTGGCAAGTGATTGAGCATCTTTTCCGGATCGGACTCTTGGAGGAGGAGATCGAATGCCGGCAGGTCTCTGCGCAGCTGCCGAATTCGCACCGCCTGTGTGGTCAGTTGGCCGATCCTGCTGGCGAGACGGTATCCGAACGCCACGGCACCATGGCCACCGACCAGGTCATCGACGGTCGACGCAATCTGATCTGGCAGGTTCGTGCCACCAGCAACTTTTGTTATCCACGACTCTCTCTTAGCATAAGCTGCCAATACCTCTCCCGGGTGCTTCCGCTCCCAGTAGAGCGAGAACGTGAAGTCAAATGCCGGCCAGGACTTTGTGAGCCTTCCCAGCGAGGCACGTAACCGAAAGAGGATCGCCTCGAAGCTGTTATTTGATCGGTCCGCAAAATCGATTACCGCCACCGCACGTTGCTCGGGCAAACCTAGAACGGCGCCCGATACGGACCTGTTTCCGATACTGCGAATTAGTGCCGATTTGCCTATTCCACCCTCGCCAAAGAAGGACATAACATTGCGAGCTGGGCGCTGAAGATTGAAAAGGGACTCGGTATCCCAGACCCGCGTGCAATGAACAAGTACTCGCTGATGATACTCAGCTAAGTACTCCTCGCGATTGGTGAATATTTCATTCACTCGGAACGGCGTTCCCGGTCCGAACGTGTAAGGGCTATCAAGGCTCACTGGAGTATTAGAACACGTACAGATAGCCACGAACAGGTCTACACCGCCGACCATTGGCGACTGACACTACCGGTACCATGGCCGCCGGCCAAGCCGAGATCGGCCAGCAGCAGCGGGATCATCCGCTCTTCCATGACGGCCCGGCCGGACAGCGTCATCCGTTCCGCCAGCGCAGGATCCCACGGGCTCGCGGCCGCCGGGCCCTTGAGCCGCTCTGTTTCCCCGCGAGCGAGCGCCGCCTCGTAGTCAGCCAGGCCCATCCGCCATGGGCTGGCGTGATACCGGCCGACGGCTGCGGCAACGGCCCGCACGCCGGTCCAGTCGAAGTCACCCCGCCAGCTGATGGCAGCTCCGGCCTGCGCGATGGCCCCGATAAGCCGGTGGCACGCGGCTGACGCGACGCCCTCGGTACAAACGAGGGCCGTGCCGCGCCCGACGCCGACGCCTCCTGACGACGCGGCCCGCAGGACCGACGGGTTCTCGCACACGAAGACCCGCGCCACCGACGGCGCGACCGGCATCGAGACGAGCTGCTGCAGCGTCACGCGGAACGGAACAGCCGCCTCCGCTGCCTCGCACAGCCAGCCCGCCAGCGGTCGCGACCCGGAGGCGGTCACCCCGAGCACCAGGACCTGGCTGGCGAGATCGTCGGGAATTGCCCCGGCGGACTCCCAGAGCAGCCGCTGCACATTCGCCCGCGCAAGGTCGCGCGGGGCGGCCGGCTCGCCACCGGCCGCCGCCTCCCGGACGGCCAGCGCCCGGAGCACCAGCCGGGCCAGCGGGGTGCCGGCCAGGGCCTTGGTATCGCCGGTCGCACGCTCGGCGAGCGCGGGAAGGGGCAGCGTATCGGCGGGAAGCTGGTCGAGCACGGCGACCGCGTGCGCGACGAGGCGGACAGACGCTGACCGGACCAGCCGCGTCAGCGTCCCGTCCTCCTGCAGCGAGGCCGACCACTGCTCGTACCAGCTCGATCCCGCGTGCCGGCCGGCGGCGAGTGCCTCGAGTGCCCGCGACCGCGCCGCCCGCTCTACAGCGGCGATCTCCGGGCGCGCCGTCACCGGTCCGGCGAGCGCCTCGACGGCCGCGCGCAGGTCAGCCGCAATCCCGGCGCGGGACAGGGCAGCGGAAAGCTGCGGCGGCGAAACCCGCAGCGAACTCCCCCGCAGCGAGGCCGGCCGGCCCAGCAGTCGGCCAAGTGCGAGCCGTTCCGGCTCGGTGGCGTCGGCGAGCGTCAGATCCGCCTCCAGCGGACGGCCGAGCTCGAGCCGCCGGGCGAGTCGGCCCAGCACCCGGCCCAGCGCGGGATCACCGAGCGTCCGCCTCAGCCGGTCGACGTCAAGTGTCCGACTGGCCCGCACGTCATCGGCCGCTACCACGGGTCGACGCCGGGAAGCAGCGACTCCTCGGCGGGGCGCGTTGCCTGGGCCGGCACCCGGTCCCGCGACGCTCGCTCGACCTGCCGGGCGTTGGAGCCGTCCCATTCCCACGTGGTGACGTGCACGGCGTCGATCCCGTCGCGACGGACGAGGTTGTGCGTCGCGATGCCGGGCACGGTCGCGTAGAAACCCCACTCCCGCTCCGATGTCATCGCCACGTCCAGGTCGAACGCCGCCAGCAGGCCCAGGAACTGGCCCCTGGCAGAATCGTCTACGCCCGCGAACGCCTCGTCGAGCATGATCAGACGGGGTGCATGCGGGTGCGCCGACCGGTAGTGAGCTGACGCGGCGGCGAACAGCGGGACCGAGACGGTCAGGACCCGTTCACCGCCCGACGCCGGGCCAGTCGCCGACCGCCACCGGCCGTCCTGCAGCCGCTCGATCAGGAATCGGTGCCAGCGCCGGTAGTCCAGAGCCCGGCCGAGCAGCTCGGCCCAGGTGGCGTGTTCGTCCTCGGCCCGTGTCGCCTCGATCTGCCGGTTCAGGAAGTCGCCAACGGCCTCCCGGTCCGCAGGTGACCACAGCTCGGATTCCTGGCGCAGCAGCCGCGCCCGCGCCGCCGCCAGCCCGGTCGGCCCGTCCTGGCGGATCTCCCAGCGCAGCCGGAGGATCATCCCCGTCGAGGTCGGCCGGTCGCGAAGCTCCGAGTTCATCTGAGCCACCTGCGCCTCGGCCTCGGTGATGAGCTGCTGGAGATGGCTCGCCACGTCGTTGATCAGGTGGTTCTCGATCACTTCCCGCTGGCGTGCGGTCAGGACCCGCTCCCGGTAACTGATCTCCTCGGCCAGCAGCCCGGCCAGCTCGCGCGGCGTGCGGGCCATTCCCTGGAAGGTGATGGTGACCACGAGCCAGTCACCCAGACTCGCGGCAGCCTCGTGCCCGTACCGGGTCAGCGCATCCTTCAGCTCGTTGAACCGGCCGCTGATCTCGTCCTGTATCCGCCGCCAGGCGTCGTCGCCGTCGTCGACATCTGCGAGCAGCTGCTCTACCCGCCGTGCCAGCCGGACCGCAGGATCCGCGGCCCACTCGGAGCCGGTGTCGGGGATCTCGGTCTCGCACGCGGCGCTCAGCAGGCCGGTCGCCGCGAACCTGCGCAGCTCACTCACGGCATGATCGCGCCGCTGCTGTGCCTGGGCCAGAGTCTGTCCGAGCGTGATCTCCTGACCCTGCGCGCGAGCCCGCCGCTCCGTCGCAGCGCGGTGCTCCTTCTCCGCGTGCGTCCTCAGGAGTTCAAGCTGCCCGATCCTGGCTCGCACGCTGGCAAGGCGCTCCCTGATCTCCTCCACCGTCGCGCCGATCGCAGCGCTCACCTCGTCGCGTCGGTGGCGCTCCTGTGCCGCCCGTGCCGCCGCCTGCCGCGCCGCGTCCGCTAGCCGGCTTAGGTCATCCTCGGCCTTGGCCAGCTCCTGGACCCACTGCGCCAGTCCCGCGAGCTGCGCGGCGTGCACGTGCATCGCGGAAGTCAGCTCCGTCGCTGCCGCACGGTAGCTGCCGACCGCCTCAGCCATGGCCCGCAGCGCCGGCAGATCCGCCGGACACCCGGTGTCCGCGGCGGCGGCATCGCGGACGGCGACAGCCTGTCCCAGGTCACGCTCGGCCCATCCGAGGTCGGTCGCGGCCAGCTCCAGGGCCGCCCGCGCCTCGCCAAGCGCCAGCGTCGCCGCGCCGACCCCGGCGTGGGCTGCCCGAAGGTCGGTATCGACCGGGGTCGCGGCCAGCAATTCCTCCATGGCTGTCTGCCGGGCCGCCAACGTGGCGACCGCGGTCTCGGCCGCCGTCACCCGGGCGTTCGCGGCCGCGATCAGCGTGGCCAGCTCCGCGAGCCGGCGACGCCGCGCCTCCTCGCGCGCGCCGTGCCCGATGTACGCGGCGTGCTGCTTGGCCCACGCCCCGCGCAGCGGCCCGAGACCCCACCGGCCGTCACACGTGGCGAAAGGCCCGTCCGCCCGCTCGGCCGACGACACCGAGGAAAGCACGGCGGCGATCAGGTCGGCGGACAGCGTCCGGGCCTGCGGATCGCTCGCGTCTATGGCGGGAACGATGAGCTCGGTCAGACTGCCCGGGACCGGCTGGCCTTGCACGGCTATCACGTCATGGGCGTCCGCGTCGATCAGGCGCCCGTCGGGGGTCAGCCATGCGTCGAGCAGCCCGGAGGCCTCGAGAGCTGCCTCCAGCCCGGCCCGCTCAGCCGGGCCGAGGCCGGGCGCGAAGTCCGTGACCTGCCACAGCGCGGCACCGGGCACGTCCTGGCGTGCGGCTTCAGCCCGGGTGTAGGGAACGGGCGGCCGGGCGACCTCACCGGACTCCAGCCCGGCCCGCTCGTCATCGAGCGTGCTGAGCGCCCGGCTGGCATCCTCGTGCTCGCTCGCGGCTGCGGCGCTCGCCCGGGCC
>JASHOV010000637.1 GCA_030038495.1 Streptosporangiaceae bacterium
GACGTCAGCGTCGCTCGGGCGGTCGCGGAGCTCGTCCGTAAGCCGCTTGTGCTCGGCTTGCTCGCCCTTGAAGTGCTGGATCCGCTCCGGCTCGCCGTCCCGTATCGTGCGCTGGCGCACCAAGAACACGTGGAGTCGGCTCGCGCCGACAAGCAGCCCCGCGACGATCATCGCCATCGTGGCGGCCGCACCTGCGAGCGGCCACACGATCAGGCTGATGACGACGGCGTAGAGTGCGGCAGCCAGCGTGGCCACCAGGCCGGCGCCGAGGCCGAGAATCGTGCGCACCCGCGGCTGCAGGCGGGTCTGGTACTCACGCAGCGTCCTGTCGTGCCACTGGCTGGCGATCTCGGCGACGCGGAAGGTAATCAGCCAGTTCAGTGATCCATGCCGCAGGGCCGGCTCGTGATAGACCCTGAGGATCTCGTCCTTAAGTGACTTCTTCAGCCCGGCTGTGTCGGTCTGCCAGTTCTTGCGCGCCGTCGCCGCACGCGGTGCGTGCTTGCGGAACTCCGCGTTGAGATGATCTGTGGCGATCCGGATGAACTGCTTGCGCCGGGCCAGCCCCCGAGCTTCCTCGTCGGTCTCGGCCTCGTCCGGGTCGTCGGCGTGCGCGGGGGAGGTGCCGGGCTCGGGCAGGCTGTAGCGGCTCCGGGTGCCGCCGCCGCCGCCTTGCTCGCGTTCCTTCGCCGCGAGCCGCTCCCGCGTGGCGGCGAACGCGACCGCCGACCAGACGGTCAGTTCGGCGCCGGCCAGGATGACCACGCAGACGATGATCGCCATCAGTACGCCGCGCTCCTGGAGCAGCGCGATCCAGCACACCAGTGCCGCCAGTCCGAGCGCAACACCGAAGTACGCCACCACCCGCTGACTAGTCAGGAAGTCCGGCGGATAGGGCTTGCGCTCGCGCGGCGGCTCAGGCGTCGGCTCGAAGAACTTCCATGCGTTCTTCAGCCTGTCCTCCTGCTCTTGCTGGCGCCGCGTCATGGCGTCGTTCGCAATCAGAGCCTCGACCTCGACTGCCTGGCCGCCGATGAGCAGCGGCTCAAGGTGGCGCTGAACGCCTTCTCGGCAGCCGGGCGAGAGGGCTTCGTAGTGGCGCATGAACTGAACGAACCCCGTATCGATCAGTCCAGCCTGATCCTCCTCATCCTGACGGCGGACGCAGGACACCAGATCGTCGATCGCGCGGCAGCCGGCCAGCCACTCATCGTCGATGGCCGCGTCTGCGAAGGCGCGCGCTTCCGTCATCGCGTGCAGGAGGTCGTCGGTTATCCGCTCGCAGTTGCTGAGGACGGCGAGCACCCAGTGGAAGGCGATGTGGTTCGCCGAGATCTCGACCTTGCCCATGTCGTCGTGGCCGCCGCGGAACTCCGTACCGACGACGTCTTTGATGAGCTTCAGCGCCTCGCTAATTACACCGGCCTTCAGGAACCGGACAGCAACCCTGTACTTGTCCATCGGCTGCTGGGAATCGGAGACGGCGAAGTAGTTTACGTTCCCCGTGACCGAGTAGATCTGAACGCCGACGTCACCGGCCGCGGAGTTGGCGGCGGACTCCCCCGCGCCGAGCGGGGGCGGCTGCGTCATGTGATGCCCTTTACCGCCGCGATGACCGCGGCCAGCTGAGCCAGCACCTTCAGGCCTCCGCTGAGCACCTCGCCCACCCGGTGCAGGCGGTCGATCAGGCCGCGGCAGTCGCCTTGCGCTGCCGCGGGCACCTCACCCGCGGCGGCGTCCAGCTCGAGCTGGGCGGCCTGGGCGGCCTCGGCCGTTAACTCCTCCCGCTGCAGTGCCGCCTGGACAGCCTCCCGCAGCGCGGCAATCTGCTCGGCGAGCTTGTCGGCAAGGTCTTCGCGGCCGGTGCCCGGCGCAGCTGGCCCTTCGTGGTACACGACGTCGCCCTGGACGATGCCGATCTGCATGCCGACGCGGGCCCCGCGATCGGCGTTGATGCTGACCTGGTCTCCCGTCATCCGCCCGCCTCCTGCCGCAGAAAACAGGTATAAACCCGGTAATTAGCCACTGACCGCTCGGAACGGGCAGCTCCTGCTTTCCACTAGACGAGCGATATCTGCCTATGTCAATGGTCATGAGCCTCGCGCGGCCCTGCGGTCCGGTGCGTAGTTACGCCACCACGCGAGCAAGCGCTTGGGAGGTTGACGGTCTACCGGCCATAATGGCGCGGTGAGCACGACGCGCAAGGGCCCGGCTGGCAGCCGGGACGATACCTCAGCCGCAGGCCCGAACGGGGGCGTGCGCTCCCAGCGGCGCGCGGACGTGGTCCGGCTGGCCGGGGACCTGTTCGCGCAGAAGGGGTTCCGCGCGACCACGGTTCGCGAGATCGCCGACGCGGCCGGCATCCTGTCGGGAAGCCTCTACCACCACTTCGACTCCAAGGAGTCGATCGGCGACGAGATCCTCTCCGGCTTCCTCAACGACGTGCTCGCGGCGTACCGCGGTGCCGTGGCCGCGGCCGACGACCCGCGGGACGCGGTGGAGCGCATCGTCCGCACCAGCAGCCACACCCTGGCCCGGCACCGCGCGGCGCTGACCATGCTGCAGAACGACTGGAGCTATTTCTCCACCCAGCCGAGGTTCGCCTACCTTCGCAAGGACCTGCGCGAGATCGAGCGGATCTGGATGACCCAGCTGCAGCGGGGCGTGGACGAGGGCCTGTTCCGCGCCGATCTCAATGTCAAGATCACCTACCGGCTGCTGCGCGACATCCTGTGGCTGCCCATGAACGCGCTGCAGGCAGGCGGGTTCAGCACCGATCAGGTCGTGGACTCGTTCCTGCGGCTGCTGTTCGACGGCATAACCAGCCCGGACGCCAGGTCGAGGTCCGGCCGCGGGAAGGCCCGCCAGGCTTAGCCGACTAGCGAGCGGCGGGCCACACGGTGTGCCGCGGGCGCCAGTCATCGCGGCCGGTGGTCCGGGTGAGCAGGCAGCGCCCGATGCGGAACTCGTAGAACCCGCCGTCGCTGAACCCGTCCGGCTCGCTGGCGTAGTGACGCTCGGCGACGAACTGGGCCGCCGCCCGGCCAGCAAGACCCGCGTCGGTGACGGGCCGGGCTTCGCCGGTCAGGTAGAAGGCATCCTCGTTGTCCGGGGTGGGGAACGAGTGCATCGCGTACCGAGGGTCGCGGTCCAGGTCATCGCGCTTGGGCGAGGGAATGACGTGTCCGAGCAGGCGGCCTTCGATGATGAGCGGGCAGAACGGGTGCAGCCTAGGGCCGCCGTCGGGGCGGATCGTGGACAGGAACGCGAGCCCGACCCCGAACTGATAGAGCAGTTCACGGCCGGCCTGCGCCAGGTCGGGCCGCGCCCCGCCGAACTCGTCCCAGCTGATTGACGTCATGTCCGGAATCGTGGCATAACTAGCCGGCGTCCCGCCGTGCGGTGCAGGCAATGCTGCGGCGCACGGGGACCTGTTACCCTGACCAAGCAAGCGTTTGGTTTCACATCGCCCGCAGCGGCCTGCGGCCGGGGGCGCACAGCGGAAAGGTAAGCAATGGGCCGTCTGGACGGGAAGGTCGCGCTGATCACGGGCGGCGCGCGGGGGATGGGCAAGTCACACGCGCGGCATTTCGTGGCCGAGGGCGCGAAGGTGGTACTCGGCGACCTGCTGGATGACAGGGGCAAGGCGCTGGCCGACGAGCTGGGCGAGGACAGCTGCCGCTACGTGCACCAGGACGTGACCAGCGAGGAAGACTGGGCGGCCGCTGTCCGCGCCGCCCTCGAGGCGTTCGGCACGCTCAACGTGCTGGTCAATAACGCGGGGATCCTGCTGAACAAGAAGATCGCGGACATGAGCCTGGCCGAGTTCCGCGGCGTCATCGAGGTCAACCTGGTCGGCGAGTGGCTGGGCATCAAGAACGTGATCGAGCCGATGACCGCCGCGGGCGGCGGCTCGATCGTCAACATCTCCTCGGTCGAGGGCTTCCACGGCGCGTCCGGGATGTCGGCGTACAGCGCGAGCAAGTTCGGCGTCCGCGGCATCACCCGGTCGGCCGCGCAGGAACTCGGGAAGGCCGGCATCCGGGTCAACTCGGTGCACCCCGGCGGCATCATGACGACGATGACCGCGACCGCGTTCGAGACCTTCACCGACATCGCCGACGGCGAGGGCTTCATGCGCGCGCTGCCGATCTCCCGCTTCGCCAAGTCGTCTGAGGTATCGCCGCTGGTGGTGTACCTGGCCTCGGACGAGTCGTCGTACTGCACGGGCAGCGAGTTCGTCGTCGACGGCGGCATGCTCTCGGGTCCTGGTTACTGAGGAGACGCTGATGCCAGTGCTCGAAACATCAGGGCCGGTGCGCCTGGACGGGCGCGTTGCGATAGTGACCGGGGCCGGGAACGGGCTGGGCCGGGCCGAGGCACTCGCGCTGGCCGCGGCCGGCGCTCGGGTCGTACTCAACGACCTGCCCGGCGACGCCGTGGACGCTGTGGCCACGGAGATCAACGCCGGCGGCGGCACGGCCGTGGTCAGCGCGGGTGACATCGGCGAGTGGTCGACCGGGGAGGCGCTGATCGCCGCGGCCCTGGGCGAGTTCGGTCAGCTCGACATCCTGGTGAATAACGCGGGGGTGCTGCGTGACCGGATGATCTTCTCGATGTCGGAGCAGGAGTGGGACCTGGTGCTGCGGGTTCACCTGCGCGGCCACTTCATCGCCTCCCGGCTCGCCACCGCGCACTGGCGAGAGCAGAGCAAGCAGGCGGGCGGTCCGGTCTATGCCCGCATCATTAACACGTCGTCGGAGGCGTTCCTGCTCGGCTCGTCCGGACAGCCCAACTACGCGGCGGCCAAGGCCGGCATCACCGCGCTGACCGTTACCACGGCACGCAGCTGCGGCCGCTACGGCGTGCGCGCCAACGCGATCTGCCCCCGCGCGCGGACCGCGATGACCGCACAGCTCATGGGCGCGGCGCCGGATGCCGGGCCCGATCCGCTGGCGCCCGAGTACGTCGCCCCCCTGGTGACCTACCTGGCCAGCCCGGCCGCCGCGAGCATCAACGGCGAGGTGTTCGTGGTGCACGGCGGCGTGGCCGCGCTGATGGCGCCGCCGAGCATCCGTCAGGTGTTCCGGGCCGGCGAGCATGGTTCCGCAAATGGCATGTGGACGCTCGACTCGGTGGCGGACGCGCTGGCCGGGTTCGCCACCGGCCCCGGCGATGCCGGCTTCGCCTGCGAGGAGGCCAACGCCCTCGCCACCGAGACAATCGGCTTCGGTTAGCCACGGCGCAGCGCCGCCAGCGCGGAACGAGCAGCGACGAGACTGCGACTGAGAGGCTGCGATGGGGAGCTACTTGTGCAGCCCGGACTGTTCCCGGCACTCGGTCACCCGCATCGCTGGGCTGAGTCTCCGGGCCGAAGGCGGGGGTGGCGCCGGGGCTTCTGGGCGCTGCCCCTGCATACGCCCAGAACCCGGCGCCCACTTCTCCCGCTCCGCAGGCTCTTCTTCGCGCCGGCGTCCGGAGGGGATTTCCCGGCCGCGACTTCAGCCTGGCATTCGCTGGTGTGCTGGCGATTTAGCGCCGATTTAGCAATCGATTCTGAAGGGATTAAAGCACTCTGGAGCATGCGCTCTACCTGGCCAGGGCGGGAGGCTCAAGCCGTGCGGTTTCGCCGTCGAGCAGATCCGTCCCGTCGGGCAGGTCGGCCGTATCGTGCAGCCGCGCGCGTATCCGGTCGGCGTCTGGATGCTGCAGATCACCCAGCATCTCCAGTGCTTGCTGCCAGGTCTCCCGCGCGCCGGCCAGGTCGCCGTCGTTGTCGTGCGTGTCACCCACGGCGATCAGGCAGTAGGCCTGACCCCAGAGGTCACCCAGCTCGGCCGAGAGCATGAGTGACTGCTGGAAGCTGGCGATCGCCTCGACGTGCTCGCCGAGTTGCTGGTGCACAGTGCCCAGGCTGTGCCACGCGTCGGCCATGCCGCCCATGTCGCCGAGATCGCCGTACAGTTCCACTGCCTGAGTGCAATGGTCGCGGCCCTGCTCGCCGTTCCCCAGCCGGGCCTGCTCCAGGCCGACAAGGTGCAGCATGTACGCCTCGCCGGTCTGGTCGCCGGCCGCCCGGAAGATCCGCAGTGCCTGCTCGCCGTGGTAAAGAGCGGCGTGGTGGTCGCCCTTTCGGCCGAGGGAAATGCACATGCCCAGATGCGCCGAGCCCTGCCCGGCCAGGTTGCCCGCCAGCCCGAAATGCTCCAGGGCCGCCTCGTTGTGCGCGACGCCCTCATCGACGTTGCCCGACAGACTGCAGACCTGGGCCATCCGGTGATGGGTCCAGCCCAGGCCGTTGTGGTCCTGCAACCGCTCGGCCGCGGCCAGCGCGATCTTGTTCACCGCGGCCCAGTCCTGCCACAGGCCCTGGCCGTCGAGGAAGCTGCGCAGGGTCCACGGCAGCTGCCAGGCGGCCTCGTCCAGCCCGGCGGCCGCGGCGAGCCTGACCACGGCGAGCAGGACCTGCAGTTCCGCGCGGAACCAGGCCAGCGCGTCCTCGCGGCTTGCCAGCTGGACGGGGCTGACGCCGTCGAGCGGGGGATCCAGGACGATCGGATGACCGAGCGGGGCGAGCAGCAGCGTGCCCGCGTGCGCCGTCTGCAGGTAATGGTCGACCAGGCGCGCCCGCGCGGCCGTCCGGTCCGCGTCGGATTCGGCGGCTGCCTGTTCCGCGGCGTATGTCCGGAGCAGGTCGTGCAGGACATACCGGCAGGACGAATGCTCGTCGAGCAGCCCGGCGGCGACCAGGTCGGTGAGGGTCCGGCGCGCCTGTGCACGGGGCACGCCGGCCAGGCTCGCGGCCGCGGCGAGGCCGATGTCGGGGCCCGGCTGGATGCCGAGCAGGCCGAACATGTGCGCGGTCGGCGCCGCGAGCTGGCGATAGGACCAGGAGAACACCGCGCGCACGCTGGTGGCCTGGTCGCCGGTGTCGAGCGCGTCCAGCCGGTCCTGCTCGGCGGTGAGCTCGTCGGCCAGGGCGGCAAGCGGCATGCCGGGCCGGGCGGCGGCTCGCGCGGCGGTGATGGCCAGCGCCAGCGGCAGCCGCGCGCATAGCCCGATGATCTGCCGAACCGCGGTCGGCTCGGCCTCGGTCCGCCCGGATCCGATCCGGGCGGCCAGCAGGGCCTGAGCGTCCTGCTCGGCCAGCAGATCCAGCGGCACCGGGCAGGCGCCTACCGCCGCGACCAGCCCCGGCAACGTCGACCTGCTCGTCACCAGGACGACGCAGCCGGCCCCGCCAGGCAGCAGCGGGCGCACCTGATCGGCGTCGCGGGCGTTGTCGAGCACAATGAGCATCCGCCGGTCGGCCATCAGCGTCCGGTACAGGCCGGCCTGGGCCTCTTGCGTGTCGGGTATCTGCTCACGGGCCACGCCGAGACCGTTGAGCAGGATGCGGGTCGCCTCGGCCGCCGTGAGCGGCGTTCCGGACGGGTCGTAACCGCGTAGGTTCACGTGCAGCTGGCCGTCGGGGAACTGGCCGGCCGCGCGGTGCGCCCAGTGCACGGCCAGGGCCGTCTTGCCGACGCCTGCGGTTCCGGTGATGACGATGACGGTCGCCGAGTCGGTGTCGTCCGGATTGCACAGCAGGCCGTCGAGTTCCATCAGCTCCGCATCGCGGCCGGCGAAGTGCCGCACGCCCGCCGGCAGCTGCCGGGGCGTGACCGGGTCGGGAGCCGGATCGGTGTCGGGGCCGGGCCCGGCCATGGCAGCTGCGCCGTTCCCGTACGCAGGACTTCCCGTCAGGTCCGGCGCATCGTCGCGGTTCTCGACCGGGCCGGTGACCGCAGCTGTGGCAGTTGCCGATCCCGGCACGAAGTCGAGGGCGGGATCGGCGGCCAGGATCTGGCGCTGCAGCGTCTGCAGCTGCGGGCCGGGGTCCAGGCCAAGCTCGTCGTCGAGGACCTTGCGCGCCTGCTGGTAGGCGGCGAGCGCGTCGCCCTGGCGGCCGCATCGGTACAGCGCCAGCATCAGCTGAGCGCGCAGCCGCTCGCGCAGCGGAAACTGGGCGATCAGCGCGGGCAGTTGCGCGGCCAGGTCGCTGTGCCGGCCAGCCGCCAGTTCCGCGTTGCCCTCCTCCTCGAGCACGGCGAGGCGCTGCTCCTCGAGCCCGGCCGCCTCGGCGGCCAGCCGCGCGCAGGCGTCGGGCACGTCGCCGAGCGCAGGTCCCCGCCACAGCGCGAGCGCCTGCCGGAACACTCTGGCCGCGCCGGCCGGATCCCCGTCGGCGGCCAGGCGCCGGCCCCGCCGGGCCAGCGCCGCGAATGCCTGCGCATCCAGTTCGCCGTCGGCCACCTCCAGGATGTAGCCGGGGGGCGCGGTGACGATCCTGGACTTCCGCCGGCCCGGCTCTAGCTCGGCCAGCCGCCGCCGCAGCAGGTGAACCTGGACGTGCAGGTTCTTCTCCCGCTGCCGGGATGCCTGCTCCTGCCATAGTGCGTCGATGAGCGCGCCGACGGAGACAACCTGATTGGCGGACAGGGCCAGCATGGCCAGCAGGACGCGCTGCGCGGGCTGCGAGATACCCGTGGGCGAGCCAGCGGAGTAGGCATCAACCGGGCCGAGCAGGCTGATTGTCAGCCCCTCGCCGCCGCCCGACTCGCCTGCCATAACTAAAAGGATACTTAGCTAGTGGTAAAAAACACCAGGTCACGGTGTTTTGCGCCGCAAATGAGACCCGACCGGCCTGCCGTTGCCGGCAACGGCAGGCCGACCGGGAGGACGATCTACATCATCTCGTCGGTGAACGGCAGCAGGACCGTCTTGACCTCGGTGTAGGCCTCGATCGCGGTCCGGCCGCCCTCGCGGCCGATGCCGGACTGCCGGTACCCGCCGAACGCGGCGTGCGGCTCGAGCTGATAGCCGTTGATGCCGACCGTTCCCGCTCGCAGTGCCTTCGTCATCCGCATGGCCCGCTTGAGGTCGGAGGTCCACACGGTCGCGGCGAGGCCGTACTCGGTGGCGTTGGCGATCTTGATGGCCTCGTCCTCGTCGGTGAACGGGATCACAGAAAGCACCGGCCCGAATACTTCCTCGCGGGCGATCGCCATGTCGTTGTTCACATCGGTGAACAGCGTCGGCGCGACGAAGTTGCCCGCCGCCAGGTCGCCCTCGCCGCGGGTACCGCCGAACACCAGCCTGGCCCCCTCTTCCTGGCCCTTGCCGATCAGGCCGAGCACCCGGTCGAGCTGGCGCGGGTTAATCAGCGGCGAGGAACTGACGGCGGGGTCGAACGGATTGCCGTAGCTGACCATCCCCGCGATCATCTCGGAGGTGCCGAGGAACTCATCGACCGCGTCGCGGTGCACCAGGGCCCTGGTCTGCGCGAGGCAGACCTGGCCGGACAGGCCAAGCGTCACGGTGCCCATCGTCATCATCGCCGAGGTGGCGACGTCGGCGTCGGCGAACACCAGTGCCGGGCTCTTGCCGCCCAGCTCGAGGCTGACCCGCTTGAACGTGCCGGCCGACGCCTCAATGATCTTCCGCCCGACCGCGCGGCTGCCGGTGAAGGAGACCTTGTCCACCATCGGGTGATGGATGAGCGCGTCGCCGGTCGGGTCACCGGGACCGGTGACGACGTTGATGACTCCCGCCGGGAGGCCCGCCTCCTCGATCAGAGCGACCAGGCGCAGCACCGAGAACGTGGCGTACTCCGACGGCTTCACCACGATCGTGCAGCCGGCTGCCAGCGCCGGGGCCAGCTTCTGCGCGGTGAGCAGCAGCGGTGCGTTCCACGGCACGATCGCGGCGACCACGCCGACGGGCTCGCGCAGCGTCATGACCATGTGGTCGCCGCCCTGGAAGGGCGGCAGGGTCTCGCCGGCCAGCTTGTCCACCCAGCCCGCGTGGTGATCGAAGACGTCCGCGACGAACCCATAGGACATGCCGTACACGCCGCCGAAGGTGAGCGGCACGCTGTTGTCCAGTGCCTGCAGCGCCAGCAGTTCGTCGCCGTGCTCGCGGACCAGGTCGGCGATCCGGCGCAGGAGCTTGCCCCGCTCGCCCGCCCGTGTCCTGGGCCACGGCCCCTCGTCGAAGGCGGCGCGAGCCGCCCGCACCGCGCGGTCCACGTCGTGCGGTCCGGCGATCGGGAACGAGGCGACGTCCTCGCCGGTCGCCGGGTGGTTGTGCGTCCAGGACCGCTCGTCCGCGGACGGGCCCCAGGTCCCGTCGATCAGCAGCAGTCCGTCGGTAAGGCCGGTCTCATCTCGATGCGGCTTGATCGAAGCAACCATGGCGCGCCCCTCAACTGAAACGTGTTCTACTTCCACGGAGGTTATACCGAACCGTGCGCCACGGCTAGAAAGCCAGGCGGCTCACCGCCTCCGTGAATAAGCAGTTCGGCTCCGCTGATGTAACCCGCGCCGGCGGAGGCGAGGAACAGGCACGCGGCGGCCACGTCCGCGGGCGTCGCCATCCGCTGCAGCGGTACCGTCCTGGCGATCGCGGCGGCGGCGTCGGGGCTGCCGTAGTGACCGGACGGTACCTCCTCGGCGACGAACCCCGGCACGACGGTGTTCACCCGGACCTTCGGGGCCCACTCGATGGCCAGGGTGCGCACCAGATGGTGCAGGCCGGCCTTGGCCGCTCCGTAGGCCGCGGTGCCCGGCGACGGACGAGTGCCGCTGACGCTGCCGATCATGACGATCGAGCCGCCGTCCTCCTGGTCCTGCATGGTGGCGTTGGCTGCCTGGCTGCAGTGCAGCGGCGCGAGCAGGTTCAGCTCGATGATCTTCGCGTGGTACCGAGGCGACGCGGTGGCGGCCGCTGCCTCCGGTGATCCGCCCGCGTTGCAGATGAGGACGTCCAGGCGTCCGAAGCGGTCGGTCGCGGCCGCGATCAGGCGGCCGGCCTGATCGGGGTCGCGTACGTCGGCCACGAAGAACCCGGCCCGACGACCGTCGGCCTCGGGAAGCTGCCGGTCGTCGGCGGGCACGGTCCGGCCGCAGACGAGCACGTCCGCGCCTGCTCGCAGGAAGGCGTGCGCGATGCCCGCGCCGATGCCCCTCGTGCCGCCGGTGATCACCACCACCCGGCCGGCGTAGTCGTGGCTCTGCATGGCGCTCATGGTAGGTGACCGAGCAAGCGCTAGGTAGCCAGGCCGGGTCCTCCCTTCTCGCTGGAGCCGGCGATGCCGTGGGGCGGTATCAGCTGGCGATGGCGTAGGCCTGGTAGATGGTCTCCGTGGAGCTGTCGTGCGCCGAGTCCACCACCGTCGACCGGAGTGACACGTATCCGCTCAGCGGATCGTGCACCGTGGCCTGCCATGAAGTCCCGTGCCCGCGGACCTCAATCCGCTGCCAGGTCCGGCCGTTGTTGAAGGAGACCTCGACGGTCACGGCGGCGACCGCGTAGCGCGGCGGCGACTGGAAGCCGGCCGCGCGCGGCTCCACCACCTGCACGGACAGGACCGTGCTCGCTCCCGGCGCGGCCTGGTTCTCCGGGTTGAGCCCCTGGGGCGCGAACATCGTCGCGGTCACCGGCACGAACACGGGGTCTGACGCGATCGGCCGGGGAGCGGCCCGGAACGTCCAGGTCAGCGAGTCGCGTGGCGAGAGTATGTCCGCGGGTACAGCTACGCCGGGGATCCAGCGGCGCGCCGACGTCCGCATCGTGTACCAGCCCGCCCTGGGCAGCGTCACCTGGAAGTCGCGTATCTCGCGCCACTCCGACATGACGGCGTGCTTCAGCACGTGCCCGCCGGACGACAGGCTGATCGTGCTGACGTCGCAGCACTCGTCACTGGTCTGCGTCGCCGGATCGCTGATGGGTGCCAGCGGGAAGAGGACTATCTGACGTCCCTGAACGTTCGGGAAGTCCTCATACGGCCCCCACGCGGCGCCCCCGAAGGTGACGGCGTAAGCGCCGCCCGCCCTGAACCGACGCGTGCTCTGCCAGAACGACCGGTAGCCGTGGGCACTAGCGGTCCAGCTCCCGGCGCTGAGGTATTCCGTGGCCGAGGGGATGGGCGGGCCCTTGGGCGGTGGGATGGGCAGGCCCACGCCGAATCCGCACGAGGCGTTGCTCTCCACGCCGGCCTGGCGGTAGCCCCCGACGACCTCGCCGGAACGGAACGAGAACTGGACCCTGGCCAGGTCGGCAACGCGGGCCGAATAGTCGGGTCGGCTCGGCACCCCGCCGCCGGACTGACCGGTGATGAAGTAGGAATCAGAGCCGTTCTGCCACGAGCTGGCATAGCCGAACGTGAGCGCGGAGCTGCGAACCGGGACGACGTACACGGTTCCGCCACTGCCGGACGCCTGGGTTCCGAAGGGGGACACGAAGTCGCCGCCGACACACACCTGCGCAGTGTCTCCGGTGTCGGTGGCGCCGGGGACGTTCAGGCTGAACGTGAAGAGCCTGCCGGGTCGCGCATCCAGGTCGACGGTCACGCTCCGCGTGATGTCCACGTGCCGGACCACCAGCGTCGTGCTGGCCACCGTGTTGTGCGGGCCGCTCGTGACGACGTCCGCCGCGATCCAGGCCTGGCCGCGCGGCACCGACACCCGCGGGGTGTCGGCATATATCGGCGGGTCCTGAGTGGTGTAGATGGTGGCGTTGACGGCCGCGCTGTGCCCGTTCCTGTCGATCGCGACCAGGTGGACGCGGACCGTGGCGGCAGGGCGGTGCGCCGCCGCGAGGGCCGCGGGGGCCGCTAGCCCGGCGATTCCGAGAGTCGAGGCGCAGGCAATCGCGCAGAGCCGAACGGCGATTCTCATGATGGTCTCCAGCCCCGAGCCGGGTTCATCGGACGGCGCCGGCGTCAGGAGGCGGCGGTGCCGAGTGATGCGTGACCCCGACGATTTGTCGCTCAATATACGGGTAAGGCCACGCACCCGCCAGTGCCCGCTTCGTGGCTCTTGTCCGCCTGGCTCAGCTAGTCAGCTCAAGCTCGTCGCCGTCCGCGATCGCACTGGCCTGCTGCGGCACGGAGAGCTGCTCGGCGGGCGGCGCAATGGTGGGCAGCACGGTCGCGAAGTACGACTGTGCGGCCGCGGTCGTGCCGACATCCCGGCCCGCGGCTTCGGACATGTACCAGCGGTGCTCCAGGATCTCGTGGAAGATCTCCGGCGGGGCGAGCCGCCCGCGCAGACAGTCGGGGATCGCCGCCACCACCGGGTCGTAGACGTCCTCCAGCCAGCGGTGCGCGGCCACCGTCTCCGACATCGGCCTGCCGGTCTTCTGCTCCAGGTACGCGCGGAAGCTGGCAATGTCGGTGGCCAGGCGCCGGGCCTGATTCTCCTCGGCGGTGATGCCGGTCTGCCCGAACAGGCGCCGGCTGCACTGGCCCGATTCCGCGACCCTGGTCCGCACCCGCAGGCGGGTGCCTTCCGGGCCGTCGATCAGCTCCAGTTCGTCGACGTCAAAACCCAGCTCGTTCAGCTTGCGGATGCGCTTGGCGATCCGGTGCCGCTGATCGGCCGGGCGGAATACCTCTTCCTGGGTCAGCTCGTCCCACAGCCTGCGGTACCGGAGCTCGAGCTCCTCGCTGACCCCGAACGGATCGATGCCCGGGGGCAGCAGCTCGCCTGCCTGCAGGTCGAGCAGCTCGCCGCAGACCCGCTCGGCCGCGATGTCCAGGTCCAGGGTGCGCTGGCCGTCGGTCAGCGTCGGGTGCCGCTCGCTGGTCTCCGTATCGACCAGGTAGGCCTCGAGCGTGCCGGCATCCGCCCGGAACAGCGCGTTCGACAGCGAGCAGTCACCCCAGAAGAAGCCCGACAGGTGCAGCCGGACCAGCAGCTCGACGAGCGCGTCCAGCAGCCGGTCCACCGGCGGCCCGCCGCGCGGGCTGGAGAACACCGCCCGGTAGGTGCTGGCGTACTCCAGGAACCTGGTCACCAGCATCGCGTCGGCGTCCCGGCCGCGGTCGACCACGATCCCGACGACCTCCGCCGCGGGAATGGCCATGTCGGCGAGACCGCGCAGCATCCGGTACTCGCGGCGGGCCAGATCCTCGCTGATCTCCTTCAGCGCGTACAGCCGGCCGTCGTCGGCGACGAACCGGACGACGTGCCGGGAGAGGCCCCGCTGGCGGATCTCGACCAGCCGCTTGTCGCGCCAGTCCGCCAGCGGCTGCTCCCACGGCAGCGTAAGCAGCCCGGCCGCCGCGTCGGCCGGCGGACTGAACACGAACCGCATCGACGTGCTCCCTTGCCAGATCACTCCGGTGTCCGGCTCAAGTCTCCCTGACCCAACCGGCCGAGCGCGCGGGCGGTGGAGGCGGAGGTGGTTGGCAAGCTCGGCGGTAACGGATGATTTCGGATGGGCTAGCCTGCAGTCAGCCGGCTGGCAGATTGGGGACCTCGATGGCACTCGGCGTTTGCGGCTCCGCCGGGCCCACCGGTCTGGGCAACGAGTTGCGGCGCTACCTGCGGCCGGGCGAGGACCTCATCTGGGAGGGCGCGCCGACTCGGTCGTTCACGGTTACGTCGGCTGACGCGTTCGTGATCCCTTTCAGCATCCTCTGGTGCTCCTTCACCTGCTTCTGGGAAGTCAGCGCGGCCAGGACAGGCGTCGTGTTCGCTGAGATCTGGGGCGTTCCTTTCTTGGCGCTGGGTCTCTACATGGTGGCGGGCCGCTTCCTGTACAAGAGGTACCAGCACCGGCACACGGCCTACGGCGTGACCAGGGATCGCGCCATGATCGTCACGCCCAGGTCGTTCCGTGACCAGCCGCTGCGCGGCGTGCCAGTGATCGTCAAGCGCAGCCGCAACGGCCGCCGGGTCAGCATGATCGTGTCCACTCCAGAGCCAGAAAGCCCCTACACCTTCCTGGGCAAGCGGAGGCCGTCGCAGGCGGCTGCCGCCAGGTACGCGAACACGGGCATGGAACCGCTCATGCGGTCAGCGCAGTTTCCGTTCGCGTTCTACGAAGTAGCGGACCCGGACCGTCTGCTGGCTGCGATCGACCGGGCGCGAATGCCGAGCTCCTGGTAACGCCGGGTCGGGGTTGCTACGCTGACCAAGCAAACGCTAGGTAGGACGCCGGTTGTGACGGGTCCGGTCGGAGGCAACGGAGCGGCGATGGGAATCGGGCTGCACAGCAGCGACGGCGTCGCCGAGGTTATTATCGACTTCCCGCCGGTGAATGCGCTGCCCGTACAGGGCTGGCTGGACCTGGCGGAAGCAGTGACGGGGGCCGGCAAGGATCCCGGCGTGCGGGCCGTGGTCCTCGCTGCGGAGGGCCGCGGGTTCTGCGCCGGCGTCGACATCAAGGAGATGCAGCGCACCCCAGGGCACGACGCGCTGATCGGGGCCAGCCGGGGGTGCTTCGCGGCGTTCGCCGCGGTGTACGAATGTGAGGTACCGGTGATCGCCGCGGTGCAGGGGTTCTGCCTGGGTGGCGGGGTCGGCCTGGCCGGCAGCGCCGACATCGTGATCGCGGCGCAGGACGCTACGTTCGGGCTGCCGGAGGTCGATCGCGGGGCCCTCGGCGCCGCGACGCACCTGGCCAGGCTGGTGCCGCAGCAGCTCATGCGGGCGATGGTGTACACGTGCGACCCGGTTCCCGCCCGCGACCTGCTGAAGTTCGGGACCGTCCTGGACGTGGTGCCGGGAGAACAGCTGCGCGAGCGGGCCCACGCGCTCGCCCAGAAGATCGCGGCCAAGAACCCGCAGATCCTGCGCCTGGCCAAGCAGTCGCTCAACGGCATCGACCCGGTGGACATCAGGCGCTCCTACCGGTACGAGCAGGGCTTCACGTTCGAGCTGAACCTGACCGGGATCTCGGACGACGCGCGGCAGGCGTTCGTGGACGGTCGCTGATGCCCGTTGAGGTGATGACCCCCGAGCAGGTGGTGGCGCAGCTGCGCTCGGGCATGACGATCGGCATCGGCGGCTGGGGCTCGCGGCGCAAGCCGATGGCGCTGGTGCGGGCGATCGCCGCGTCCGGCCTGAGCGGGCTGACCATCGTGAGCTACGGCGGGCCCGATGTGGGGCTGCTGATCGCGGCGGGCAAGGTGCGCCGGCTCGTGGCCGGGTTCGTGACGCTGGACTCGATCCCGCTGGAGCCGCAGTTCCGGGCCGCGCGGCAGGCCGGCGCGATCGAGCTGACCGAGCTGGACGAGGGAATGCTGCACTGGGGACTGCTCGCCGCCGCCCACCGGCTGCCGTTCCTGCCCATGCGGGCCGGCCTTGGGTCGGACGTCATGCGCGTCAACCCGCAGATCCGTACCATCCGCTCGCCCTACGCCGACGGTGAGGAGTTCGCCGCCGTGCCCGCGTTGCGGCTGGATGCCGCGCTCGTGCACATGAACCGCGCCGACATCAGAGGGAACGGGCAGTACCTCGGGCCGGACCCCTACTTCGATGACCTGTTCTGCCGGGCGGCCGAGCGGGCGTTCATGTCCTGCGAGCGGATCGTGCCGACCGGGGACCTCCTCGCGGCCGGGCCGGTGCAGAGCCTGCTGATCAACCGGTCGATGGTGCACGGGGTTACCGAGACGCCGAACGGCGCGCATTTCACCAGTTGCGTGCCCGACTACGGAAGGGACGAGGCATTCCAGGCCGCCTACGTCGCCGCGTCGGCGAGCCGGGAGCTCTGGCCGCAGTTCCACGCCACATTTCTGGCCGGGGACGAGGCCGACTACCAGGCGGCCGTCGCCAGCTTCCGCGCCAATGAAGGGGAACGGCGGCCCCGGGCCGGAGCAGCGTCGTGACCGGCGATGCCACCCTCGCCGAGATCTGCGTGGTCGCCTGCGCGGAGGCATGGCGCGGGGACGGCGCGATCCTGGCCAGCCCGATGGGCATCATCCCGTCGCTCGGTGCCCGGCTGGCCCAGCTCACGTTCGAACCGGACCTGATGCTGACCGACGGGGAGGCGACGGTGCTCGCGCCCGGTGATGAGGGCAACGGTGCCGACGGAAACAGGATCGCCGAGGGCTGGGTGCCGTTCCGCGATGTCTTCACGCTGCTGGCCGCGGGCAAGCGGCACATCATGATGGGCGCGGCGCAGCTTGATCAATTCGGCAACCAGAACATCTCCTGCATCGGCGACTGGTCCCGGCCCAGGGCGCAGCTGATCGGGGTGCGCGGCGCACCGGGAAACACGGTGAACCACCCGGTCAGCTACTGGGTGCCGCGGCATTCGCGGCGGGTGTTCGTGGACCAGGTCGACATGGTCAGCGGCGTGGGCTACAACCGCGCCGCGGGCCTGTCTGCGGCCATCGCCGGCTTCCACGAACTGCGGATGGTCGTCACCAATCTGGCGGTGCTGGACTTCGGCGGGTCCGAGCACTCGATGCGGCTGCGGTCGGTGCATCCGGGCGTGTCCGTCACCGACGTGGCCGACGCGACCGGCTTCGTGCTCGCGGCTCCGCTCCGGGTACCGCAGACCCGGCTGCCGACCGCGTCGGAACTGACCATGATCCGCGAGCAGCTTGATCCTGACTCGCGCCGCGACCTGGAGCTGACCTGACGGCGGACCCGGCCGGTCCGGCCGGTGCGGCCGGCCCGGTCGGCCCTGACGGCTCGTGGCAGCTCAGGACCCGGCTGACCGAGCTGACCGGCACTCGTTACCCGATCGTGCAGACCGGCATGGGCTTCGTGGCCGGGGCCGGGCTCGCCGCCGCGACCTCCAGCGCCGGCGGCCTTGGCATTATCGGCTCGGCGACGATGCCGATGGACGCCCTGCGGACCGCGGTGGCCGAGGTCAAGAAGCGCACCGGCGCGCCGTTCGGGGTCAACCTCCGCGCCGACGCGCCGGACGCGGCCGAGCGGGTCGAGCTGATCATCAGCGAGGGAGTCAGGGTCGCCTCGTTCGCGCTCGCTCCGCGCCGCGAGCAGATCGAGCGGCTCAAGGACGCCGGCGTGCTCGTCATCCCGTCGGTGGGCGCGCGCCGGCATGCCGAGAAGGTCGCGCAGTGGGGCGCCGACGCGGTCATCGTGCAGGGCGGCGAGGGCGGCGGTCACACCGGGCCGGTCCCGACCAGCCTGCTGATCCCGCAGGTCGTCTCGGCCGTGGATATTCCCGTGGTCGCGGCGGGCGGATTCTTCGACGGGCGCGGTCTGGTCGCCGCGCTGGCGTACGGGGCCGAGGGTATCGCGATGGGCACCAGGTTCCTGCTCACCACCGACAGCCCGGTCGCGGACGCGGTCAAGCAGGTGTACCTGGCCAAGACGCTCACCGACACGGTCGTGACGACCAGGGTCGACGGCGTGCCGCACCGGGTGCTGCGCTCGCCGCTGGTGGAGGCCCTGGAGAGATCGGGGCCGGTCACCGGGCTGGCCCGCGCGGTCAGGAACGCGGCGGCGTTCCGTGCGCTGTCGGGCCTGTCCTGGCGGGAGATGCTGCGCGAGGGCGCGGCGATGCGCCGCGGCAGCGAGCTGTCGTGGAGCCAGGTGCTGATGGCGGCGAACACCCCCATCCTGCTCAAGGCCGCGATGGTCGACGGCAGGCCCGATCTCGGCGTGATGGCCGCCGGTCAGGTGGTCGGCGTGATCGACGACGTTCCCTCGTGCGCGGAGCTCATCGACCGGATCATGGCCGAGGCGGCACAGGTTCTGTCCCGCCTTCAGCAGCTTGGCCCGGCCGAATCGGCTGCCAAATTATCCTGAAACTTACCCAGAAATAAAGGCGCTCTAATGACGCGGTCAATTCACGCCTAGTCCATACTCGGAAACGGCATTACAATTCCCATTCACGCTGGCCGGACTGGCCGCGCGCGGGTGGGGAGACGTACGTGAGCGTGGACACCGAGTCCGAGCCTGCTCCCGGTGAGCAGACCGGGGAAGCACCGCCACCGGAAAGCACAGCGAGCGTCAGCGCGGGCGGCGGCGACACAGCAGGCGGCACCTCGCCGCGTACTCCGGCCGATGAGATCCTCGACAGCCCGGAGCAGCTGGACCGTCTCCTGCAGATGATGCTGACCGACGACAAGGACCTGGCAGCGAGTCTGAATAAGGCCGGCCTCACGCCGGACAAGCTGATCGAGGAAGTGCAGCGGGACAGGGCGGGTATCCGCCAGAGCGTCACCCCCGAGTGCGATGCGGTTTCGCGCGCCCGGGTACTGGCCGAGTCCGCCAGTCAGCTGATGGTCGCGCCAAGCGAGCTGCCGGTGGGCGGCAATGTGACCGCTGTCATCGGATTCCTGGGGATGGCCGGCGGTGCGGCCCTCGGCTGCTCGTACATCTCGCACCTGACCTCGCGAGAGTCCTTGCTGCTGCAGGTTGCCGCCGGGGTCGGGTTCGGGTTCGGCCTGCTGCTCGCCTTGCTGCGGGTATTCACCGAGCGGATCAACGAGGAGTCCGCGGAGCATGCGAGGCAGCGAAACCAGCGACTCGGCATCGTCGCCGCGAACTCGAGGCTGGAGGCCGCCGGGAAGGCGCTGGATACCGCGCTGATCGCACGCGGACTGCGCCCCACGGCGCTCACCTGCCTCGAGGCAAAGGTAAATCCGGGTTACAGCACGGCCCTGACCTACATCTCCGCGGCCGGGCTGAGCGAGGTCTATAACGCCGAGAAGTTCGAGGTCGGCACCCCGAGCTTCGACCGCGTGAAGCACGCACTCGATCACAGCTCGGGCGGCAGCATCGGCCTGGCCGGGCCGCGCGGCACGGGTAAGTCCACCGTCATAGCCTCATTCGTCGCGGAGCGCACCAGGATCGGTGGCGGCAGCGGGCTGGCGGTGGAGGTGTCCGCGCCCGTCGACTACAACCCGCGCGAGTTTCTTCTGCACCTGTTCGCCGAGGCCTGCCGCAAGGTGTTCGCGAGCGAGCCGAAGCCGGGCTACTACGAGACGGAGATGGCCAGCCGCGTGAGCCGGAGCGCGAGCAGAAACAGGACGCTGCTCACCGCGCTGCTCGGAACGTGTCTCGCGGCCGTCGGCGCCCTGCTGGTCCTGATCGGGTCCCGTGAGCTCACCTTCCATCCGCAGTTGTGGGCCGGGTTCGCGCTCCTTGGCCTGGGCGCAGTCGCCAGCTGCTGGGCGGTGATAAGCCCGAGCCGGGCCCGGCCCGAGGAGCGCCAGACGCTACGGGAGCTCGAGGCCGGGATTCCGGCGCCTAGTTACAGCGACCGCACCGAACTGGTTGACCTTGCCCGCCATGACCTCGCGATGATCAGGTACCAGGAGACTTACACCAGCGGCTGGTCGGGATCGGTCACGGCAACGGCGGGGCCGCTCGCGGCCCAGGCGGGCGCGACGGGCCAGGCGAGCTACCAGCAGAACGTGCTGAGCGTGCCCGACATCGTGGAGGAATTCCAGGAATACATCAAGAAGGCCGCCGAGGCCGGACCGGTCGTCATCGGCATCGACGAGCTTGACAAGATCCAGAACCCGGACCGCGCGCAGGCATTTCTCAACGACATCAAGTCAATCTTCGGCATGGCGGGATGCTATTTCCTCATCTCCATCTCGGAGGAAGCCCTCGCCAGCTTCGAGCGGCGTGGCCTGCCGATACGCGACGCCTTTGACAGCGCGCTTGATGACGTCGTGCGCATACCGCCGCTGGACTACCAGACCGGGCGGAAGCTGATCCGAGGGCGTGTGGTCGGGCTGAGCGAGCCGTACGTCGCGCTCGCCTACTGCCTCAGCGGCGGGCTGCCGCGCGACATGATCCGGTGGGCTCGCTCGATCGTGATGGCGGGACAGGCGATCGGGGCGAAGCGGGAGAAAAGCGGCCACGGGGAGGGCGCAGGGGAGCCGAGCGGGGAGGGCCCGGCGAGGGACGGCAAAGCGGAAGAGAAGCCGCACCTGAGCGAGGTCACCGCCGTCGTCGTCGGCGAGGACCTGCAGCGCAAGGTGCAGGCCTCACTGACCGCGCTGTCGGAGCTCTCGGATCCCGACGCGCCCGACTCGATGAGATTCCTGGGCGGGCTGAAGGTGGCGGCCGTCTCGTCGTGGCTGTTTGCCCGGTGCGAGGACTGCCTGGG
>JASHOV010000638.1 GCA_030038495.1 Streptosporangiaceae bacterium
GCGCGGGCGGAGGTCGCGGCACAGGCCGGGCGGGCGGTTCTGGCGCGCGCTTCGGCGGCAAGCCGCCGGCCGGCGGGTCGGCGGCAGGAGGCAGGAAGGGCCAGGGGCGATCGCACAGCGCTGGCGGCTGGGTAAGCCGGGATAAGTCTGGTCGCCAGGACGGCGATGAAAGCGGCCGTCGTTACGGCCGGGACAGCGACGACGCCCGGAGCCAGGCGCAGGGCCGGGGCGATCGCGCGACCGCTGGTTCGTACTCCCGTGGCGGGTCCGGTGCGTACTCCCGAAGCGAGCGCGGCCCATCGCGGTCCTATGATGATCGACGCTCGCGTCCAAGGTCGGATGCGGGCCGCGCCGGCGGCGGGGAACGCCGTGGCTACGGTGGCCAGCGTGCCGCTGAGCCGCGAGGCGGCAGGTGGCAGGCCCGCTCTGATTCGGGACCGACCGGCCGGACTGGTGCGCCGACTGGGTCTGGCTGGCGCGGCGAAGACGGACGGCCGGCCGGTCGCCAGGGCAGGCCGTCGCGCGGCGGACCTGGCCCGGCGCGCGGGCCCGCCCGGTCCGGCAGGCAGCCCGGGCAGGACCAGGCAAGCGACGGCTTCCGCGGGCGGACGGCTCGCCCGAAGTGGCAAGACCGCCGCGAGGATCGGCCCGCCGGGGGAACTGGCAGCGAACGGCGCTACGGCGCGGGTAACTACGGCGGTGGTCCGAGGAGCGGCGACAACAGCCGACGCTGGGAGGATCGGCCGCGTCAGCAGTACGGCTCACGCTGGGACGATCGTCCGCGTTCGGCCGACCGCTCGGGCCAGCGAGACGGCTCGGGCTGGGGCAGTCGGCCCCAGCAGGACCGGCCGCGCGGGGATGACCGCGCTCGCCGGGATGACCGCGCTCGCCGGGATGACCGCGCTCGCCGGGATGACCGCGCTCGCCGGGATGACCGGCCGCGCCAGGACAGCCGCTCGGGCCAGCGAGACGGCTCGGGCTGGGGCAACCGGCCCCAGCAGGACCGGCCGCGCGGGGATGACCGCTCTCGCCGAGACGACCGCTCTCGCCGAGACGACCGCGCTCGCCGAGACGACCGCTCTCGCCAGGACGACCGCTCGCGCCGAGACGACCGCTCGCGCCAGGACGACCGCTCGCGGCGGGACGATCGCCCGCGGCGGGACGACCGCCCGCGTTCGTCTGACCGCAGCGCTGGCCGAGCAGACCGTGGGCCTGGCCGCGGTGGGCCCGGCCGCAGCGACGATCGCGCCGCGCCGCGCCGATTTGGCCCCGACGACAATGGGCGGTACCAGCGGGATGACAGAGGCGGTTACGGCAGTAGCCGACGGGAAGTCCGCGGCATTGCCGGTCGCGGACACGGCCCCGACGGCGCGGCCGGCGCGGCCGGGTCCGGCCATGACGGTCCGCAGCGCGAGGCAGCACCTCGCCCCGCGATCCCCGAGTCGATAACGGCCGACCAGCTGGATCCGGAGGCTATGGCCGAGCTCCGAACGCTGCCGGGCGATCTGGCCGAGGTCGTGGCGAGGCTGCTCGTCGCAACGAGCCTGACCGACGATCCCGAACTTGCGCATCAGTACGCACAACAAGCTCGCGGGCTGGCCGCACGCGTCGGCGTGGTCCGGGAGACCTGCGCGATCGCCGCGTATCAGGCCGGCGAGTGGAGCACGGCACTGGCTGAGTTCAGGGCAGCGCGCAGGCTCACCGGCCGCGACTCATACTTGCCGCTGATGGCCGACTGCGAACGTGCGCTCGGTCGGCTGGATCGCGCGCTCGACCTGGTCACGAGCCCGGAGGCAAAGAACGCCGATCAGCAAACGAGGATCGAGCTGCGGATTGTCGAGTCCGGCATTCGCCGCGATCAGGGCCTAGTCGATGCGGCCGTCGTCGTGCTGCAGATACCTGAGCTCACCGACGGTCGGCCCAGGACCGCTTACGCGCGGCTTTATTACGCCTATGCCGACGCGCTGCTAGCGGCCGGGCGTGAGGACGAGGCCCGAGAATGGTTCGGCAAGGCGGCCGCCGCCGACGTGGACGGCGAGACCGATGCCGCCGAGCGCTGTGACGACCTTGACGACATCAGCCTGGACGACCTCGACGACCTCAGCCCTGACGACATAGAACTGCTTGCCGACGACGGGAACGTCGGCCATGACGGAGACCACAGCGACGACGCGGACCCCGATCAGGCCTGACCGGCCGTCTTCTCCAGCGCGCACGGTGTAGACCTGATCAGGCTCGTCCACGTGAGTTGGGCCAGGTTGAGTGCGTGGGCTGGACCTTGATATCGCTCGTTGTTACTGCGAGCTCTTCGAGCCGGTCCAGGCGGCGCGGTCTTCACCCTGCTGATTCCCGATCATTCGCGACCGGCCGCCTTCTCCGCGCACACGCTCGCTAGCCGGTCAAGTGTCTCGCTCATGCCCTTGAGCCAGACCCGGCCACCCTGCATTCCGGTCCTGGCCTCCTCCGGTGCCCGCGAGCAGTCGTAGATCTCGGTCACCACGGTTGTCCTGGGACCGGCCGGCAGCAGCACAAAGCTCCAGCGGTGACCCCACCGCGTCGGTTCCGTGCTGCCGGCGGCGGTGGCGGGATGGCCCCTTCCGGCCTCGGGCTCCCAGCCGATCCGGCGGTCGAGCTCGAACTCGACAACGTGATTGTTCATTTCGTAGTCGCCGTGCTCGACGTAGTACATCTTCATCACGAAGACGTCACCAACGCTGGTTACGGGTTCGGTCGTGACCGCGCCGCGCAGCATGCCGGTGCCGTCGAGCGTCGTGTGCATGCCCGGATCGGCGAGAACACCGAAGATCAGCTCGGCTGGCGCGTCGATGCGCCGGGACACTTCAACTGGCTGGTACCGGTCGGGCGCCATCGCAAGACCTCCTTTGCTGCCTAGACGACGATCGTCACCCGAGCAGGCGGACACTCAGGAGTGAGCGTGCTCCGGGTCGGCTAGCGGAATTTCCGGAGCGATGAGGACCGGGCGCCGGGTATGCGACGCCAGCGCGTGAGAAACGCTGCCAAGCAGCGCGGTGCGCAGAACACCGCGACCGCGCTGACCGCAGACGATCAGGCGCGCGGACAGATCGTCCGCGGTCTCCAGGATGGTCCTGGCAATCCCGTCGAAGGCTTGCACCGTAATCGGCGTGGCGTTGTACCCGTGCTCGTTCGCGTGGAGCACTCCGTCGGCTGCGACCGACTTGGCGAAGGTCTCTTCCTCGGCGTCCAGGTCGGCACCTCCGACCGTCCCCGCCGCGAAAGCTCCGGCATGAGCCAGCTGGGTCGCGATCGTTTCCCACACCGTGAGCACCACCGCGTCGGTCGGTCGCTCGATGAGGCCCGCTGCCGCTCTCATGGCGCCTCGCGATCCGTCAGAACCGTCGAAGCAGAACAGCACGGGTCCATCCAGGTTCACTTCCGGCATGAAAATCTCCTCATTCGGGTAAAGGGCTCTGAAGATTTCTAGCACCGGCAAGATGCCTGGCAGGCACCGGGCCACAGGGACAGTCAGGAAGCCTCGGTCTTGTCCAGCCAGTGCATGATCCCGGCGACGTTCGCCTGCGAGCTGCTGATCCGCTCGAACTTCGCCGACACCTCGGGGTCGAAGTCCTCGGCCAGTACCGCGTACCGCCGACGGGTTCGCGCGGCTACCATCGCCGCCGCGTGATCGAGATCCATCCCGGCCCTGCGCGCGGTCCTGGTCTCCTCGACCCAGACGCTGATCTCTTCGGCCGAACGCTCGAGCGTCTCGTCGACCTCGGAGACCGGACCGAAGTGGCTGAAGAGCAGCCGGGTCGGCCCGAGCGCCGCGAACATTCGCAGGGACGCGAGCGCGACGTCGAGGTCGAAGCCAGGGGGCGGCGTCGCGGGCCGCAGATCGCCTGTGTCCTGGATGTAGATGCCTGCCGCATCGCCCACGTACAGGTCGCCGCTAGCCGAGTCCACCAGGCCCACATGGTGCTTGGCGTGGCCGGGCGAATAGTGGCTCTCCAGCCGCCGCCCGCCGCCAAGGTCGACGACCCCGGTGCGCTCGACAGTCCTGATCCGGCTCGCCGGGGTGGGTGCCAGCTCGCCGAACAGCTCATCGAGCTCATCTCCGTACACCATCCGCGCGCTGGCCATCAGCCGCGACGGGTCGGCCAGGTGGCGTGCGCCGAGCTCGTGCACGACAACCTCAGCGGCCGGGAACATCTGCGCCATGTCGCCGGTACCGCCAGCGTGGTCGAGATGAATGTGCGTGACCACGATCGTCGCCAGGTCGGCCGGCCCGACTCCCAGCACGGCGAGGGCGTCCCTGACGAGCGGCGCCGACGGCGCGGTGCCGGTCTCGACCAGGCACGGGCGCTCGCCGCGGATCAGGTACCCGGCCGTGATGCCGTCATAGCCGGCCATCCGGGTGTCGATCTGGAACACCTCGTCACCGAGGTCGGTGATGACATCGGCGTGGGCTGATTCGGGCAGCGAGTCGTCCATGCCGGACATAATGACAGCCCCGAAGCCTCATCATCCCGCTTAGCTGTAGCGTTTGCGGGCCCACAGCCCGCAAACGCTACAGCTAAGCGGGATCCGGCAGTCCCCGGCGCCCGGCGCCCGGCGCCCCCGGCGGCGGGCGCGCCGCCGGGGGCCGAATTTCAGCCCTCGGCGAACAATCGCATGACCAGGCCGGTTCTCGGCTTCGGGCCGAACGAGGTCGACTTGCGCGGGACTCGCCGGCCGAGCCCGGCTACCCGGTAGACCTGGTCGGCCGACATCGGGCTGCAGATCACGGCGGTGCCGCACGGCTCCTGGTCGGCGGCATCGATCGCGCTGGCGGCATCGTGGACCGCGCGGACGGACCGGTCGTCGTCCTCGATCCCCCAGATCCGGGCGAAAAGCAGGTCCTGCAGCACGGCGGCGGGCAGCCGCTGCCAAAGCTCCGGCGGATGCTCGACGATCGTCGCGCGCACGAGCCCGGGGTCCGGGCTGGTCAGCAGGTAGACCCGCCCGCATCCGGCCAGCAGGAACGCGACTCCCTGACCGGCCGCGGCGGCGAGCGCGTCGAGCGCGGCTGGCACGTCCGCGGTGCCGCCGGGCAGCTCGCGCACCTGGAAAGCCGACCTGGCCAGCCGTGCGGCTGCCTCCGGCTTGAGGCCCTCGACCACGCGGTGGATCGCGCCGACCCGCGGCGGGTAGGCGGCAGAGTCGACCAGCAGCGCGAGCCCGAAATCCCAGGGCCCGGCCCCGGCGCCGCGGGCCTCCTCGCGCGCTCGCAGCTGCTGGTAGGCCGCGTACCGGTGGTGCCCGTCGGCGATCAGGGCAGACCGGGGGGCCAGATCGGCGGCGATCGCCGCGAGTTCGTTCTCGGCCGTGATGGCCCACAGCCGGTGCCGGAGCCCGTCCCGAGTGCGCGCCTCCATCAGCGGAACTCGGCTCGAGGCGACTCGATCGACCAGCGTCGTTGCGGCCCCGTTCCCGCCCTCGTACAGCAGGAACACGGGTTCGAGGTTCGCCTGCGTCGCCTCCATCAGCTGGCGGCGGCCCGCGACGACACCGGGGGACACGTTCTCGTGCGGCTGGACGATCCCGGCCGACGGCGGCAGCAGGTTGACGCCGCCGATCAGGCCGCGCTGCAGCACGCCCGCGGGGTCGGGGCGGCCGTCAGCGTCGACGCTGACCTGCTCGTAGACATAGAGAGCGAGTTCAGGGTCGGGCACCAGGATCCCGTCGGACCGCCAGGCGGCCAGGTCGGCCGCCGCATCCTCATAGGGGCTGCCGGGCTGGCCGGCCGGGTGCCGGGGCAGGATGAGACGGACGATGTTGTGCGGGTCGCTGGCAATGAGCTGGTTCTCGATGTCGGCGGCGATCACGTCGTACGGTGGAGAGGTGACCTCGGCGAGCCCGCTCACCCGGTCCTCGGCATAACGGACGCCGCGAAAGGGCGCCAGGACAAGCTCCCGCGGGCTGCAGCCCGCCGGGGCCTGGCTGGACGGAAGGATCGGCACGTATGTCAGAAGGACCCGCAGGCTCTGGTGATTCCCGCCCGGAGAATCCGATTTCGTCACAGGATGGCGTAGATTCGGGTGCGGTCAACGACGTGGACACCTATCAGCTTTACCAGCGGGGACTCGACCTACTCGGCCGCGGCAGCGCGGCTGCGGCGGCGCAGTTGCTGTCCAGGGCCGCGGCGGCCGAGCCCCATTCCAGGAGCGTGCTTGAGGCCCTGGCCAGGGCTCAGTTCGACGCGGGCCAGTACACCGCGGCGGCGGGGAACTTCCGGCGCATCGTGGACGCGAGCCCCAGCGACGATTACGCGCAATTCGGGCTCGGCCTGGCGCTGTCCCGTACCGGCGATCACGGCGCGGCGGCCGAGCACCTCGCCCTGGCCGCGGCCATGCGGCCGAACCTGCGCCATTACACCGACGCCTTGCGGAGCGTCCGCGCCACCCTCCGCGCCCGGGCCGAGATGCGGGAAGGAAACACGGATTGACGGGGAACGAGGGCTCTCTCGCGGACTCAGCCCCGTTCCCGCGCGGCTGCCCGGACCCGCTGAGCCGCCACTATGACGCGGCGCTTCTTGACCTGGACGGTGTCGTCTACCTCGGCGGGACCCCGATCGCCGGCGCGGCGGCCGCACTCGGGGTCGCCGCGGGTAACGGTATGCGCCTGGCATTCGTTACAAATAACGCATCGAGGACGCCGAATGCGATTGCCGCGCAGCTGTCGGGCATGGGCATTCCGGCGACCGCCGTCGATATCGTCACCTCGGCGCAGGCAGCCGCCCACCTGATCGCGGACCGTTTCCCGGCCGGGTCGCCGGTGCTGGTAGTCGGCGGAATGGGCCTGCGGCTGGCCGTGCGTGACCGCCGCCTTCGGCCGGTTACCACGGCCGCCGCCAGGCCGGTCGCGGTGGTCCAGGGATATTCGGCCGATCTTAGCTACGGGCTGCTGGCCGAGGCCGCGCTGGCGATCCAGGCCGGAGCCTGGTACGTCGCCTCGAACGCGGACGCCACGCTGCCGACGGCCCGCGGCCCGCAGCCCGGCAACGGCTCACTGCTGCAGGTGCTGATAACCGCGACGGGCCAGCAGCCGGTGGTAGCGGGCAAACCCGAGCCGCCGCTGCACGCCGAGTCGGTCGAGCGGGTCGGTGCCCGGCGGCCTCTCGTCGTCGGCGACCGGCTGGATACCGACATTGAGGGCGCGCACCGCGGCGGGGCGGACAGCCTGCTCGTGCTCACCGGGGTCACCCGGCCCGCGGACCTGCTGCTGGCGCCGCCGCAGCGGCGGCCGACCTATGTCGCGGCGGACCTGTCCGGGCTCAACGCCAGCCAGCCGGAGGTCGCCAGGACCGGCGACGGGTTCAGCTGCGGCGGCTGGAAGGTCGCGGGCGGCGAGGTCGGCTCGCTGACGGTGTCCGGAGCCGGCGACCCGCTGGACGGACTCCGCGCGCTCTGCGCAGCCGCGTGGTCCGCTGACTCGCGCACCGGCGAGGGCACGGACTCGCGGGCCAGGGTGGCCGAGGCGGCCATCCGGCAGGTCGGTCTCACCCCCTGATCGCCCGGACGTACGCCCGAAGGGGGCGCGCGTACATCAGCGGGACTGCCCGGACGGTCGCGAAGATCACCCTCCGGTCTCACCAGGATCAGCCCAGCGGCCGACGTACCGCGCCCACGTGATCGCCGAGACTGAGGTGCCGGCCCGGAAGTCTTGCTTCCGGGCCGACTGCCGCGTCAGGTCGGGACCCAAGCCTGATCGCGCGGCTGCTGGCCGGAGCTGAGACCCCGGTCGGAAGGGACTCGGACATGATCGAGGCACGGGGCCTCACTAAGCGTTACGGCGACACGCTCGCCGTGGACAACCTGTCCTTCAGCATCGCGGCGGGGAAGATCACGGGGTTTCTGGGGCCCAACGGGGCCGGCAAGACCACCACGATGCGGATGATCCTGGGCCTCGACCAGCCCACGTCCGGCGACGTCACCGTGAACGGCAAGCGCTTTGCTCAGCTGGCGCAGCCGATGCGCCAGGTCGGCGCCCTGCTGGATGCCAAGGCGCTGCACGGCGGTCGCAGCGCGTATAACCACCTGCTCTGCCTGGCCCAGTCCAACAACCTGCCCCGGCACCGGGTCGACCAGGTGCTCGGCCTGGTTGGCCTGAGCGAAGTGGGAAAGAAGCGCGCGAAGGGCTTCTCGCTCGGCATGGGCCAGCGGCTCGGCATCGCGGCCGCGCTGCTGGGCGACCCCGCGATCCTGATGTTCGACGAGCCCGTCAACGGGCTGGACCCGGAGGGCATCCTGTGGATCAGGAATCTGATGAAGGCGCTCGCGGCGGAGGGCCGGACCGTATTCGTGTCCAGCCACCTGATGTCGGAGATGGAGAACACCGCCGATCACCTGCTGGTAATCGGCCGCGGGAAGCTCATCGCGGACTGCACGGTGCAGGAGTTCATCGCCGCGAACTCCCAGCTGACCGTCCGAGTCCAGACGCCGCAGCCGGATCAGCTCAGCAATCTGGTGGCCGCGGCCGGCGGCACCGTTCGTGATAGCGGAGACGGAGCCGTGGTGATCAGCGGCCTCGGCGTCGCCGAGATCGGCGACCTCGCCTACGAAAACTCGGTGCGCCTGCACGAGCTTTCAGCGATTCACGCCTCGCTGGAGCAGGCGTTCATGGACCTGACGGCATCCAGCGTGCAGTTCCACGCAGGCGTGCCCGTCCCAGACGACGACCGCGTGGTCATGACCGGAAGTGGAGTCTGAAATGGCTGGCACGGTAGCCGAAGCGCCGCTGGCCCAGTTGACCGCGGTGCCCGCGAATGCCGGCAAAGCGAATCTGGTCGGCGCGCTGAAGTCGGAGTTCACCAAGATCCGCTCGGTCCGGTCGACCTACTGGAACCTGCTCGGCATGATGGTCGT
>JASHOV010000063.1 GCA_030038495.1 Streptosporangiaceae bacterium
GCCCCGATTCCAGCACGGCGTGCACGGACATCTCCCGGTCTGACGGCTCCAGCCGGGTCGGGTCCTCCAGGGTGAAATAGCGATCCAGCATCCGGCTGGCCTCGTCGAGCCATGCCGCCCGCTCGGCCTCGTCGGAGAACATGACGCCGAGCGCGGGCTCTTCGGCCAGCAGCCGGTCCCACTGGCCGGGCAGCAGCCCCCGTGCGGCCTGCGGCGTCCGCTCGCCGGCCGGCACGTCGAAGAGGCGCTCAAGGACCGCATGCACGAGCGTGCCTCTGGCCGCGGCCGGGCTAGGCGGCTCGGGCAGCCGGTCCACGACCCGGAAGCGGTACAGCAGCGGGCAGGTCATGAAGTCGGCAGCCCGTGACGGGGAGAGGCTCGGTCCGCTCGGCTGGCCGGTTCCATCACCTTCGGCCGGGGGCGCCAGGTCACCGGCTGCTTCGCTGATGGTGTCACTCATGTTCGGCAGACTAGGGCAGCGCACCGACAGTCGTCGCGGTCCGGCCCGTGTTTGCGATGAGAGGGCGGCCCGCCTGCTCAGGTGAGCTGCAACCGGCCGGCAGCGCGTAGCATCAAGACGTGGCAGGACCCATCATCGACGGCGGCCCGCAGCAGTCGGGCCGCTCCGCCCAGGATCCCGCGGCCGGGCGGCGGTACGACCCCAGGCAGGGCCTGGTCATCGGCCGGCCCTTCGGCATTCCGGTCTACGTCTCGCCGTACCTGTTCCTGGTCGCTGCCGTGCTCATCGCGCTCTACGGCGGGTCGCCAGGCTCGCTGCCCGGCAGCCTGCACGGTTCGGTGGCCAGGTACGGCGTCGCGGCGGCCTTTGTCATCCTGCTGTACGTGTCGGTCCTCCTGCACGAGCTCAGCCACAGCGTGGTCGCACGGGCCTTCCGGCTGCCGGTCCGCCGCATCGTCCTGTACCCGCTGGGCGGCTTCTCCGTCGTGGAGCCCGAGCCGCCGACGCCCGGCCAGGAGTTCATGGTCTCCGCGGCCGGGCCGGCGATGTCGCTGGTGCTGGCCGGTATCGGATATCTGCTGCTCAGGCAGGTGCATTCCAGCGGGATACTGCACGCGCTGCTGGAACTGCTCGTGCTCTCTAACGTGCTGATCACGATCTTCAACCTGCTCCCCGGGCTGCCGCTGGACGGCGGCCGCGTGCTCCGCGCCGGGCTCTGGAGGCTGACGGGCAACCCGGGCTCGGCCACCGTCATGGCGGCGTGGTCGGGCCGGGGGCTGGCCGTCGCGCTGGTCGCCTTCCCGCTGGTGGTGAGGTCCGCCGGTGACTTCAGCATCTCCGGCCCCTATGGACTCTGGCTGGTCGTGGTCGCGATCTTCATGTGGATGAGCGCAGGCCAGGCACTGCGGTCGGCCAAGATCCGCGAGCGCCTGCCCAAGCTGCAGGCCAGGGCGCTGGCCCGGCGGGCGATCCCGATCCAGCCGACCCTCCCGCTCGCTGAGGCCATCAGGCGGGCCGACCTGGCCCAGGCCAGGGCCCTGGTCGTTGTCGATCATGACTCGAAGCCGATCGCGATCGTGAACGAGACCGCGGTGATGGCCACCCCCGAGCAGCGCAGGCCCTGGGTGGACGCCGGATCGCTGGCCAGGACGCTGGACGAGGGCATGATCTTGTCGGCGGATCTGTCGGGTATGGACCTCATCGAGGCGGTGTCGAAGGTGCCTGCCTCGGAATACCTGCTGGTGGAGCCCTCGGGGCAGGTGTACGGCGTGCTGGCGAGGTCGGATCTTGATCTCGCGTTCGGAAGCGTCTAGCCGCGGCTGGCCGGGGCAGCGCTAGCCTGGCTCAGTGATTACGAGGCGGCGCGGGCCTTTCGCACCCGGCGACCAGGTCCAGCTGACCGACCCGAAGGGCCGCCAGCACCGGCTGCTGCTGGCCGCAGGCAAGTCGTTCCACACGCATCGCGGTGCGCTCGCGCATGACGATCTGATCGGCCGGCCCGAGGGCAGCGTCGTGCTCTCGGCAGGCGGCACCGCCTATGTCGCGCTGCGCCCGCTGCTGGCCGACTATGCGCTGTCCATGCCGCGCGGCGCGGCCGTGATCTACCCCAAGGACGCCGCACAGATCGTGGGGCTCGCCGATATCTTCCCCGGCGCGCACGTCGTGGAGGCGGGAGCGGGCTCGGGTGCGCTGTCCTGCTGGCTGCTGCGCGCGATCGGCGACTCGGGGCGGCTGATCTCGTTCGAACGCCGAGCGGATTTCGCCGCGATCGCCGCGGCCAACGTGACCAGTTATTTCGGCGATCAGCATCCGTCCTGGCAGCTGGTTGTTGGCGACCTGGATCCGGCCGGGCTGACGGAAGCCGACCGGGTCGTGCTCGACATGCTGGCGCCATGGGAGCACGCCAAGTCCGCGGCCGCCATGCTGATTCCCGGCGGACTGGTGTGCTGTTACGTCGCGACCACGACGCAGCTGGCCCGAACCGTGACCGCGCTGCGCGATCAGGGCAACTTCGCCGAGCCGGCGGCGTGGGAGACGATGCAGCGCGGCTGGCACGTGGACGGCCTGGCGGTGCGGCCCGAGCACCGGATGATCGGGCACACCGGGTTCCTGATCACCGCGCGCAGGCTCGCGGACGGGGTGACCCCGCCGCCGCGCCGACGCCGGCCGTCGAAGGGCGCGGAGGCGCTGCTGGCCGAACTGGGTGAGCAGACGCCGGCCGGTGAGGGCCCGGAGCCCGTCGCCGAGGGATAACCCCAGGCCCAACGGATGGTCAAACGGCCCCTCGCCCGCCCCGCGACGCGTAACGGGCCGGCCACTTTTCCGGATCGTAACGCAGAATGCGGACTCGGTACCGGCCGCCAGGTTACTTAACGACCTTGGATAGGTAGGGTCTAGATAACTCAGCACTCCGGGAGGGGGTGAGGGGCATGGCCTCTCGTGACGACAACGTTCACTCCGGGCGCCACGATGACGAGGTCAAGGTCCTGACCACGCAGGTCTCCTTCCTCGAGGAGGAGGTTGCGGCGCTGCGCGGCCGGCTGGCCGACTCGCCGCGTCAGACTCATCTGCTTGAGCAGAGGCTGCGCGAGGCCGAGGCGAACCTCGCGGCCATCACCAGCCAGAACGAGCGCCTGGCGGGCACGCTGCGCGAGGCGCGCGATCAGATCATCGCACTGAAAGAAGAGGTCGACCGGCTCGCGCAGCCGCCGAGCGGCTTCGGCGTGTTCCTGCAGGCCGCTGAGGACGGCACGGCGGATGTCTTCACTGGCGGTCGCAAGATGCGCGTGAGCGTCAGCCCGAGCGTGAACATCGACGACCTGCGGCCGGGTCAGGAGGTCGTGCTCAACGAGGCGCTCAACATCGTGATCGCCCAGGGTTATGAGACGGTCGGCGAGGTCGTCATGCTCAAGGAGATCCTGGACGGCGGCGACCGTGCGCTGGTGATCTCGCATGCCGACGAAGAGCGCATCACGCGGCTGGCCGAGCCGCTGATGTCCGAGACGCTGCGCCCCGGCGACTCGCTGCTGCTCGAGCCGCGGTCCGGTTACGTGTACGAGCGCATACCCAAGGCCGAGGTGGAGGAGCTCATCCTGGAGGAAGTCCCGGACATCTCCTACTCCGAGATCGGCGGGCTCGGCCCGCAGATCGAGCAGATCCGGGACGCGATCGAGCTGCCGTACCTGCACGCTGACCTGTTCCGCGAGCATAAGCTGCGCCCGCCCAAGGGCGTGCTGCTCTACGGCCCGCCCGGCTGCGGCAAGACGCTGATCGCCAAGGCCGTTGCCAACTCCCTGGCCAAGCAGGTCGCCAAGCGAACCGCGCAGGATCCCGGCCCGGAAGGGAACGGAGAGTCTGCGGACTCGGTGCCCGGCAAGGAGCGCAGGAGCTTCTTCCTCAACATCAAGGGCCCGGAGCTGCTGAACAAGTACGTCGGTGAGACCGAGCGGCACATCCGTCTCGTGTTTCAGCGCGCGCGCGAGAAGGCCAGCGAGGGCATGCCGGTGATCGTGTTCTTCGACGAGATGGACTCGATCTTCCGCACCCGCGGCTCGGGCGTGTCCAGCGACGTGGAGAACACCATCGTCCCCCAGCTCCTCAGCGAGATCGACGGCGTCGAGGGCCTGGAGAACGTGATCGTCATCGGTGCCTCGAACCGCGAGGACATGATCGACCCGGCGATCCTGCGGCCGGGCCGGCTGGACGTGAAGATTAAGATCGAGCGGCCGGACGCGGAGGCGGCCCGCGACATCTTCTCCAAATACGTGCAGACCGACCTGCCGCTGCACCCCGACGACCTGGCCGAGCACGGCGGCGTCGCGGACGCTACGGTCGCCGAGATGATCCAGCGCGTGGTCGAGCGGATGTACGCCGAGACCGAGGAGAACCGGTTCCTCGAGGTCACTTACGCCAACGGCGACAAGGAAGTGCTGTACTTCCGCGACTTCAACTCTGGCGCGATGATCCAGAACATCGTCGACCGGGCGAAGAAGATGGCCATCAAGGAGTTCCTGGAAACCCGCCAGAAGGGCTTGCGGATCTCGCACCTGCTGGCCTCCTGCGTGGACGAGTTCAAGGAGAACGAGGACCTGCCCAACACGACCAACCCCGACGACTGGGCCCGGATCTCCGGCAAGAAGGGCGAGCGGATCGTGTACATCCGCACGCTCATCTCCGGCAAGAGCGGCACCGAGGCCGGGCGGTCGATCGACACGGTGGCCAACACCGGTCAGTACCTGTGACATCGTCAGGCCGGGCTTCGCCCGGCCTGACGTCACAGGCGTGTTAGCCCGGGGGGACGACCCCCCGTACCCCCCGCGGGCCGGGCTTCGCCCGGCCTAACCCCGCGCGCAACCGGGCGCGGCGTGCGAGTTGCGAGCACCTCGGCATTAGGCTCTTAGACATGAGCGCGCGCCGGGTCATGGGCATTGAGACCGAGTACGGCATTTCCGTGCCCGGCCAGCCGGGGGCGAACGCCATGGTCAGCTCCTCCCAGGTCGTCAACGCCTACCAGGCGGCGACCGCGGCGCGGGCCAGGCGGGCCCGCTGGGACTTCGAGGAGGAGAATCCGCTGCGGGACGCCAGGGGCTTCGACCTGGCGGCCGAGGCGGCAGACGCCTCGCAGCTCACCGACGAGGACCTCGGCCTCGCGAACGTGATCCTCACCAACGGCGCGCGGCTCTACGTGGACCATGCGCATCCGGAGTACTCCGCGCCCGAAAGCACTAACCCGATGGATGCCGTCATCTGGGATAAAGCGGGCGAGCGGGTAATGGCTGAGGCAGCCGCGCGGGCCGCGGCCGTGCCCGGCGGGCCGGCGATCCAGCTGTACAAGAACAACACCGACAATAAGGGCGCTTCGTACGGCTGTCACGAGAACTACCTGATGAGCCGGGGGACGCCGTTCGCGGACATCGTCAGGCACCTGACGCCGTTTTTCGTATCCCGCCAGGTGGTGTGCGGTGCCGGCCGGGTCGGCCGCGGCGCGGACGGGCGGGACGAGGGCTTCCAGATCAGCCAGCGGGCCGACTTCTTCGAGGTCGAGGTGGGCCTGGAGACCACGCTGAAGCGGCCGATCATCAACACCAGGGACGAGCCGCACGCCGACCCGGACAAGTACCGGCGGCTGCACGTGATCATCGGCGACGCCAACATGAGCGAGATCTCCAGCTACCTCAAGCTGGGGACGACCTCGCTGGTCCTGGCGATGATCGAGGACCGGTTCCTGGCGACAGACCTGGCCATCGAGTCTCCGGTGGCCGAGCTGCGGGCGATCTCGCACGACCCATCACTCAAGCATCTCGTCACGCTGCGGGACGGCAGGAAAATGACGGCCGTCCAGCTGCAGCTGGAGTACCTGGAGCTGGCCAGGAAGTTCAGCGAGGACAAGTACGGTGCCGACGTCGACGACATCACCAGCGACGTCCTGGACCGCTGGGAAAGCGTGCTCGGGCGCCTGGCCGAGGATCCGTTCCTGCTCGCTCGCGAGCTGGACTGGCTGGCCAAGCTGGAGATCCTCGAGGGGTACAGGACCAGGGACGGGCTCGCGTGGGGGCACCCCAGGCTGCAGCTGGTCGACCTGCAGTACTCCGACGTGCGCCTCGACCGGGGCCTGTACAACAAGCTGGCCGAGCGCGGCCGGATGGCGCGGCTCACCTCGGAGCGGGACGTACTGCGGGCCATGGACGAGCCGCCCGAGGACACCAGGGCGTACTTCCGCGGGCGCTGCCTGCGCCAGTACCCGGATAGCGTCGCCGCGGCCTCCTGGGACTCCGTAATCTTCGATATCCCCGGCCGGGAGTCCTTGCAGCGGGTACCGACGCTGGAGCCGCTGCGTGGCACCAGGGCGCATGTAGGGGACCTTCTGGACAAGTGCGAGACGGCAGGCGAACTGGTCGCCGCGCTGACGGGCAAGGACAGCTGACACGGTCGCTGCGCGCGGCATCGCCCGCGACTCCCCGACAAAAAACTCTATTCGGGCGGATTTGGGCTGGACGCGGGTCGTGGTGCTGTGTCTATGCTGGCCACGAGTTGTCTCGGCGTGATACCGATGCTCTGGTTCAGGGTTGGATGGCGTGTCGGCAGGCGAGGATAAGCGGTGAGAGCGCGGGCGACACCGCGGAGCACGGAGGTTTTGAGGATGGCGGCTACGAAGGACACCGGTGGCCAGCGGCAGGCTCCCAGGCGCAGCGAGGACGAGCAGGAGGTCGCGCCGGAGCAGGCTGATGAGGTCCGGGAGCGGCAGGACAAGCTGACCGACGACGTGGACGCGATCCTCGACGAGATCGACGAGGTGCTCGAGGAGAACGCCGAGGAGTTCGTCCGGTCTTACGTGCAGAAGGGCGGCGAGTAACCGAGCGAGTCGGCTAGTGCAGCCCTGAGCGAACGCCAACATCCCCCGGCGCGTCGATGCCCGCGTCAGGACTAGGGTCGTAGCCAGATCTGGAATGAGGCGGCATCGGCTGCCTCAAAGCGGGCCGGAAGGACGTTTGCGGTGGGCGGGATAGAACCCCAGTCTCGGTGGCAGGCATCGACGTTCATGGCCGCTGGCTCCTCGTCGTTCTCTGACTTCCTCGCGGCGGCGGCACCCGAGCTGCTGCCGGGCGGGGCGAGCGCCCGGTTCGCGGGCGCCGGGCTCAACGGCACCGGGCTCAGCGGCGTCGTGCCGGCGGGCGGCGGGGGAGCGGGCCAGGAACTGCCACACGGCACGACCATCGTGGCGGCCGTGTGCGACGGCGGTGTGGTGATGGCGGGCGACCGGCGGGCCACGGCCGGCAACATGATTTCCCAGCGCGACATCGAGAAGGTGCTCCGCAGCGATGAGTTCTCGTGCGTCGGGATCGCCGGTGTCGCCGGCATCGGCCTCGAGGTCGTCCGGCTGTTCCAGGTGGAGCTCGAGCATTACGAGAAGCTGGAGGGCCGGTCACTATCGCTGGAGGGCAAGGTGAACCGGCTCGCCGGGCTGATCAGGGGCAACCTCGGTGCCGCGATGCAGGGCCTGGTGGCGGTGCCGATTTTCGCCGGATACGACGAGGAGACCGAGCTGGGCCGGATCTTCAGTTACGACGTGACCGGCGGCTGCTATGAGGAGCAGCGCTTCGCGTCGATCGGCTCGGGCTCCGTCTTCGCCCGCGGCGCGCTGAAGAAGCTCTACCGCGACGGCATGTCCAGCGAGGATGTGGTGCTGGCCTGCATGCAGGCCCTCTACGACGCCGCTGACGACGACTCGGCCACCGGCGGCCCCGACCTCACGCGGCAGATCTACCCGGTGGTCGCGATCGTCACCGCGGACGGATTCCAGCGGCTGACCGATGCTGACGCGGGCCGGTACGCGCAGGCAGTCGTGACCGAGCGGATGCGGATACCGGACGGGCCGTCGGCGCCGATGGAGCAGATCAAGCCCTGAACCCCCGACCTCAGCTCACCCCACTCGAGTAAGGAAACGCTAGCGGTGTCGATGCCGTTCTACGTGTCACCTGAGCAGGTGATGAAGGACAAGGCGGACTACGCGCGCAAGGCCATCACGCGGATCCGCAGCGGCGTCGTGCTTGCCTGCGACGCCGGCATCCTGTTCGTCGCGCCGAACCCGTCCCGCGCGCTGCGGAAGTTCAGCGAGCTGTATGACCGGATCGCGTTCGCGGCCGTCGGGCGCTACAACGAATTCGAGAGCCTGCGTAAGGCCGGCGTGCGGTACGCCGACATGACCGGCTACACCTACGACCGCAGGGACGTCACGGCGCGGGGCCTGGCCGACTGGTACGCGCAGGTGCTGGGCGCCCTGTTCACCGACAGCCCGAAGCCGTACGAGGTGGAGATCGTCGTCGCCGAGGTCGGCAAGAGCGCCGACGACGACCAGATTTACCGCATCATCTTCGACGGCTCGGTGGCCGAGGAGCACCAGGGGTTCGTCGTGATGGGCGGTCAGGCCGACCGGGTTGCCGAGGTACTCAAGGCCAGGTACCAGCCCGGCCTGTCGCTGACGGACGCGATGGGTCTCACGATCGCCGCGCTGGCCGTCCAGAATGACGGCAACACCGCCGACGCAATCACCGCCGACCAGCTGGAGGCGGCGCTGCTCGACCGCAGCCGTACACTCCGGGCATTTCGCCGGCTCTCCGGGGCCCGTCTCGACGCGCTGCTCCAGGAGGCCAGAGGCAAGGCGGCGGCCGAAGGCAGCGGCGAGTCGGCGTCGGCCGCGGCCGAGGAGCCGGGCGAGGCGGGCGATGCGGGCGGCGACGGCGGTTCCGCGAACTGAGCCGAATCCGCGAGCCGAGTGCCAGCCAGTCGGCTCAGGGCGGCATGAATCGGACCTGCGGCGTTGATACTGTCAGTGAGAGGGCCGGTATTTGGCGGTCCTGAGCACCTGGGCTGGAGGACATAGTGCTGGCTGGAGGACCACAGTGACGGCCGACCTGGCGACCATGACCGGCATTGACGCGCCGACCGGACTGCTGATCGGCGGGGAGTGGTCAACGGGCAAGTCGGGCGTCCTGCCGGTGCTGAATCCCGCTACCGAGGACGTGCTGGCCGAGGTGGCGGACGCCAGCCCGCAGGATGCGCTGGAGGCCGTCGGAGCCGCCGCCGCCGCGCTGCCCGCGTGGTCGGCGACTGCGCCGCGGCAGCGCGCTGAGTGCCTGCGCCGGGCCTATGAGCTGATGACCGGGCGCGCCGAGCAGCTAGCCCGGCTGATGGTGCTGGAAAACGGCAAGGCGCTGCGCGACGCGCGCGGCGAGATCCTGTACGCGGCCGAGTTCTTCCGTTGGTATGCGGAGGAGGCGGTCCGGATCGACGGGCACCTGTCCACCGCTCCCTCCGGCGCCAACCGGATCATGGTGCTGCGGCAGCCGGTCGGTGTCAGCTACATGATCACGCCGTGGAACTTCCCGGCCGCGATGGCGACCAGGAAGATCGGCCCCGCGCTCGCGGCCGGCTGCACAGTCGTGCTCAAGCCGGCCAAGGAGACCCCGCTGTCGGCGCTTGCGGTCGCGGCGATCCTGGCCGAGGCGGGGGTACCCGACGGCGTCGTCAACGTGGTGCCGACGAACAAGCCCGGCCCGATGACCGAGGCGGTGCTGGCCGACCCGCGGGTGCGCAAGCTGTCGTTCACCGGATCGACTGAGGTCGGCCGGATGCTGCTCAAGCAGGCCGCCGACTACGTCACGAACTGCTCGATGGAGCTCGGCGGGAACGCACCGTTCCTGGTATTCGACGATGCCGACGTCGATGCCGCGGTGGACGGCGCGGTCCTGGCCAAGATGCGGAACGGCGGCGAGGCGTGCACGGCGGCCAACCGGTTCTACGTGCACGAGAAGGTGGCGGACGAGTTCTCCGCCAAGCTGTCGGCACGGCTGGCCGGGCTGAAGGTGGGACCCGGACTCGAGGAGGGCGTCGACCTCGGCCCGCTGGTGAACGCCGACACACGGGCTAAGGTGTCAGACCTGGTCGACTCGGCCACCGGCGACGGCGCCAAGGTGCTGACCGGCGGCCACGCGCCCGACCGCGCGGGGTACTTCTACCAGCCCACCGTGCTGGATGGCGTGCCGCCTGCCGCCGGCATCCTGTCAGAGGAGATCTTCGGGCCGGTCGCGCCGATCGTGCGATTCTCCGACCCGCAGGAGGCGATCGCGCTGGCCAACGACACCGAGTACGGCCTGGTGTCGTACCTGTACTGCGGCGACCTCGCCCGCGCGCTGCGCACGGCGGAGGCGCTGGAAGCGGGCATGGTGGGTATTAACAGGGGTGTGGTGTCTGATCCCGCTGCCCCGTTCGGCGGCGTGAAGCAGTCCGGCCTCGGCCGCGAGGGCGCGCACGAGGGGCTGCTGGAGTACACCGAGACCAAGTACCTAGCCGTCGACTGGTAGGGAAAGCGTGGACCGGCGGATATTCGGGCTGGAGAACGAGTACGGGGTTACCTGCACGTTCCGCGGTCAGCGGCGCCTTTCGCCGGACGAGGTAGCCAGGTACTTGTTCCGCCGCGTTGTGTCCTGGGGACGCAGCAGCAATGTATTCCTGCGCAACGGTGCGCGCCTGTACCTTGACGTCGGCAGCCACCCCGAGTACGCCACTCCCGAGTGCGACAGCCTGATCGACCTGGTCACGCACGACAAGGCCGGCGAGCGGATCCTCGAGGGCCTGCTGGTAGATGCCGACACCCGGCTCCGCGAGGAAGGCATAGCGGGCGACATCTACCTGTTCAAGAACAACACCGACTCGGCCGGCAACTCCTACGGCTGCCATGAGAACTACCTGGTAGGTCGGCACGGCGAGTTCGGCCGCCTGGCGGACGTGCTGATCCCGTTCCTGGTCACCAGGCAGATCATCTGCGGTGCGGGCAAGGTCCTGCAGACCCCGCGCGGCGCGGTGTACTGCGTCAGCCAGCGGGCCGAGCACATCTGGGAGGGCGTCTCCTCGGCGACCACTCGTTCCCGGCCGATCATCAATACCAGGGACGAGCCGCACGCCGACGCGGAGCGGTTCCGCCGCCTGCACGTGATTGTCGGCGACTCCAACATGAGCGAGACCACCATGCTGCTCAAGGTCGGCGCGACCGACCTGGTGCTGCGGATGGTGGAGGCGGGCATCGTTATGCGGGACCTGACGCTGGAGAACCCGATCCGGGCGATCAGGGATGTCAGCCACGACATGACCGGCAGGCGGAAGGTTCGGCTGGCCAACGGCCGCGAGGTCAGCGCGCTCGATATCCAGCAGGAGTACCTGGCCAAGGCGCTGGACTTCACCGCGCGCAAGGGCCCCGACCCGGTAACCGCGCGGGTGCTTGACCTGTGGCAGCGGACGCTGCGCGCGGTGGAGACCGGGGACCTGGAGACCGTGGCGCGGGAGATCGACTGGGTCACCAAGTACCAGCTGATCGAGCGGTACCGGACCAAGCACGATCTTCCGCTCGCCTCGCCCAGGGTGGCTCAGCTCGACCTGGCCTACCACGACGTCCACCGCGGGCGCGGCCTGTACTACCTGCTGCAAAAGCGCGGTGCGGTGGAGCGGGCCTGCCGCGATATCGACATCTTCGCCGCGAAGAACATCCCGCCGCAGACCACGAGGGCGCGGCTGCGCGGCGAATTCATCCGGCGCGCGCAGGAGCGTCGCCGTGACTTCACCGTCGACTGGGTGCACCTGAAGCTGAACGACCAGGCGCAGCGGACCGTGCTGTGCAAGGACCCGTTCCGGTCGGTCGACGAGCGGGTCGAGAAGCTCATCGCCGGGATGTAGGGCTGGCCCTCGTCATGAGTAGGGGCCATGGG
>JASHOV010000639.1 GCA_030038495.1 Streptosporangiaceae bacterium
CTCCCCGCAGGTCGAGGCGGTCATGGAGGCGGTAACGGAGGCGCTGGCACGGGTCGTGGTCGGCAGCCCGGCGGAGCCGAACGTGGTGATGGGCGCGCTGGCCAGCCTGGAGCAGCGCGAGGAGGTCCGGCGCAGCGTGAAGGCGCTGGAGGCCGGCGCGCGGCTGGTGTACGGGGACCCGGAGCACGTCGAGGTGGCCGGCGCGGACGAGGAACGCGGCGCGTTCGTCTCCCCGCTGCTGCTGCTGGCACCGGACGCGGGCCGGGCCGAGCCGCACGAGATCGAGGCCTTCGGGCCGGTCGCCACGGTCATCGGCTATGACAGCACCGCCCACGTCATCGACCTGGCCGGCCGCGGGCTCGGCAGCCTGGCCGGCTCGGTCGTCACCGGCGACCTGGATTTCGCCCGCGAGGTCGTACTCGGCTGCGCGCACTGGCACGGCCGCCTGCTCGTACTCGACCGCGACGATGCGGCGGAGTCCACCGGCCACGGCTCGCCGCTGCCGATGCTGGTGCACGGCGGGCCCGGCCGGGCCGGTGGCGGCGAGGAGATGGGCGGCATCCGCGGCGTGCTGCACTACATGCAGCGCACGGCCGTGCAGGCCAGCCCTCGGGTGCTCGCCGCGGTGACCGGGAACTGGGTGCCGGGCGCGGCCCGCGACACCGAGGGCGGCCACCCGTTCCGCAAGCCGCTGGCCGAGCTTCGCGTGGGCGACACCGTGGTCGCCGGGCCCAGGCGGGTCACGCTGGAGGACATCGAGCACTTCGCCGAGTTCACCGGCGACACCTTCTACGCGCACATGGACGAGGAGGCCGCGCGGGCCAACCCGTTCTTCGACGGGCGGGTCGCGCACGGTTACCTGATCCTGTCCTTCGCGGCCGGGCTGTTCGTGCAGCCCGACCCCGGCCCGGTGCTGGCCAACTACGGCCTGGAGAACCTGCGCTTTCTCGCGCCGGTGTATCCCGGCGACGAACTGACCGTGACGCTGACCTGCAAGCAGATCATCCCGCGCGAGGACGCCGCGCACGGCGAGGTGCGGTGGGACACCGATGTGACCAACCAGGAAGGCGCGTCGGTCGCGAAGTACGACGTGCTCACGCTGGTCGCCAAGCAGTGGCCCGCGGCGTAGCCGCGTGCCGGCGGGTTTCCGGCTCGCGCCACTATCCAGAAAACACCCCGAAGCTTAGGCTTTACGCCACGATATACGGCGAAACGGGGAAGACCATTGAATAGCCGGTTCCTGCGGGCTGGGCTCGTGATTGCTGCCACCGCCGCGATCGCCGGAGGCCTTTGTGCCGGAACGGCGGCCGCTCAGCCGACCCGGACGTCGGCTGCCTCAGCCGCGACGGCGAAGAAGGCCTCGGCGCCTGCGTGGCACGTCTATTTCCACTCCCGCGTGGGCACCGCGGACCTCACCTATGTCGCCGCTACCGGGCCACGGGACGCGTTTGCAGTCGGAGGGGACAAGGCCGGACTGTACGTCCTGCACTGGACCGGGTCGGCGTGGCGTCAGGTACCGGTCAGCGGCGGCAAGGACTGCATCCCCACCGCCGTGCAGGCAACCTCGGCGGACAACGTCTGGGTGCCGTGTTCAGACATCTCAGGCTCGCCGGGGACGCTGGTGTACGACGGCCATTCCTGGAGTAAGGCCCCGTTGGCTGCGGCCGCCGAGAGCGTCGTCCTGAGCTACTCCGACGTCTGGGGCTATACCCCGTCCTGCCCGGGACCGCCGTCGGCGCCGGACTGCACCACCGACGTCTGGCGGTGGAACGACGGCACCGTGACGAACTACTCCGTGCCCGGCTACGTGATGGCCATGTCGAGCGGAGGCAGCCGAGTCTGGGTGCTGTCGGAGCCATCCGCGAACAGTCCGACGTCGACAGGGAAGGCGCAGGTGTACGAGAGCACCGGCGCTGGCCTGCACCAGATCGCATCTCTCGGGCGGCGGCTCGGCATCTTCCCGCAGTTGGCCGCGTCCCCCAAGGGCCAGGTCTGGATCCTCGACGGCGATACCGGGAGCCATGCCCGCCAGGCGCTCAGCTACTGGAACGGCCACAAGTGGAGTACCCAGCTGATCCCGAACCGATTCGACTTCGGGTCCTGGGGCTTCGTCTTCGATGATCAGGACGGGGTCTGGCTCGGCCCCTATACGCACTGGACCGGCCGCAAGTGGGTCGCCACGTCACCCTCGGGCCCGACGCAGGCCTATGAGCTCATGGAGGTCGCGCCGATACCGCGATCGGCGAGCGCGTGGGCGGTCGGCTTCCCCGGGTCCGGTCGCTGGGGACTGATCGCGCTGCTGGGCAAGCGGCCATAGCGGGCACCCCGGCGCGGCCGCGTTCCCGCTACCAGGCAGCAGTGCCGCACCGAGGGCCGGCGGGCTATAATTACTGACCGAATGATCGGTTATTAGGGGAGGGCCGATGACCGCAGCACGGGATGAGGCCGCGCACGCCGCTGAGCTGGAGCAGTATTTCGAGGACACGGTTGCGCGTGACCGGCGGATCGAGCCCAGGGACTGGATGCCCGACGCCTACCGGAAGACGATGATCCGGCAGATCGCGCAGCACGCTCATTCGGAGATCATCGGCATGCAGCCCGAGGGCAACTGGGTCACCCGAGCGCCGTCGCTGCGCCGCAAGGCGATCTTGCTGGCCAAGGTCCAGGACGAGGCCGGGCACGGGCTCTACCTTTACTCGGCCGCCGAGACCCTCGGAGCGGACCGGGCCGACCTGACCAGCCGGCTGATCACGGGCGCGCAGAAGTACTCCTCGATCTTCAACTACCCGACGCTGACCTTCGCCGACGTCGGCGTGATCGGCTGGCTGGTCGACGGTGCCGCCATCTGCAACCAGGTGCCGCTGTGCCGCTCGTCCTACGGCCCGTATGCCCGCGCGATGATCCGCATCTGCAAGGAGGAGTCGTTCCACCAGCGGCAGGGCTATGAGCTGCTGCTGACGATGATGCGCGGGACGCAGGCGCAGCGCGAGATGGTGCAGGACGCGACCAGCCGCTGGTGGTGGCCATCGCTGATGATGTTCGGCCCGCCGGACGCCGAGTCGCCGAATACCGAGCAGTCGATGCGCTGGCGGATCAAGCGGCATACCAACGACGACCTGCGCCAGCGGTTTGTCGACATGACGGTGCCGCAGGCCGACGTGCTGGGCGTGACGCTGCCCGATCCGGCCCTGTGCTGGAACGCCGAGCGCGGGCACTACGACTTCGGGCAGCCGGACTGGGCCGAGTTCAAGCGAGTCATTTCCGGGAACGGGCCATGCAACGCGCAGCGGATCGCGGGCCGGCGCGCGGCCCACGAGGGCGGCCAGTGGGTGCGCGACGCGGCGGCCGCGCATGCGGCGAAGCAGGCCGTCCGCGCGGCCGGGCAGGGGGCGGTGGCATGAGCGAGGAGATCCGGTCGAACTGGCCGCTGTTCGAGGTGTTCCTGCGCAGCAAGCGCGGCCTCAACCACGTGCACGTCGGGTCGCTGCACGCGGCCGACGCGACGATGGCCCTGCACCACGCCCGTGATCTGTACACCCGGCGGAACGAGGGCGTCAGCATCTGGGTGGTGAAGGCGGCCGACATCACCGCGTCCAGTCCCGACGAAAAGGACCCGTTCTTCGCCCCGAGCGGGGACAAGGTGTACCGGCACCCGACGTTCTACGAGATCCCCGACACTGTGCCGCATATCTGAGGCCCGCAGAGCTGAGATGAACTTCGACACCGCCTACGAGGCGATCAACGAGGGCGAGGACCCCGGCCACCGGTGGGCCTACGGCACAGGATTCACCGACCCGCTGGCGGGTGTCGACACGACGCTGCCCGACGGCGTCGACGGCACGGATCTGGCCGCCTACTGCCTCATGCTCGGCGACGACGCGCTGATCATGTCGCACCGGCTGCAGCAGTGGCTGGCCAGGGCACCCGAACTGGAAGAGGAAACGGCGCTCGCCAACATCGCCCTCGACCTGCTCGGCCAGGCGCGGCTGCTGCTGGCGCGGGCCGGCGCCGCCGACGGGTCCGGCCGCACGGAGGACGACTACGCGTTCCTGCGCGGCGAGCGGGAGTTCCGCAGCGTCCGGCTGGCCGAGGTCGTCGACGCCGACTTCGCAGGCCTGATAGCCCGGCTGCTGGTCTTCAGCACATGGCGACTGGCGCTGCTGGCTCGCCTGCGGTCCTCCGCTGATCCGGTCCTCGCGGCGGTGGCGGCTCAGGGCGTGCGGGAGCTGACCTACCACCGCGACTACGCCGCGCAGTGGGCAGTCCGGCTGGGTGACGGTACCGAATACTCCCGCGAGCGGATGAAGGCCGGGCTGCTGGCCGTCGCGCCGCTGGTGCCGGAGCTGTTCAAGCCCACGGCGACCGAGTCCCGGCTCGGTGCCGCCGCGATCGCGGTCGATCCGTCGTCGGTCCTGGCCGAGTTCGACGCCGTGCTCGCGGCTGCGCTCGAGGCGGCCGGGCTTGACTGGCCGCATGTGGCGGCGATGGCGCCGGTCGGGGGCCAGGCCGGCCGTGATGGCGTGCACACCGAGGTCATGGGCTACCTGCTCGCGGAGCTGCAGAGCGTGGCGAGGTCGATGCCAGGGGCCGTGTGGTGATGCGCAGCGAACGTGCGGCCAGGGCGATCCCTGTCCGGCACAAAAAGAACGTGCCGGACAGGGTCGCCCCGGCCGCCCTTGGTCCGGACACCAACCGCGCCCGGCGAATCGTGGAAGCAGTGGCGGACCCGGAGCTGCCGATGCTGACGGTCGGCGACCTGGGCATCTTGCGTGACGTCAGTGTCGAGGACGGCAAGGTTGTGGTGTCGATTACGCCGACGTTCTCGGGGTGCCCGGCGGTCGCCGAGATTCGCGGCGACGTTTATGGGCGGCTCGTCGATGCGGGCTTTACGGACGTCGAGGTGCGGACGGTGCTGAACCCGCCGTGGTCGAGCGACTGGATTACGGCGGAGGGACGCCGGAAGCTTGCGGCGGCGGGCATCGCGCCGCCCGATTCTCGCGGGAGCACGATCGTCCGGCCCGCGGGAGCCGCCGTTCCGCTCACGCTGACTACCGCACCGGAGCGCGGGCTCGCCTGCCCAGCCTGCGGATCTAGGGATACCGAGCGGACCGCGGCCTTCGGCTCGACGGCGTGCAAGGACCTGTACCGATGCCGCGGCTGCGCCGAGCCGTTCGAGCACATCAGGGAGGTCTGACCATGTCCGTAACCTCCGATCAGGCCCCACCTGTCGCCGCGCGGCGGCAGTTCCGCGAGCTGACCGTCGCGCGGGTCGACCGGCTCTGCGAGGACGCGGCCGCCGTTACGTTCGACGTGCCACCCGCCCTGGCGGAGGAGTTCGCGTTCCGCCCGGGCCAGTCGCTGACCCTCCGGAGGATCGTCGGCGGCCGGGAGGAACGGCGCTCCTACTCGATCTGTGCTCCGGCCGGGCAGCCGCTACGGATCGGAGTCAGGGAAGTGCCCGGCGGCGCCGTTTCCGGCTGGCTGGTTCGCGACGTGCGGCCCGGTGACCGGATCGAGGCGCAGCCTCCGTCCGGGTCGTTCACTCCTGACCTGCACGTGCCGGGCCGCCACGTGCTGATCGCGGCGGGCTCGGGGATCACCCCGGTGCTGTCGATCACCGCGTCGGCGCTGCAGAACCCGCAGGCCCAGGCCACGGTCCTGTACGGGAACCGGCGGGCCGACTCGGTCATGTTCGCCGACGAGGTCGCCGACCTCAAGGACAGTTACCCGGTCCGCCTGCAACTCGCCCACGTGCTGTCCCGCGAGCCGCAGGAGGTCGATCTGTTCAGCGGCCGCATGGACGCCGCGCGGCTGCGCCGGCTGCTGCCCGCGCTGTGCGAGGTCGACGAGGTCGACCACTGGTGGCTCTGCGGGCCCTACGGGATGGTGACGGACGCGATCACCGTGCTCACCGAGCTGGGGGTTCCCGCGCAGCGGGTGCATCGCGAGCTGTTCTACGTGGAGGAGACGCCGCCCGAGCAGGAACGGCACGAGGAGCAGCCGCTGATGGGAGGCTGCGAGGTCACGGTCATCCTGGACGGGCGGACCAGTACCACGACCATCCCGGCCGGCACGCCGGTGCTGGACGGTGCGCAGCGGGCCCGGCCGGACCTGCCGTTCGCGTGCAAGGGCGGTGTGTGCGGAACCTGCCGGGCGCTGGTGCGCTCGGGTGAGGTGCGGATGCGCCGCAATTTCGCGCTCGAGCCCTCCGAGCTTGCCGCCGGCTTCGTGCTGACCTGCCAGTCGCTGCCCATGTCCGGCGAGCTGACGGTGGACTATGACGCCTGACCGGCGGCGGCTACGACGCCTGAGCGGTCGGCGCGAGATTGCGCCAATCCAGCACGTCGGCCAGCGGCCTTCGGGGCATGCTGACCGTGGGCTCGGCCGCGTAGCCGAGTCTGATGATCATCTGCTGGTTCGCCGGGCCCGGCCAGTGCGGTGGATCGTCCTCGCGCATGTCGCGTAGCTCCAGCAGCTGGCACAGGAACGAAGCGGAAATCCCGCTGGCCGTCGCGGTCAGCAGAACGCGCTGCAGGGCCTGTCCCGCGACCAGCCAGTCCCTCGGCTCGTCCTCGGCGGTGGTGAGCACGGCCACGTGCGGGAAGCGCTCGTACCGCACCTTCGGACCTCTCGCGCGCGGGACCGCGGCGAAATAGTCCCGGGTCCGGACCGGGGCGGGCTCACTGGCGGGCTGATGCGGAAGTGCCGCCAGGGGGATGCCGTCGTTGCGGCCGGTGCCAATCCAGCGCCTCAGCTCCTGCCGGTGCTCCCCATTAGCCGCCAGCTCGTCGCTCGCCTCGGCCGATGCCGCGAGCACCGACTCAGTCTGGTCCCGGTCCAGCAGGCGCAGCCCGGCCCCCTCGCTCCTGGCAGCCTCCCGCATGGCCGCCGTGACGGACTCCGGGATGGGCTTGCCGGTGCAGGGCCCGCGGTTGGTACGCCGCCGGGGGATCGCGTCGTGCAGCTCCCGCTCCTCGGGCGATGCCGGCGTACCCGGCGAGATGCGAATGCGGGCGAGTACTTCAAACGAGTAGTCCGGATGGGGCAGCAGCCAGAGGTCCGGCTGACCGCCCGCGGCGCGGATCGCCAGCCGGGCGTTCAGCAGCGCGGCGCCGCAGCTCATGTAGAGCAGCCGGGCCGACGGGTCGCACACCCACAGGGCCCGGTCCACGGCCGCGGACAGCTGCAGGATGTCACCGTGGTCGACGGCGAACTGCCAGGGCTGCGAGTTATGGACCGAGGGCGCAGCGCACGCGGCGCGAACAATTCGCTCGATATCCCTATTGAGTGTCATATTCACCACCCCGAGCCGGTCACTCTGGCCCCAGCTTCCCCTCGCCGTCCAGGCTATGCGCTGCCGGCCAGACCCGCCGAGAGGAGCCGCCGTTCCCGCCCCGAAGGGCAGCAAAGCCCCTACGTTGCCCATAGAAGGGCAGCAATGGTCCAACGTTGCCCCTCGGGGCGGCCTCGGCGCTCCTCTGGCTCGGGCCGAACGCGCGCCACGGTTGCGGTAGCGTGCTGCGCGTGAGCCGCGGCGTCCTATACGTGATCGCGTGCGCGGCTCCGCCCGCGCGCGAGGCCGGGACGCTCATCACCGCCGCGCAGCGGGAGGGCTGGACGGTGTGCCTGCTGGTCACGCCGGCGGCGGTCAGGTTCCTGGACGCCGGTGCCCTGGGCGGGCTGACCGGCTATCCGGTGCGCAGCGAGTACAAGGACCCCGGCGACCCCGACGTGCTGCCCGATCCGGACGCGATCATCGTGGCGCCCGCCACGGTGAACACGATCAACAAATGGTCCGCGGGCATCTGCGACACCCTGGCACTCGGAATCCTGGTGGAGGCCATCGGCAAGAGACTGCCGATCGTCGCGGTGCCGTGGAGTAACCCGGAGCACGCCGCCCATCCGGCGGTGGCGGAGAGCCTGGCCAGGCTGACCTCCTGGGGCGTTCGCGTACTGCGTGAACCCGGGTCGGACGGGCCGTTCCCGTGGCAGCAGGCGCTGGCCGCGGTGGACGCCGCGGTCGGCGAGCGAGGGACCCGGCAATAGCGCAGTAGCCCGATCACACGATGATGACACCACCTGCAATCGACAATTCGAATTGTTGACCGACGTGGTAGCGCCGTGCTGTTAGCGTTTAAGTTTCGGGGATCTTCTGCAGTTTCATCGCACTCCGGGGGCAGTTCCGTTGCGCCGTCTAATTGCCGTTGCGTGCATTCTCGCATCGCTTGCCGTCATTGCCGCGACTTCGTGGTTCGCAAGCGCTGCGGCCGCGCCGCAGGCCGGCTTAGCCGGGGGCGAGAAAGCAGGCGATCCCGTTATCACGGTCACCGCGGGCGGCGACCGGACGGGCGCGACCGCCGTGGCCGGGCTTGGGGGCGTGCGGTTCGACTTTTACGCCGGGTACCAGGGCACGAGGCCGGTAGGGGTTCCGACCGCGAGTTGCGTGACCGGAACGTCCGGTAGCTGCGGCGTCTCCGTACCGGATGAGTCCGGTGGTTCTGGCGGCAGCACGCGCGGTTACTGGGTAGTCCAGGCGTCGGTGCCCGGCGGCTGGTTCGCCAGCGAGGCGCTGGAGGTCGGCAGCGGCGGCGCGGAGGTTCCCACCAATTACCGGGAGCTCTTTGTCGCCAACGTGCGCAGCGATGTCTCGGTGCCGATAGCCGTCACGAGCAATACGGCCACCCCGACCGCACGCGGCAGCCTGTGGGCGGCATCTCGCGACAATCCGCCGCTGCCCGATAAATGCGGCCTGAATGTGGCCCTGCTTTTCGACCTGTCGGGTTCGATCGGAGCGAACATTACGCAGCTGCGGGCCGCGGGGAAGAGCTTCGTCTCCGCCCTGACCGGGACACCTTCGAGCGTCGCCGTCTACACCTTCGCCACGCACGCGCCCGCCAGCAGGCCGGTTAACTCGAACCTGCCGCTGACGTCCGTCGCGACCACGGAATCCGCGGGCGCCGTCACCTCGAAGGTCGACGGACTCACGGTCGAGACGGGAAGCGAAGCCGGGACCAACTGGGACCAGGGCATCTGGCAGATCGCTTCCAGTTCCGACCGCTACGACGTCGCCCTGGTGCTGACCGACGGCAATCCGACGTTCTACGGTCCGGCGGCTTACGGGCCGGGGAACGCCAGCCGGTTCATCGAGGTCGAGAACGGCATCTTCTCGGCCAACGCGCTGAAAGCCAGGGGCACGAGGGTCATCGCGGTCGGCATCGGCACCGAGGGGCGGTCGGTGAACAACCTGGCGGCTATCTCGGGACGCGTGCCGGACAGCGACTACTTCACCACCAACTTCGCGCACCTGGAAGCGGTGCTCAGGGACCTCGCCGAGCAGAACTGCCTCGGTACGGTCAACGTCGTCAAGGAAGTCATTCCCGACACCAGCCCCGGCGACTTCAGCGCCGGGGTACCCGCGCCGGGCTGGACGTTCCACTCCATGCCCGACACGGTCACGCCACCGACCGGCGTCACCGGCGCCGACGGCGCAGTGAGCTTCAGGGTCAGGACGCTGACCTCTGAGCGGGTGACCCTCACCGAGGACGTCGAGCCCGGTTACGAGCACGTGCCGGCTCCGAACGCAAGGAACGCGATCTGCCGCACCCCCGGCGGCCTCGAAGTCCCGGTCGATGACGCGCCGAGCGGGCCGGGCTTCACCGTCGAGGCCAGCCCGCACCTCATCATCACGTGCACCGTCTACAACCAGGCCGTATCCCAGCCGAACCCGGCGTCCGTGCTGGTGAACAAGACCTGGGTGATCAACGGGACCACCTACACGTATCCGAATCAGCCTTCGGACTTCCAGGCCTCGCTGGTCCTGGACCCGTCGCCGGCCGACGTCAGCCATCCGGCCTGGGGCACCGTCTACGACGGGTATCACGAGGGTGATCTGCTGACCATCGCGGAGGAGGACGTCCGCATTCCGGTCGGCTGCACGAACTCGGTGACCGGCGACATCGGCACCACCGAGCCGCTGGCGGAAGGGCTGAACGCCTTCAGCGTCACCAACGACGTGACCTGCACGGCGACGCTAACGGTGGTCAAGCAGATCAACAACATCTTCCCCGGCGCGCCGACGGTGCCCGTGGACTCCTGGACGCTGACGGCGACGGCTCCGAACGGAACGAAGGCCGTCGAGGGGACCACCGGCGTCAGCGGGACCGTTACGGCCGGGACGCGGTACGTCCTGTCCGAGTCGGATGTGCCCGGCTACGAGCAGACGGTCCAGCCCGGCGGCGGCCATCCGGCGGAGGGCGCGACCGGATCGTGGAACTGCGTGGAGCAGCTCGCGCGCGGCCAGTCCGGGCTAGAGGACTTCACGGGCGCGGCCGGCACCATTGCCTTGGCTCCGGGCACGCACGTGGTCTGCACCGCGATCAACGAGCCGCTGCCGGCCAAGCTGACCCTGGTCAAGGAGCTGCTCAAGCACGGCAGCGGGGTCGGGCCGACGGACTGGACGCTGACCGCGACCCCGGCTCCGGCCGACAGCAGCTGGTCGCCGACCGTCAGCGGCGTGACCGGAGCCCCGGATGTCACCGGCGTGACCATCCCGCCCGGCGTGCGCTACACGCTCAGCGAGTCCGGGCCCGAGGGGTATGAGCTGGTCGGCCTGGCGTGCGTCAAGACCGGCACGACCACGCCGGTGCCGATCACCGACGACAAGTTCGTCGCGGCCATCGACGAGGACATCACCTGCACGTTCACCAACAAGCAGGGGCCCATCCCGCCCCCGACGCCGTCACCGTCGGTGTCGCCGGTACCACCGGGGCCGCCCGTTCCCATCACTGGCGCGAACCTGGCCGCCCTGCTGGGGATCGCCGGGGCGCTCGTGCTGGCCGGCGGCAGCGCCCTGGTCGGAGCCCGGCGGCGGCGGGCCCGCGGTGGCCCGTCTCGCTAGCCGGCTCCGGGCAGCGGAGGCTACAAACAACGGCAAACCCACCACCTGATGTCGTAAGAGCGGCATTGTCAAGATGCACCGGGAGTCCGCCGTGAGTGGCAAGATCACCGTCTTGGCTCGCGGCCAGGGGTGATTGGTGCCGCTTTGCGCCGCCCGCTGGCGCTGCCGCCGGCCGCTCGGGCCGCCGGCTGGTCTCGGGCCGGCGCTGCGAGGCCGCGGGAACAACAGCAAACTGCCCCCTGATGTCGTGAGAGCGGCATTGTCAAGATGTACCAACTTAGCCGTTGATGATCTCTTGCCTGAGAGGAGCGGCGGGCGCAGGGGCCGTGCGACTAACTGGGAGCGTTACCGCTCTGCCAGGACGGTAACGCTCCCGGTTAATCGGCCGGCCCTTCTGGCGTGAGACCGGGCCGGATCTGCCGTAGATGTCCGGCGGATTCGGCCAGT
>JASHOV010000640.1 GCA_030038495.1 Streptosporangiaceae bacterium
TCGCGGTCAGCGACGAGGTTCTGGTGCTCGAATGGGTGCCTGAGGAATCGGGCGCAGCGGCGGCCGCCGAGCGATTCGGCGCCGACCTCGCCCGGCTGCACAGGGCGGGCGCGGAGCGGTTCGGGGCACCGTGGCCCGGCGTCATCGCGGGCCTGCCGCTGCCGGACGACGAGGCGACCGACTGGCCGCAGTGGTACGCGGCCTGCCGGCTCGTTCCCTACGTCCGCATCGCTCGCGATCGGGGCGGGCTGACCGCCGCCGATGGCCGGCTGGTGGAACAGGTCGCAGACAAGATCACCGAGCTGGCCGGCCCGGCGGAATCGCCCAGCCGGATCCACGGCGACTGCTGGTCGGGCAACGTGCTCTGGTCGGGCGGTCGCGGCTGGCTCATCGACCCCGCCGCGCATGGCGGTCACCGGGAGACCGACCTGGCGATGCTGAGGCTGTTCGGCGCGCCGCACCTGGACCGCATCCTGGCCGCCTACCAGCAGGTTGCCCCGCTGGCCGACGGCTGGCGCGGGCGCGTGCCGCTGCACCAGCTGCATCCGCTGCTCGTGCACGTCTGCCTATTCGGCACTGCCTACCGCGACAGCGCACTGGCGGCCGCTCGGGCTGCCCTCCGCCCGTAGCGCCCCGCGATCTAGCTGATGCCGCCCGGCGCCGGGCCGCCCGCGTTCGATTCCAACCACTGCGGGCCGGGAACGGGGGCATCGTCGGGGGATTCCACCGGGTCATCCTGATCGTCCTCGTCGCCGGCCTCGCGCACCGCCTCCGGTGCGAGCGGCAGCGCGATCGCGAACGTGGCCCCGTGCCCGACTTGTGTCCTGACCCACACCGCGCCGCGGTGCGCGGCCACCAGCGCGGCGACGATCGCGAGGCCCAGGCCGGTGCCGCCGGTCGTCCGGGCCGCGTCCGCACGATAGAACCGCTCGAACGCGTGCGCGGCCTGCTCCTGGGTGAGGCCAGGCCCCTGGTCTGTGACCTCGAGCACGGCCGCCGGAGTAGTGGTGTGAGCGCCGTGCCACGCCTGCGGCCCCACGTCGGCGGGCAAGGGCTGGCCGGGAGACGCGGTCGCCGACTGAATCTCGGCCATGTTGCCCGACCTGATATGGACGTCGATCGGTGAGCCGGCGGGCGTGTGCGACAGCGCGTTGCTCATCAGGTTGCCGATGACCTGGCGCAGCCTGACCTCGTCACCGTTAACCAGCAGGGCGGCGCCGGTGCCGACGGTGAGGTTGATCGCGCGATCCGGCGCGACCATGCGGGCATCGTGAACCGCGTCCGCCGCAAGGGTCAGCAGGTCGACGGGGCTGTAGTCCAGCGGTCGCTGCTGGTCCATCCTGGCCAGCAGCAGCATGTCCTCGACCAGGATGCCCATCCGTGCGGACTCCTGCTCGAGTCGGCGCATGATCCGGTCGAGGTCGGCCTGGGAAAGCTGGCCCTTCCCGTTGGGCCCGGCGGCGGTCCCATCGCCGGCTGCGGCGCGGACCCCGCCGCGCTGCCGGTAATACTCGGCGAACCCGCGGATCGCGGTGAGCGGGGTACGCAGCTCGTGGCTCGCATCACCCATGAACTGGCGCATCCGCGACTCTGAGCGCCGGGCTGCGTCCTCGGACTGCGACTGGGCGTCGAAAGCGGCCTCGATCTGGCTCAGCATGACGTTCAGGGACCGACCCAGACGCCCGACCTCGGTGTTCGGATCCTGCTCGGGCACCCGTCTGGTCAGGTCGCCCGCCGCGATGGCCCCGGCCGTCTCCTCGATCTCCCTCAGCGGGCGCAGGCTGGCCTGGATAACCGCGGCGCCGATCGCGACCAGGGCGATCAGGATCAGGATGCTCACGACGACGTCGACAGTCGTGAGCTTGCCGATCGTCGAGTACTCCGCCGAGACGTCAATACCAACGACCAGCGTTCCCGTCACCGGTGTCCCGGTCGCGGCGTCGTACACCTGCTGCCCGGGGATTGCCAGGACTCGCCACCGCGTATCCGCGCTGGTTCCCGACACCGTCGTAGGGTTACCGCTCGTCAGCCACGCCGCGTTCGCCGAGACCTGCGGACCACTGGACGAGACGGCGGGGTAGATCCGCAGTACCTTGCCATCTACCACGAAATCGGCGACCCAGTTCTCCGGCCCGAAGTCACGGACGGGTAGTCCGTGGCCAGCGCCTTCAACCTGGGCGGCCAGGGGACCCAGCTGCTGATCGACATTGCCCAGCAGGTAGCTGCGCAGGAACGACAGGCCGGCCACGCTGATGACGACCAGCGCAACCGCGACCAGCGCTAGCACCGCTGTGATCAGCTTGGTGCGCAGCGTCGTGCGCTCTGGCAGCCGCCGGAGCGACTCCCAGAAGCCCGCGGAGCGCGTGTTGTAAGTCATAGGCCGGACGCGCGGCTACGACGAGGGGAGCCTGAGAACGTACCCGACGCCGCGCAGGGTGTGCAGAAGGTGCGGCTCGGCCGTGTCAATCTTGCGCCGCAGCACCGATACGTAGGACTCCACGATTCCGGTGTCCCCGCGGAAGTCGTAGTCCCACACATGGTCGAGGATCTGCATCTTGGACAGCACGCGATTGGCGTTGCCCATGAAGTAGCGCAGCAGCTTGAACTCGGTGGGGGAGAGCGCGACCTGCTTGCCGCCCCGCCACACCTCGTGACTGTCCTCGTCCAGTTCCAGGTCGGCGAACTTCAGCCGCGGCGGCGGCTCGCTGCCGTCGCCCCGAGTCCGGCGCAGCACCGCCCGGATCCGGGCGATGACCTCCTCCAGGCTGAACGGCTTGGTGACATAGTCGTCGCCGCCGAGGGTCAGGCCGCGGATCTTGTCCTCGGTCGAGTCGCGCGCGGTGAGGAAGACGACCGGAATCTGGGCGCCGCCACCCCGGAGCCGCCGGACGACATCGAATCCGTCCATATCGGGCAGCATCACGTCCAGCACGATGAGGTCGGGTCTGTGCCGCTGCGCGGCCTGGACGGCCTCGTTCCCCGCGGCGGCGGTGATGACCTCGAAACCCGAGTACCTGAGGCTTGCCGCCAGCAATTCCAGGATGTTCGGCTCGTCCTCGACGACGAGGAGGCGGGCATCAGGGTCCCGGCGACCATTGCTCGTGCTGCTACTCATGACCCACATTCTCCCGCAGGCTCCTGGGGGTTAGCTGAACGCATCCTGAGTCCGACCTCCACGGACGTGGGTCCAGCGCCTGAGGGTGAGTCTGAACGTGAGGCAAAGACCGGGCAAAACCCGCGCAAAAGCCGCCGACTCGGCCGGGCACGAGGACGTCTGTGTGGATTAGGTGACACCAGGGTGTCACCTAATCCACACAGACGTCCGTGCGGGGCGGAATCGCCGGGCTGGCTACATTGCTAACCGGCGGTCGACCCGGTGATCAGGTCCTGGGGCACGGGCTGGCCGGTCTGCAGGTCGTTGAAGAGCTGCTTGGCCTGCGAGCTGTTCCACAGCACGACCTCGCCGGCATCCGCCGTCATGTACGTGGACGTGGAGATCGGCACGGTAGTCGTCAGCGGGTTCCGCATCGCCCGCGCGGCCTGGAACAGGTTGTAGATAGTGGCGCCCTCGTCGACGGTGAGCGTGTGCACGGTCCCGGTGGCCGCCGGGAGCGCCTTGAATGGATTGAGCATCACGCCCAGGCTCGTCATCTTCGACAGCAGCGCCTTGAGGAAGATCCGCTGGTCCTGCTCGCGCTGCAGGTCCTGGGTAACGAAGCTTTCCCGGTCCCGCACGTACGCCAGCGCCTGGCCGCCGCTGAGGTTCTGGCAGCCCTTGTTCAGGTTCACGCCCGAGGCCACGTCATGCAGCGCCGTGGGCAGGCACATCCGGACGCCGCCGACATCATTGACGACGCTGACGAAGCCGCCGAAACCGATGTCCATGAAGTGGTTGATATAGAGGCCGGTGGCGTTCTGAACGGTCTCGGCCAGCAGCTTCGGCCCGCCGAAGTCGAATGCGGCATTGATCTTGTCCATGCCGTAACCGGGGATGTCGACGTACGAGTCGCGCGGGATGCTGATCAGCATCGGCCGCCCGCCGCCGGACGGAATGTGCAGGATCATGATCGTATCGGAACGGCCGCCGGAGATCTCGGAGCTGAAGCCAGTGGCGTACTCGCGCTCCTGCGCCACCGTGAGGCCCTGCCGGCTGTCGGAGCCGGCGATCAGCCAGTTGGTGCCCGAGCCGGCGGCGGGCCTGCCCGGATAGCTGACGAGGATGTTCTGCCGGTTGAGCTGGGAGTTCAGGTAGAAGTACATGCCCACGGTGCCGACAATGGCCAGCGCGACGAGAACGGCGATGATCGTCGCGATCGGCCGCGGTCGCAGCCAGCGCCGCCAGCCCGTGCCGCGAGTCCTGGTACCCCTGGACCCGCCGCCGAGCCGGCCGGGCCGGCCGGGCCGCGAGGTG
>JASHOV010000641.1 GCA_030038495.1 Streptosporangiaceae bacterium
CTGCTGGCTCACCAGCGAGACGACGGCGACCTCGTGCTGAGGCCAGCCGAGCCGCGCGCATGCCAGCGCAACCGACGACACCGCCGGGATGATCCGCACGGCCGCCGGTCCCAGCCGGCGAGTCAGCGTGGCGCCCAGGCCATGCAGCATCGGATCCCCGCTGGCGAGCATGCACAAGCCGGGGTGGTCGCGAACCAGCTCGTCGAGATGCTCGAGGAGGGGGGACGGCAGCGGAATGCACCGCGCCGCCAGACCGGGCAGCAGCCCAAGCTGACGCGCGCTGCCGGCGATCGTGGTGGCGGCGGTCAGCGTATCCCTGGCGTCCTGCGTCAGCGACGGCCAGCCCTCGGCGCCGATACCGACGACGGTGACCAGGCAAGGCTGGCTCTGGCCGGACTCAGCTGAAGTCATCGACCGAACGGTATCGCGGCGGGCGCACTCGGGTGTCCCTGAGGTCCAGGCGCTGCGCAACCTGGAGGCCGCCGCGCGCGCGACACGCCGACACGACATGTGGTGCTTCGATTCGCTGGCGTCCCTACATATGGTGTTGCTCGCAGCTGATTCTGTCAGTCACGCCAGGCTTACGGAGGCAAGAGGGAACCCGGCGCAAATCCGGGACTGCCCCGCAGCGGTGAGCGGGAACGACCGCCGTCCCCGTCGCGTCCACGCGACGGGAGCAGCACTGGGCCGCGTACCGGGCCATTCGCAGCGAGCTCGCGAGGAGAGAGCCATGACGGTAACCACGCCCCGGTTGAGCACGCGCCCCCGGACCGGCATGCAGGTGCGCAAGCGCAACGGGGACAGCGAGCCGGTCGACGTGAACAAGATCGTGCGCGCCGTGCAGCGGTGCGCGGGCGATCTCGACGAGGTCGACCCGATGCGGGTCGCGACGAGGACGATAAGCGGTCTGTACGACGGTGCGACGACGGCCGAGCTGGACCTGCTGTCGATTCAGACCGCTGCGGAAATGACCGGCGTGGAGCCGCAGTACTCCCGGCTTGCGGCCCGGCTGCTGTCCGGGTACATCGACAAGGAGGTCAGGGGCCAGGGCATCGCCTCCTTCAGCCAGTCCGTCGCACTCGGCCACGCGGAGGGGCTGATCGGCGACGAGACCGCCAGGCTGGTCAAGGACAACGCGCGCAAGCTTGACTTCGCCGTCAACGACGGGGCGGACCTGGAGTTCGAGTACTTCGGCATCAAGACCGTCTACGACCGCTACCTGCTGCGCCACCCCGCCAGCCGCCTGGTGATCGAGACGCCGCAGTACTTCCTGCTGCGGGTCGCCTGCGGCCTGTCCCTGACCCCGGCCGAGGCGATCGGCTTCTACCGGCTGATGTCGTCGCTGGCCTACCTGCCGAGCTCGCCGACCCTGTTCAACTCCGGCACCCGGCACCCGCAGATGTCCTCGTGCTTCCTCGTCGACTCGCCGCGTGACGACCTGGACTCGATCTACGCCAGGTACGCCCAGGTGGCGCGGCTGAGCAAGTTCTCCGGCGGCATCGGCATCGGCTTCTCGCGCGTCCGTTCGCGCGGCGCGCTGATCCGCGGCACGAACGGGCAGTCGAACGGCATCGTGCCGTGGCTGCGCACGCTCGACTCGTCGGTCGCGGCCGTGAACCAGGGCGGCCGGCGCAAGGGCGCGGCGTGCGTCTATCTGGAGCCGTGGCACCCCGACATCGAGGAATTCCTCGAACTGCGCGACAACACCGGCGAGGAGGCCCGGCGCACCCACAACCTGAACCTGGCCAACTGGATCCCGGACGAGTTCATGCGCCGGGTCGAGGCGGACGAGATGTGGTCGCTGATCGACCCGGACGTGGTGCCCGAGCTGCCGGACCTGTGGGGCGAGGCGTTCGACGCCGCCTACCGCGCGGCCGAGGCGGACGGCCGGTTCGTCCGCCAGGTGAAGGCCCGCGACCTGTACGCCAGGATGATGCGCACGCTGGCGCAGACCGGCAACGGCTGGATGACGTTCAAGGACACGGCCAACGCCCGGTGCAACCAGACCGCCTTTCCGGGGAACGTCGTGCACTTGTCCAATCTCTGCACGGAGATCACCGAGGTCACGGCGGACTCCGAGACCGCCGTCTGCAACCTCGGGTCGGTTAACCTGGCCCGCCACCTCACGGTTGACACCGGCGCGGGTGGGGACGGCCGGCCTGCGCTGGACTGGGTCAAGCTGCGGGAGACCGTGCGCACCGCGGTGCCGTTCCTGGACCGGGTCATCGACCTGACCTTCTACCCGGCCGAGCAGGCGGCCGCGTCCAACCCGCGCTGGCGGCCGGTCGGGCTCGGGGTCATGGGCCTGCAGGACGTGCTGTTCGCGCTGCGGCTGCCGTTTGACTCGCCGGCCGCGCGGGACCTGTCCGCCCGCATTGCGGAGGAGATCTACCTGACCGCGCTCGAGGCCTCGGCTGAGCTCGCCGAGCACAACGGCGCTCATCCCGAGTTCGGGCAGACCAGGGCGGCGGCCGGCCAGCTGCAGCCCGACCTGTGGGGGGTCAGCGGAACGCTGGCGGCCCGGTGGAAGGCCCTGCGCAGGCGGGTCGCCAGGACGGGGCTGCGGAACTCGCTCCTGATCGCGATCGCGCCGACCGCCACCATCGCCTCGATTGCCGGGTGCTACGAGTGCATCGAGCCGCAGGTTTCCAACCTCTTCAAGCGCGAGACCATGTCGGGCGAGTTCCTCCAGGTCAACACGGCGCTGGTGACCGAGCTGAAGGCCCGCGGGCTGTGGACCGAGCCGATCAGGGACCAGATCAAGCGGGCCGAGGGATCGGTGCAGACCATCGCCGAGCTGCCCGCCGACGTCCGCGAGCTGTTCCGCACGGCCTGGGAGCTGCCGCAGCGCGCACTGATCGACATGGCCGCCGCCCGCGCGCCTTTCGTCGACCAGAGCCAGTCCCTCAACTTGTTCCTGGCCTCGCCCTCGATCGGCAAGCTCTCCTCGATGTACCTGCACGCCTGGAAGTCCGGCCTGAAGACGACGTACTACCTGCGCTCGCGGCCGGCCACCCGGATCGCCCAGGCAACCGTCGCCGTGGCCGTGGCCGTGGCCGCGGCTGATCAGGCCGACGGCCTCGCGGCTGTGACCTGCTCCCTGGAGAACCCGGAGACCTGCGAGGCCTGCCAGTGACCGCGATGAGCACCGCCACCGTCCCCGACGCGGGTGAGCGCCGCCTGCTGCT